>NZ_JAKRFC010000003.1:0-459530 GCF_022348205.1 Epibacterium sp. MM17-32 | reverse complement strand
CACCAGCAGCCTTGCGGCCAGCGCCAGCACCACCTTCACGGTGGCCTATACGCCAACGGCGGCGGGGGCGTTCTCCTTCGAGCTGGACGTGGACAGCGACGACGCCGACGAGGGCACCTATGACCTGACGATCAGCGGCACGGCGACGGGCAGCGCGGAAATCGGCGTCGGCTCCTCGAGCGGGGGCACTCTGGAGGACGGTGATACGGATACGATCCCCGGAACCCCAAGCGCGGGTTCGGCCAATGTCATCACCTACACGTTCACCAATTCCGGCTCCGATACGCTCAACATCACGACACCGACCGTTGCCGGAAATATTTCCAACGAAACCAACGTTGTGGTGAACGGTTTGACGCTGGCGTCAAATACGGTGGCGAGCGGTGGTGGCACCACGACGCTTGAGATTTCCTATACGCCGCAAGCCAGCGGGGCCTATAGTTTTGATCTGCAAGTGGCCAATGACGATGCGGATGAAAGCCTGTTCAACATCACGGTGGCCGGGACCGCGAGCGGGACGCCGGAAATCGAGGTGTCCTCCTCGGCCAGTGGGGCGCTGAGTGATGGCGGCACCGACAATATCGCAGGAGCGATAACCCCCGGCACCGCCACGTCGGTCACCTATACCATCACCAACAGCGGCACGGATGTTCTGACCCTTGATGCGCCGTCGGTGGCCAGCAGCGTCAGCAATCAGAACAACGTGACGGTGGACAGCCTGTCCCTGGCGGCGACAAGCGTTGCCAGCGGTGGCGGCACCACCACATTGCAGGTGGACTATACCGCCATCGCAGGCGGCGCCTACGGGTTTGATCTGAGCCTGGGCTCTGACGACGCGGATGAGGACCCGTTTGACATTTCCGTCACGGGCACGGCGCAGAGCGTGGCCAGCGGGCTTTCGGTCCAGTCAGGCTCCGGCCAGGTGGCCGAGGTCGGCGCGCAATTCGCCGCGCCCCTTGTCGCGCTGGTGACTGATAGCGGCGGCACTGGCGTTGCAGGGGTCGATGTGACCTTTACCGCGCCGGCGAGCGGGGCTTCGGTGGTCTTTGCCAGCACCGGGACACGGACCGAAACCGTCACCACCGGCTCTGACGGCACGGCGACCAGCTCTGCCATGACGGCCAATGATACGGCGTCCAGCTATGCCAGTGGATCGGCACTGACCTCCTATGATGTCAGCGCAAGTGCAACCGGTCTCAGCAGTGTCAGTTTTGCGCTCACCAATGACCGGGATGCAGAGGCGGATATTCAGAAAACCCAGGAAGTGATTGCGGCCTTTGTCTCCAACCGCGCCAATACCATCGTGTCCAATCAACCGGATCTGGTGTCGCGACTGACGCAAGGCGGGTTGGCGCGGCAGCAGGGGCGCAACGGGTTTGGGTTGCGCGCAACCTCAAACGGCAGATCCGCGACCTTCCGCTTCAGCCTGCGCGCGCTGCTGGAGGAAGCACGCCGCCGCAATGACGGGTCGCGCTGGCGCGAGTCGCTCCGGACCGCTGAGGCGGGCGCAGAGGCCGCGGCGGAGGATGTCATGGCGGCGCGGGATCCTGCGCTGCGGTTCAGCGCCACGGACCCTGCCGGATCGGAGACGGCGGAGGCGGATGCCCCGGCCTCTGCGCCCGTGATCGCCTCGGGATGGGACCTCTGGGCCGAGGGCACCTATGCGGTGACCGAGAATGGCAACTTCGAGAGCCGCTCCGGCCTGTTCTTTGCGGGCGCAGACTACCGCTGGTCGGACAAGGTTGTACTGGGGGTGATGGGGCAGCTGGATATCACCGACGAGGACAATGGCGCCGCCGGAACCTCGGCCAGTGGTACGGGGTGGATGGCCGGGCCCTATGTGGTGGTGCGTCTGGACCAGAACCTCTATCTCGATGTTGCGGCGACCTATGGGCAATCCTCCAACACCGTAAATGCGCTTGGGCTGTTCGAAGATGACTTCGACACCGAGCGGTTCCTGTTGCAAGGCGGGCTGACCGGGGATTTCAAACTGGATGCGCGCACCACGATCAGCCCGTTTGCGCGGCTGACCTACTACTATGAAAAGCAGGAAAGCTACACGGATACGCTCGGCCGGGTGATCCCCTCGCAGGACTTCGACCTGGGGCGGTTCGAGTTCGGGCCCAGGATTTCCTGGCAGCTGGCCCTGGACGGGAACACGCAGCTGTCGCCCTATCTGTCGTTCTCGGGCATCTATGATTTCAACAAGTTGCAGGGGGCCAATCCGACGGACGCCACGCTGGCGTCATCGCAATCGGATTTCCGGGGCCGGCTGGAGGCCGGTGCAACCTTCGTGGTGCCGGATCGCGGGATAAAAGTCGCGGTCGAAGGGTTCTACGATGGGATCGGGGCGTCGGATTTCGAATCCTATGGGGCCAGCCTGAACATTCACATCCCGTTCTGACGCGCGGGTGGTTTGGAACGCGGGCTGGCCTGCGTCTGTGTCGCGGAGGGTGACGAACCTGCGCGTGGGGGCGGGGCTCTGCCGCCATGCGCCGCGGCTGAGGCAATGTCTGCAATCGCAGGTACCACCTTAGCCTTCTTCATCCCGTATGCCTGGCCGCGCGAAATGCAAGTGTCGCCAATAAAATGGCTGCACAGGTGAGGCCAAGGCAAAACCCGATCCAAACGCCCGGCGCGCCAAAGCTTGCCGCCTCGGCAAGGAACAGACCACCCCCCAGTCCGACAACCCAGTAGCAGCTCGTGCTCAGCAGCATCGGCATGACTGTTTGACGTAGCCCGCGCAGCGCATGGATGTAGACGATCTGCGAAGCGTCGAACACAAAAAATGGAGCAGTCCACCGGAGCAGATTGATCATCAGGAACCTGGCCTCTGTCGATATGTCGGAGTTTGAGAAAAGCGTGACAGTTGCCTCGGCGAATACTCCGGCAATGAGTGCAAGGCACGCAGCAACAGCTCCGGCAACCGTTGCGCCAAGGCGAAGCAACCGAGTGAGAATGGCACGTCCTTTGGCACGGTTCGCGGCAATGCGCGCCGCCAGAGCCTCCCCCAATGCACCGCTCGCGGCGTAATTCAGTTCCATGACGGCAAAAACCAATGTTCCGGCGGCGAGCCATACCGTTGAGTAAACCCCCAAGAGATAGAGCACGACGATAAACAGAACGCTTTCAAGCGCCTGTTGCGCGCCAGCCGCCCATCCAAGGCGGAAAATGTCAGCCGTGAAGCGGGCGATGACATGGCGTCGAAGCCGTCTCACCCTCACAAGGTGCGAGCGGAGCACGACCCCCAAAAGCACACTCGCGGCACAGGCGTTCACCCCAAGTGTCGCCCAGGCAGCGCCCGCCACACCAAACCCTTGCCACGCACCAATGCCATGAACGAGCGCAATACTTGCCCCGAGGTTCCCCAGAACAATTCCAATAGAGATCCACGTGATTGCAGCCGTCATCTCCATGGCGTTCAGGACGTTCTTGAGCACGGCAAGCAGAAGCGCGGGCGCTATGGCCCATGCGAAGATGCTTGCATAGCGATCAAAAGCGCCAATGAGGTCGGGGTCGTATCCGCTCGCTGTCAATACTGCGCCAGAAGCGAGTGCGACGATTATGGCCGCGGTGACGAACGGGATGATGAGCGCGACAGAGGCCAAGACAACAGCGCCACAGCGCGCTGGATCTGGTTTTTCCGCCATCAGCACTGTCCCTATGGACAGAACCGCGAAGCCAATCACCATCACGGACAACAGGATGGTTTTGCCCAGACCGACCGCCGCAAGTTCGGTTGTGCCAAGCGCGCCAACAACCGCGAGATCAGTCAGCCCGACAAGGATCTCTGTCAGATAGAAGGCTCCGATCGGAAGGGCGGTCCTGACGAGTGATAGGGGCGTTGTAGCGGGGGCAGGATTTCGAGTATTGGACATGTGGGCACCGTGCTGTGTTGCACGGTCACCCAAAGAGCTGATGACCTTGGACCGCCGAATGTTGTCGGCGGGGCAGCTTACCGCCGCAGAGATTATCCATCCGTGACATTAGAAGCAATAACCGATAGCGGCGCATTTCTGCGCCAGCGGTGTTTGATGGCAGCGCGCGGTTCGGGCCAGGTGGTGTTGAGCTTTCTGGCGAAACAGATGGCCGCGGCGCGCCGTCGCGCATCAGCGCCCCGGTGTGCCGCCGCTCTGTCTCCGCCCTAGGGGCAGAACCAAGTGGCTGCCGCCCTTGCTGCCGCTGTCAGTCCCGGCTGGCGCGACCGTATCGCGGGTCAGGGCGCAACCTTGTGATTGGGCGAGCCGCTGACGATGGTGCCTCCGACCGACGTCGAACAGCCCACATAGGCCACCGGCATGCCGTCATCGCGGGATTGGCCGGAGCCGGATGTAATCACCGCACCGCAGCTGGTCTTGTCGCCGACCCGCGCAACCGGGCGGCCATCGATCACCGCACTGCCACCGCTGACGATCTGGCATTTGCGACAGCGCGGGCAGGCGTGGGTGTCTCCGACACGGGCTACAGGTTGCATGCAACGTCTCCGACAAGCTCTCCAGACATTGGGATCACTCCTTCTGGCTGAGGCATTCTTCAACCAGGGGCAGGGCGTCCCGCGCGGCGTTCTGCAAGGTCGGAACCTGGGCACTGCCACTGCCGCCCATGCTGACCGCGCCCTTGAGGTTGATGCTGCCCGCTTCGAGGGTGATGCCGGATGCATCCAGCGTGATCTTGCCACCGGGGCCCTTGATGACGAATTTCTCGAATGCCATCAGCGTGTGCTTGGCGGTGTTGTTGGTAATCGACTCGGTCACGTTCAGGGTGGATTTCCCGAACACGGTTTCCTCGTGATTGCGGCCGATCTGGACCAGGTGATCGGCATAGATGTCCTGCTTGTGGATATTGCCCACCACATGCACATGGTCCTTGCCGTATTTCTCCTGTTGGTCGCGCCCGACCTGATAGGTCACATCCTGCCCGATCGTCTCGCGCTGGTCGCGGCCCACCGACATGGTTTCATCCTGGCCGACGGTCTGTGTCCGGTCGCGGCCGATGCTGTTGCTTTCGTCCCGACCGATGGTCTTGGAGCGGTCATTTTCGATAACGATCTCCTGATCCTTCTGGCCGTGCATGTAGATCAGCTCCTGATCCCGCTCGTCCTCGAAGGTCAGCTCGTTGAAGCCGCTGCCCTTGTGGGTGTCGGTCTTGAACACCGATTTGGTCTTGTTCGCGGGCAGGGGGTAGGGCGGCTTGTTGCGCCCATTGTAGACACAGCCCGTGACCAGCGGTTTGTCGGGATCTCCTTCGAGGAATTCGACCACCACCTCCATGCCGATGCGCGGGATCACCATGCCACCCCAGCCTTGCGAGGCCCAGTTCTGGCTCACCCGGCAGCGCATCGAATAGGCTTTCTCCAGATCCCAGTGGAAATGCACCAGGATGCGCCCGTGTTCGTCGCAGTCGATTTCACCCTCGCCGACCACCACGGCTGTTTGCGGGCCCTGCACGATGGGCAGCGGCGTGATCCGCGGGGGCACCATCGGGGCGGCTACCGGCATCAGGCGATACTGCGCCGTGAAGGGGCGGTCATGGCTGTGATCGCTGCTGACGGAGCCATAGGCCTGGCTCACGAAACAATAGCGCGCGCTGAGGCAGAGATGCTCTCCGCCGTCGCCGGGCACTGCATCGCCGCCGCCCAGGGGCACCACCAGGCCTGGTTTCAGCCCGACGATGTCGCCGGCCGCCGCGTGCCGGGCGTCATGGCCGCGTTCCTCTTCGCAGCGCAGCTGTGCCACCGTTTTGCCGCGTCCGAGGTCCAGGTAGTCACCGGGGTAATCATAGGCTTCGATCTGGCCCTCGGCATATTGTGCATCCCCCATGCGGTCGGATTCCATCGCCGCCATCGGGGTCTTGAAGTTGTAGTCCATCAGCCGTGTGGCGCCGGTGGTCAGGCGCCGCTCCGGTCCCCAGGACCAGAAATGCTCGCCCTGCACGCCGCGGTTTTCGGCGGTGCCGAAATAGGGCCGCTGGGCCAGCCGGTCATGGCTGCCGACATCATCGCTCAGCACCAGCGTGTGCTGGCCATCGCCGTGGCGGAAGCTGAAGGAAATGCCGAAACGCTCCATCAGCCGACGGGCAAAGGCCAGATCGCTTTCGCGGTACTGCACGGTGTATTCGAGTTCGGGATAATCCGCCGTCAGCGCCACATCCAGATGCGGGCTGCCCAGATGGGCGTAATCCGCCAACAGCTCCTGAAGGATCTCCACAACCGTCTTGTTGTGAAAGATACGCTGGTTGCGCCGTTTGTCGGCGAGCCAGATCCACGGTTGCAAGCGCAGGTCATAGCGCCAGCCGTTCTCGCCGGGACCGCGCCAGCGCACTTCGGTGATGATCCCGTCAAAGGGCACCGGCCCATCGGCCCCCGCCAGGGTCACGGTGGCGTGGGTGCCCAGCAGCGCGTCGAAATCAAGATCATCACGCGGTGCCAGTGCCTCGACGGTGAAGTCGAACAGCTCGTTCAGCGCCTCGCTGCCGTCAAATCGCAGAAGCACCAGCGCATCCGGACCAAGAACAGTGTTGAACCGCCCAAGCCGGGCGTCCTGGACAAAAACATTCATAAAGCAAAACCCTAAAAGTTGTATCCGAACCTATGGGCTTCAGCCTCAGGGTCAAGGGGGGATGGGGCCTTCGCGGCGGGGAAATTTTGCCATCGCGCCGCGAATACGCGGCGTGTTGCCGACCCGGGGACACTGGGGCGCGATCCCCGAGGGGCTGGAAATCGGCTATTCCGCGATCAGCGTTGGGATTTCACCGCCGCGGTTGCGCGCGGGCGTCGCCGCGGCAGGCGGCGCCGAATGACGGCATACATGTCGGCAAAGGGACGCAGGTATATATTGCGGATGTCGGAGGCATGCGCCTCGGTCTGCGACAGGCCGAACGTCAGCTCTGTATCGGGTTCGGACAGATGCAGCGACCCGAACAGCCAGTCCCACAGCGCAAAGGCAACGCCAAAGTTCTTGTCGTAGTGGCGCTTGGCGCTGGAATGATGGATCTGGTGCTGCGCCGGGGAAATCAGAAGATGTTCCAGCCAGGGCCAGTATCTGATCGAGATATGGGAATGTCGCAGGTTCGAACCGGCGACATGAAACACAAAAGAGAAAACGCTGACCCCGAGCACCGTCACCAGATCGACGCTCGGGCCGAACAGGAACAGAAAGCTGGCCATGACGCTGCCCTGCACAAAGGCGGTCCGGAACGCGTAGAGCACGCCCTCCAGCGGGTGCACGCGATAGACGGTCACGGGGGTCATCGTCTCGGCGGAATGATGGACCTTGTGGATCGCCCACAGCAACGGCCATCGGTGCATCATGCGATGCAGGACGTATTTGGTGAGATCGTCCATCAGAAAGATGGTGACGGTGAACAGCACGGTCACGAGCGCCACGGGGGCGTCCGAAAACAGCTCGCGATGCAGCACGGGCAGGTCGAGCAGCAGATAATAGACGGCGGTGGCAATCGCCAGCTGCGACAGCAGCAGCGGCGAGATGAACAGCGTGAAAATCCTGTTGATCACAAAGATCTTGTAATCGGCCCGTGCCGAGGCGGACCACAGAATGCTGCGATCAAACACCTTTTGCAGCGCGTCCCGGAACGAGCATCGGCGCACGGTCACCAGCCACAGGATCGCGATCAGGATCGCGGCCAGAAGATAGCCGACAAAGATGCGTTTCTTCGGATCGTGAAAATCCGAAAAGACGTCGCCGAGATGACCGAGAAACTCCACGATGCAACTCCTTGGGCTTATGGCACGGCGCGCTCACGCAGGCGCGTTCCGGTGCGGGCGCGGATGCCGTCCAGCACGCCGGTGTCCCATGCGGCGGCATCTGCGCCGCATGGGAGAGGCTGTGATCAGTCGGATTCTGCCGATGCGTTGGTGCCGAGCTTTTTAGCCAGATCCGCCAGTCCGGCTGTGGCGTCATTGGCGCGGGATTCGATGCCGAAGGTGTCGATCATGGCCTTTTGGACCTTCAGCATGTTGACCTGGTAATCCTCAAAGGACATCTCGCGCTCGCGCAGGAAATTGCCGTGGGCGTCGATGTCCGACACCATCTTGCCATCGGGCATGGCCGGGCCGAATCCGACCAGCCAGTTCAGGTCAAAGGCGGTCGCGCCAAGGTTGTTCTTGCCCGACTGAAGCGCCATGCTGAAGCCCTTCAGCTCGCCCCAATGCTTCACGTAGGCACGCAGCGCTTTTTCGTCCGATGCGTCGGATTTCAGCGCTTCGAGGTCATTGTAGACAGAGCCTGCATATTTGAAGACGGCCTCTGCGATGACCTTTTCCCAGTTGCTTTCGATCACCTCGGCATAGGATTTGAGCTCGTTGCGCTGCGCGTCGGTCAGCGCCTCGCCCTCGGCAGAGGCGATCAGGGCGCGCCCGTCGCGGAAGGCGGCAAAGATGGTTTGCAGATAGCTGGTGGATTTGGTGCCCCCCTTGTCGGCGCCAGCGGCATAATAGGCCGGGCCAAAGACCATTTCCGTCTTCAGGTCGACAACCCCGTCACCATTGGCATCGGCCGCCGCGAGATCGGTTTGCTTGGCGATCGCATAGGCTTGCTGTGGGCTCAGGCTGGCGGTATGCGCCGGGGCGCCGAAATAGCCGAAGGCCTCGTCCCAGGAATGCTCCTTGCCCGTGTAGGCAGCGCCTTCAGAATAGGGCTGATCGTTGGGTTTGGTGTCGGCGTCCAGTTTTTCGTCCAGGTAGTTGTCGACGGCCTGATTGTAGGCCATTGCGCCCAGCGTGAACTTGGAGATCAACTGTGCCCAGTCGTAGCCGTTGACCGCGTCATAGCCCTGTTCCGCGGCCGCGGCGTGGCGAATCATGTCGCGCGCAACCTCGACGCCGGATTTGTTGCCAGGCCAGGCCAGCATGGCGCCGCTGTAGAATTTGCCCGCGATGTTCTTGCCCGACGAAATCTCGTTCACGGTGGACTGCTTGACCGGGAAGCCGTCTTTCGAAGCGGGGGCGATGATCTCCAGATCCTCCTCGGAGCCTTCGAAATAGGCCAGCAGCATTGCTTCGAGCTGCGCGGCATTGTTGCCACCATCGCCCTTGCCTGCGAGTTTTTTCAGGCTGTCGTGCAACACGTGACGGGCCACCTGCCCGGAATAGGACACCGAGTTTTCGGCGTCGCCGCTGTAGCCTTTCACCGTGACCGGGAACGGGCCGTAGGCGTCGCTGGCCATGGCAGCCGTGCCGATAAAGCTGGCAACCACCAGGCATGTTGTCGCTTTGAGCGTTGACGCGATCATAGGGATCTCCTCCAGTATTTTGGTCTCGGCGGGGGCCGATTTGTTATTCAGAGTGTTTTTGTCAATTAATGACCGCAAACGTCAAGGGGGTCCGTCGTGCCGAGTCGATTTTCTCGAATTCAGCACTTGGAAGCGCGCCACACCGTTCGGGCGGCATGGCGCGGGGCGTGTCGCAGCTGTGTGAAACAAAGTGGGGCCACCCCCTTTCGGGAATGGCCCTGACAGATTTCAGCTAAAGGTGGGGCGATCTGTTACTCCGCCGGGTGCGCCTTGGGGTCTTCGACCACTACGTTCTTGTTGGTCGGATGCTCATCCTTGTGAAACAGCGGGTAGATGAACAGGAAGGCGGCCGCGATCAGGTAGCCACCGGAGACGCTGGTCAGCTCCGGCCAGTGCAGGCTGGCGCCATGGATGATGCCAAGCGCCGACATCGCCGCCGCCGCCAGGGCAAAACCACCCGCGTTGCGGAAATTGCCGTCGATGACGCTGGCGACGATCGCACCCCAGATCAGCCCGGTGAGGATCGCGCCTTGAGACAGCGACAGGTGGCCACTGAAATGCGCGCCCTGCTGCAACAGCGCCGCGGTCAGCGCCTCATCGCCCAGCTGCGGCACGCCCGCAACGCCCACCGCGCCGAGCGCCCCGATGAGAGAGCCCCATTTCACCATCAGGAAGGCCGAGACATGCGGCATCATCGCGATGGTGACGGCGGCCATATGCTCGGTCTTGACCGAATGGGCGGTGTTGGTGATCAGGCTCAGCGCCACAAAGACCAGCACCGGTGCGGCAGCAGCCACCGGGATCAGGTTGTTGAGGAAAGCCAGCAGGCCGAAGATCGCCGCCAGCGGAATGACCGTGCCAACGCCGATGATATAGCCCGCATGCGCGCCCATGCGTTTATAGGCCGGGTGGCCGATATAGGCGGTGGTCGGGAAGGGCGAGCCGAAGACCGCACCGATCATGGTGCCGACCCCGTCGGTGATCTGGCAGGTGGCCACCGGATAGTGGTCGCCGGCGCTTTCGGCGCTCTCGACGTTGTTCATGGTCTCGATGAAGTTGTAGATCTGCACCGGCACCAGCACCAGGAACAGCTCCGGGTTGGCGAACAGGTACTGGATACCTGCAATCAGGTCGCCGACATAGGGCAGCGGCGGATAGAAGCCGATCCCTTCGACGTTGATGGTCGAGGTGCCAAGCGCCAGCGCCACCACGGTGCCGACGATCAGCGCCAGCAGGCCGGCGGGGATGTTGTAGGGCAGGCGGAAGCGGCCCACGAGACCCCAGAGGATGATGATCATCGAAGCAAAGCCGATAAACGGGTTTTCAAACACGGTGGCCAGCGGCACCGAACCGATGAACACCAGCGCAATGCCGCAGAGCGTGCCGAGCATGCCCGCGCGCGGGGTCACGCGTTTGAGCCAGGGACCGATGACAGCGCCCAGGGCGGCGACGATGCCGCCCATGAAGCCGGCGCCGATGCCCACCTGCCAGGCCAGCAGCGGATCATTGGTGGCCCAGTAGATCGGCCCGATCACGCCAAACAGATAGACAAACATCACCGGCGTCGAAATGCCGTAGGGCAGGGCGGTCACGTCACGCCCGTGTTGCGCCGCCGCGCGCTTTGCCAGCGCAACATAGACCGCGATCCCGGCCAAGATCGCCACTGCCGCACCGGGCACGATGCGGCCATAAACGATCTCGGCAGGCATCTGAAAGACGAACTGGCAAATGCCGGCCAGCACCATCAGGTTGATCAGATTGTCGGTGAACAGCGCCCAGAACGCGCTGAAGTCGCTGCGGTGAAACAGCTTGTAGCTATAGCTCCCATCCCTCATGGGGACCTCCCTTGGTAGCCCGGCAGATGTGGCTGGTAACTCCTCCCGCCACAGCAACCGGTGATGCGTTACTGCGCCGCGAGATGCGACACAGCCTCCCCGAATTCGGGGTGACATGCGGCAGTTTCAGAGGTCAGCGCCGTGATCACTTCTGCCGCAACCTGTGCGGCGATCACGGCTGGCCGCTTGTCGCGGCTACCGCCTGCCCCGATGGGGCAGATCAGATCTGCGACAGAGAGCCCGTCGCAGTGGTCTTGGGTCCAGCTGGCGAATTTCGCCCGCTTGGTGGCAGAGCCGATCATGCCGACATAGGCTGCATCGCCCCGTTGCAGGGCGGCAGAGGTCAGCAGGAAATCAAGCCCGTGGTCATGGGTCAGCACGATGAAGGCGCTGCCGGGGGCCGCGTTCATCACGTCGATTTCGGGGATTGCGCTCTGGCGGCGCTCGACCTGCGCGTGGGACTGGTCCAGTTCCTCCTCGCGTTGATCGATCAGCACCGCGCGCACTGGCATGTGCTGGAACAGATCCGCAAGTGCGCGCCCCACATGGCCTGCGCCGAGGATATAGACGGCGGGCAACGCCGCGTCCTGTGCCTCTGCTTCGCGCAGGGCGGCCTCCTTGTCGCTGGTGCTCATCCGTGTGAGGGCGATCTCCACCCGCCCGCCGCAGCATTGGCCGATCTCGGGGCCAAGCGGCACATCCATGTGGTGCGACAGGTTCCCCGCCGCCAGCAAATCCCGCGCCGACGCGATGGCGAGATGCTCCAGCTGGCCGCCGCCGATAGTGCCAAACAGGCTTTCGGCGCGCACATACATCTCCGTGCCCATGTTGCGCGGCGAGGACCCCCGCACCCGCGTCAGCCGCAGGCTGGCCACCGGGCCGGGCGCGTCGAGAAACTGGCGAAGCCGCTCTGCCTGCATGGCCTCACCCTCCGGCCTTCAGCCGTTCGACGGCCATCAGCACGCGTTCGGGCGTGGCGGGTGCCTCAAGACGCGGGCACTCGCGATAGTCGGCAACCGAAGCCACCGCCATCGACAGCGCCTCCAGCACCGAGATCCCCAGCATGAAGGGCGGCTCGCCCACGGCTTTGGAGCGTTTGATGGTCATCTCGCGGTTTTCCGACCAGTCGGCGAGCTTCACGTTGAAGCTGCGCGGCCGATCCGAGGCCAGCGGGATCTTGTAGGTCGAGGGCGCATGGGTGCGCAGGCGCCCTGCATCATCCCACCACAGTTCCTCTGTGGTGAGCCAGCCCATGCCCTGGATGAACGCGCCCTCAACCTGGCCCTTGTCCAGCACCGGGTTCAGCGAGCGGCCCACGTCATGCAGGATGTCGGTGCGCTCCACCCGGTATTCGCCGGTGAGCGTGTCGATGGCGACCTCCGAGCAGGACGCGCCATAGGCGTAATAGTAGAACGGCCGTCCCTTGCCCGCCGCGCGGTCCCAGTGGATCTTGGGCGTCTTGTAAAAGCCCGCCGCCGACAGATGCACCCGCGCCATATAGGCCTCGCGGATGAAGGTGGCAAAGTCCACCACCTCCTCGCCGATGCGAATGTGGTTGGGGCCAAAGCAGACCGCACTTTCGGCCACACCCCGGCTCTCGGCAGCAAATTTGACCAGCCGCGTCTTGATCTGTTGGCAGGCATCCAGTGCTGCCATACCGTTGAGGTCGGACCCGGAGGAGGCCGCCGTGGCCGAGGTGTTCGGGACTTTTTCCGTGGTGGTCTTGGTGATCTTGATGCGGTCGAAATCAACCTGGAACGCCTCGGCCACCACTTGCGCGACCTTGGTGTTCAGACCCTGACCCATCTCGGTGCCCCCGTGGTTCAGATGGATCGAGCCGTCATTGTAGATGTGGATCAGCGCACCCGCCTGATTGTACCAGGTGGCGGTGAAGGAGATGCCGAATTTCACCGGCGTCAGTGCGATGCCACGACGGATGATGCCGCCCTTGGCATTCTCGGCGATGATCTCCGCGCGGCGGGCCTGATAGTCACTGCTCTCTTCCAGCTCCTCGACAATGCGACCGATCACATTGTCCTCCACCTCCTGATGATAGGGGGTGAGGGTGCGGCCATCGCCGGGTTGGCCGTAGAAATTGGCCTTGCGCACCTCCAGCGGGTCCTTGCCGAGCGCATAGGCGATTTCCTCGATCATCCGTTCCGCCGCGACCACACCCTGCGGGCCGCCAAAGCCGCGAAACGCGGTGTTGGACACGGTGTTGGTCTTCTGCGGGCAGGAGGTCAGGCGGACATGCGGATAGAAATAGGCGTTGTCGGCGTGGAACAGGGCCCGGTCGGTGACGGGGCCGGACAGATCAGAGGAATAGCCGCAGCGCGCCGCAAACTGGCTGTCCACCGCCGTGATGCGCCCCTCGGCGTCAAAGCCGAGATCATAGTCGATCACAAAGTCATGCCGCTTGCCGGTTGCGGTCATGTCCTGATCGCGGTCGGGGCGGATTTTCACCGGGCGGTTCAGCTTCTTGGCGCCAAGGGCCGCAACGGCGCAGAACAGGTTCATCTGGCTTTCCTTGCCGCCAAACCCGCCGCCCATGCGACGCACGTTCACCACCACCGCATTCGACGGCACGCCCAGCACATGAGACACCATATGCTGCGCCTCGCTCGGGTGCTGGGTGGAGCAATGCACGATCACATCGTCATCCTCGCCGGGAATGGCAAAGGCGATATGCCCCTCGAGGTACATGTGATCCTGCCCGCCGACAGTGACGCGGCCCTGCACACGGTGCGGCGCTTCGGCCAGACCAGTCTCCACATCGCCGCGCTCCAGCTTCAGCGGGTCGGTGACCATCGGCATGCCAGCGTCGCGGGCCGAAATCGCATCCAGCGCGTGGGGCAGCACCTCATAGTCGACATCGGCCAGTTCCGCCGCGCGGCGGGCCGCATCGCGGCTCTCGGCGATCACCGCAAACAGCGGCTGGCCGTGGAATTCCACCTTCTCGGTCGGGAACACCGGCTCGTCATGTTTGCCGGTAGGGCTGACATCGTTGACGCCGGGGATGTCCTCGGCGGTCAGCACGGTCACCACGCCCGGCGCAGAGCGCACGCGGGTCAGATCCATGCCGCGGATGTTGGCATGGGCCACGGTGGACACACCAAGATAGGCGTGCAGGGTGCCTGCGGGTTCGGCAATGTCATCGGTATAATCGGCCCGGCCCTGCACCTGCTTGATGGCGCTGTCGTGCTTGAGGTCCTGATGGGCGGCGCCCTTGATCTCGGCGGTGTTGTTCAGATCTTTCATGGTCCCGTCCTCCCTCACGCGATGGCCAGACGCACCGGTGCGTCCTGAGTGGTGTCATGTTCCAGCTGGAACCGGCGCAAAAGGTTGGCTGCGACGGTCAGGCGGTACTCGGCCGTGGCGCGCCAGTCCGTCAGCGGCTGGAAATCCTGCGCCAGCGCCCGGGCGGCAGCATCGAATGTCTCTGTGGTGAAGGGCTGCCCGACCAGCGTGGCTTCGGCATGCGCTGCCCGTTTCGGGGTCGCAGCCATGCCGCCAAACGCCAGACGAGCGGCGGTGATGATGCCATCACTGACGGTGACGCTGATCCCGGCGGCCACCGAGGAAATATCCTCGTCGCGGCGTTTGGAGATCTTGTAGGCAGCATCGTTCTGACCCGGCTGGCCGCGCGGAATGCGAATGGCGGCGACAAAATCACCCGCCTCGCGGTCCTGTTTGCCATAGTCGATAAAGAAATCTTCCAGCGGCAGGATGCGGGTGCCACGGGTGCTTTGCAGCATGACCTCGGCGCCGAGGGCGATCAGCACCGGCGGCGTGTCCCCGATCGGCGAGCCATTGGCGATATTGCCGCCGATGGTGCCCATGTTGCGCACCTGCCAGCCGGCGATGCGGTCCCAATATTCGCCGAGATGCGGGAAGGCCTCGCGGATCGCGGCCTCGCTCTCGGAATAGGTGACGCCAGCACCGATGGTCAGCGCGTCATCAGTCAGGTCAATGGACTTCAGGCCCTCGAGATGGGTGATGAACACCACCGGCGAAATGGGGCGCATGAATTTGGTGACCCACAGTCCCACGTCGGTGGAACCAGCTACAATGGTCGCCTTGGGGGTGTCGGCCAGCACCTTTGCCAGATCCGCCACATCCAGCGGCAGGATTGCGCGGTCGTCTTCGGGGCCTGTGGTAATGCGCGTTCTGGGCTGCAGCGCCATCAGCCGCGCGGTCACATCCGTGCGCTCCCGGGTCAGATGGTCATGCGCCGGGGAGCCGTATTGGGTGACGGCCATCGCGGCCCGAACAATCGGCTCATACCCGGTGCAGCGGCAGAGGTTGCCCTGGATGGCAGTCTCGACCTGCTGCATCGACGGCTCCGGATTGCCCATCCACAGCGCATAGAGCGACATCACAAAGCCCGGCGTGCAAAAGCCGCACTGGCTGCCGTGATAGTCGACCATGGCCTGCTGCACCGGGTGCAGGCGGCCCATGGGGCCGGAGAGGTGTTCGATGGTGACAATGTGGCACCCGTTGAGCGAGGCCAGAAATCGAATGCAGGCATTCACCGTCTCATAATGCAGCTGGCCCTGGTGCAGACGTCCGACCAGAACCGTGCAGGCGCCGCAGTCACCCTCGGCGCAGCCTTCCTTGGTGCCGGTCAGCCGCTGTTCGATCCGCAGATAGTCCAGAAGCGTGAGCGTTGCCTTCACATCCGTGACGGTCTTTTCCTCACCATTCAGAAGAAAGCGAATATCGTTCTGCTGAGCCATTTGCCCTCCCAATTCCTGCTCCTGATTGTCAGGAGTGTCGGGAGTTTACTGTTTCTGACTGCCTCGAAATATGGTGGGCTTTGCGAAATACTTTCAACAGATCGTTGAAAGAAGCCGGCCGAGCGTGCATGTATACTGGGCTTCGGCGCAAGTGTTGAGGATTTTGAATGGCTTATAATGGCGTATCTTGAGAGCCTTCGGGTGTTCTGCCGGGTGGTGGAGCTGGGCAGCATCACGTCCGGCGGGCGCGACCTGCGTCTGACTCCGGCTGTGGCAAGCAAACGAATCAAGGAACTGGAGCAGCATCTGGGCGTGCGGCTGTTCAATCGCACCACCCGATCGCTGACCCCGACCGAGGTGGGCAGCGAGTTCTACAAGGAAGCGCTGCGCATCCTGAGCGCCGTGGACGAGGCCGAAACCGTGGTGGCGCAATTCTCCGGGGCACCGCGCGGCACGCTGCGGGTGACCGCGCCACTCGCCGCCGGGCGGCGCATCATCGCGCCCCTGGTGCCGGATTTTGTCGAGGCGCATCCCGATATCGAGGTGCGCATGCGGATGTCGGACCGCAAGGTGGATATTCTGGCCGACGGCATCGATGTGGCTTTTTTTGTGGGCAATCCGCATGATTCCAGCCTGAAAATGCGCAAGATCGCCACCTGTGACCGGGTGCTCTGCGCCGCGCCCGCCTATCTGGAGCGGTTCGGCACGCCAGAGGCGCCCGAAGAGCTGATGAAGGGGCACAATTGCCTGCTGCTGCGCTACCCGCGCTCGCCGGAATACTACTGGACCCTGAACACCAGGTCCGGCTTTCGCAAATTCGAGGTGAAGGGCAAATATGACGCCGATGACAGCGATGTGCTGCTGAACTGGGCGCTGGACGGGCGCGGCATCATCAACAAGCCGCGGTTCGAGGTGGCGCAGGCACTGCGCAGCGGCGCGCTGGTGGAAATCCTGCCCGAGGCGCATCCGATCCCGGCGACATTTGGCTGTCTTTACCCGCACAAGAAATTCCAGGATCCCAAAGTCAGGCTGTTGGTGGATTTCATCACCAGCCGGGGGCAGGCCTATCTGCAAGGGCTTGAGGCGCCGCGCGCCGATCCGGCCTGAAGCACACAAAAACGCCCCGCAGATCTGCGGGGCGTTTTTGTGAGTGGTGGTGCTTTGACGCCGGGTCGAGATCAGAAATCCACCTCGATGGCGATGCCCTGCTTGACCGCGAGTTCAACGACCGAGGAGGCCACGGCCAGATCCTGAAGACCGACGCCGGTGCCGTCAAAGAGGGTAATCTGTTCGGCCGAGGTCCGGCCCGGGTGGGCACCGTTGATGACCGCGCCGAGCTGCGCCACATCGGCTTCGGCAATCAGCCCCTGCGCCACCGCGTGCTGCGCCTCGCCGATGGAAATGGACTGCGCCACCTCGTCGGTGAAGACATCGGCGCGCACCAGCAGCTGGGGATCAACCTCCTGCTTGCCTTTGGTGTCGGTGCCCATGCAGGCAATGTGAGTGCCGGGGCTGACCTGATCGGCCTTGAGGATGGCATCAAAGGAGGAGGTGATGGAAATGATCACATCCGCCTCTTTCAGACCATCTAGCTCCACCGCCTCAAACGGAAGTCCCGCCTCGGTTGCGACCTCTTCGAGGTTCGCCAGCATTTCGGGATGCAGGTTCCAGCCGATCACCTTTTCAAACTCGCGTTGCTCCAGCGCGGCACGCAGCTGGAACTTGGCCTGATGCCCGGCGCCAATCATGCCGATCACCTTGGCATCCTCGCGCGCAAGGTGCTTGATCGAGACCGAAGACGCCGCCGCCGTGCGTAGCGCGGTCAAGAGGTTGCCGCCGACCATCGCGCGCACCTTGCCGGTGTCGGGGTCAAACAGGAAAACGGTAGACTGATGGTTGATCAGCCCGCGCTTTTCCAGGTTGTTGGGCCAGTAGCCGCCGGCCTTCAGCCCCAGCGACAGGCCGGCGCGGTCAAAGCCGCCCTTGAAGCCGTAGAGCGCGTCTTCATGACCGATGGCCTCGCGCACCACCGGAAAGTTGTAGGCGTCACCGGCGGCCATGGCGGCAAAGACCTGTTCCACCGCATCAAAGGCGGCCTTGCGCGTCATCAGGTCGGCAATCGCCCGTTCGGGAACGATATACATGGGATGTCTCCATTCGTCTGGCGCGGGCTGTGTGCCCGGGCCGCGCCCGACCCTCCCCACGGGCAGGCGCTTGCGCACCCACCCAGGCTTGGGCGCGACCCGCTTGTTGGGGTCGCGGGGCAAATAAAAAGTCGGCGGAGGGCGGCGATGCGCACCTCCGCCAGTTCGGGGTTGATCGTCAGTAGGCCTTGCCGCGCGCCGACACCGGCCACAGGGTCTCGACCTTGCCGCCGCGCACGCCGACGTACCAGTCGTGCACATTGGCGGTGGGGTCGCAGTGGCCCGGCACCAGCTTCAGCTTCTCGCCGACCTTGAGCACGCCGTCGGGGTCGGCAATCACGCCATGCTCGTCGGAGCATTTGACGTATTCCACATCCGTGCGGCCAAAGATGAAGGGCAGACCGCTGTCCACCGATTGTGCCTTCAGGCCCGCGTCGCAGATCGCCTTGTCGGCTTTTGCGTGGCTCATCACCTGGGTCAGGATGAAGAACGCGTTCTCCCATTCGCCCTGGTCGATGCGGTTGCCGTCCTTGTCGAGGATACGGCCATAATCCGCGTCCATGAAGGCGTAAGAGCCGCACTGCAACTCGTTGAAAACGCCGGAGTTGCTCTCGAAGTAGTAAGAGCCGGTGCCGCCGCCGGAGACCAGTTCGGGCTCCAGGCCCGCAGCTTTCAGCGCCTCGACGGCCTCGGTCACCTGCGCGATGGCGATGTCGAGTTTCTCCTTGCGGCCCTCGTAGCTGTCGATGTGCTGCATGGCGCCCTGATAGGCTTGGATGCCGGTGAACTTCAGGCCTGCTGCCGCATCGATGGCTTGCGCGATCTCGACCACGGCTTCGGTGGTGGTGACACCGCAACGCCCCGCGCCGCAGTCGATCTCAACAAAGCACTCGATCTCGGTGCCGTGCTTTTGCGCGCCTGCCGACAGATCCGCCACATTGGCGATGTCATCGACGCAGACGATGGTGCGCGCGCCCAGTTTCGGCAGCCGCGCCAGACGGTCGATCTTGGCCGCGTCCCGCACCTGGTTGGAGACCAGCACGTCCTTGATGCCGCCGCGGGCAAAGACTTCGGCCTCGGAGACCTTCTGGCAGCAGACACCCACCGCGCCGCCCAGCGATTCCTGTAGCTTGGCCACATCCACCGATTTGTGCATCTTGCCGTGCACGCGATGCCGCATGCCATGCGCCTTGGCATAGTCGCCCATCTTCTTGATGTTGCGCTCCAGCGCGTCCAGATCCAGCACCAGGCAGGGGGTCTGGATGTCGGCTTCGTCCATGCCGGGCAGGGCAGGGACGTCATAGCCAACTTCGAGATTGTCGAAATTCACGGGTGCATTCATTTTGGTCACTCCCTTACTGGGTCTCACAGGGTCCAGGGCAGCTTGTCGAGGTCGACATTGCCGCCGGTGATGATGATGCCGACGCGTTTGCCTTTGAACACATCGGGGTTTTTCAGGATGGTGGCGAGGGGCACGGCAGAGGAGGGCTCCATCACCACGCGCAGGTGCTTCCAGATCAGCTTCATCGCGTCGATAATCTCGGGGTCGGAGGCGGTCAGGATGTCGGACACGTGGTTCGACACAAAATGCCAGGTCAGATCCTTCAGCGGCACCAGCAGCCCGTCGGCGATGGTCTTGGGCGCGTCATCGGCGATGATGTGGCCTGCCTTGAAGCTGCGATAGGCGTCATCGGCCTGCTCGGGCTCGGACGCGATGATCCTGGTCTCGGGCGCCAGCGTCGACAGGGTCAGGCAGGTGCCAGAGATCATGCCACCGCCGCCGATCGGAGCGAGCGCAAAATCAAGCCCATCGGTCTGTTCCACGAACTCCTTCGCGCAGGTGCCCTGGCCCGCGATCACACGCGGGTCGTTGTAGGGATGCACAAAATCGCCGCCGGTTTCGGCCTGCACGCGGGCAAAGGTCTCCTCGCGCGACGAGGTGGAGGGCTCGCATTCGGTGATCTTGCCACCATAGCGGCGCACGGTGTCCTTCTTGGCTTGCGGCGCGGTGCGCGGCATCACCACGTTGCAGGGAATGCCCCGCAGCATCGCCGCATAGGACAGGCAGGAGGCATGGTTGCCACTGGAATGCGTCGCCACGCCCTTGGCCGCCTGCGCCTCATCCAGACCAAAGACCGCGTTGCTGGCGCCGCGCACCTTGAAGGCGCCCGGCTCCTGAAAGTTCTCGCATTTGAAGAACAGCTCCGCCCCGGTCAGCTCGTTCAGATAGGCCGAGGTGCGGATCGGCGTGCGGCGGATGTGCGGGGCAATCCGCTCATGCGCCGCCAGCATGTCCTCATAGGTGGGGATATACATCGCGCTGTCCTTCATCACGCGGCGTCCTGCTGCGCCGAGGCCGCATTGCCGCGATAATAGTCCTGCGCTGCCGCAACACCGGAGCCGAGTTGGATATCAAGGCCGAGGTCGACCATGCACATCTCGGCGGTGGCAATGCCGGAGAGCGCCATCACATCGGTCAGGCTGCCGAGGTGGCCGATGCGGAACACCTTGCCCGCGACCTCGCCCAAGCCCACGCCAAAGGCGACGCCGTATTTGTCGGCGGCATGGGTGACGATATCGGTGGCGTTGAACCCTTCGGGGGTGCGGATGGCACTGACGGTGTCGGAATAGACCTCCGGCGACGCGGCGCAGAGCTCCAGCCCCCAGGCGCCGACGGCGGCGCGCACCCCTTCGGCGATGCGGTGGTGGCGGGCAAAGACGTTCTCCAGCCCTTCGGCCAGCAGCATCTTGCAGGATTCATTGAGCCCGTTCATCAGACCCACGGCGGGCGTGTAGGGATAGGCGTTGTTGGCATAGCCCTTGGCCATGTCATGCACGTCAAAGAAGGTGCGCGGCAGCTGGGCGGTCTTGGTCGCCTCCATCGCCTTGGGGCTGAAGCCGACGATGGCGAGGCCCGCGCTCAGCATAAATCCCTTTTGCGAGCCGGTGACGGCCACGTCGACGCCCCATTCGTCCATGCGGAAATCCATCGAGGCGATGGAGCTGACGCCATCCACAAACAACAGTGCCGGGTGGCCAGCGGCATCCAAGGCGCGGCGCACGGCGGCGATGTCGGATTTCACGCCGGTTGCGGTCTCGTTATGAGTGGCCAGCACCGCCTTGATCTTGTGGGCTTTATCGGCGCTCAGGATCTCCTCATAGCGGTCGGCGGGCAGGCCCGCGCCCCAAGGGGTCTCGACGATCTGCACATCAAGCCCGTGGCGCTGGCACATGTCGATCCAGCGGTGGCTGAACATGCCGTTGCGCGCCGCAAGCACGGTATCGCCTGCCGACAGCGTATTGCTCAGCGCCGTTTCCCAGCCGCCGGTGCCGGAGGAGGGGAAGATGAAAACTTCGGCGGTTTCGCTTTTCAGAACCTTGCGCACGCCGTCGCGGGCCGGATGCAGGATCTGACCAAACAGCGGCGAGCGGTGGTCGATCGTCGGCATGTCGCAGGCTTTGCGCAGGCTCTCGGGGATGTTGGTCGGACCCGGGATGAAAACGGGATTTTGAAAGCTCATGGAATGTCTCCTTCCGTCGTTGAGACACCCTAGGCCGGACCCGCCGGCGATGAAATTTTTTTGAAATCGTTTTTCGAAAATGGAAGTTCCCCGAAATATCGTTCCTTGTCAGGTGCTTGAGTTTTTCATATCGTGAATTCGAATTTCGCACAAAACCGGAGGGATCTGATGGATTCGCAAGGAACTGGCCCCAAGACCACCCGGCGGGCGCGTGGACGGCCCCGGGACTGGCACGACAAGACGGCGCAAAACACCATCAAGTCGCTCGACCGGGCGATGGAGGTTTTTGAGTTCCTGAGCGAGGCGCAGGGCAAGCCCCTGACATCGATTGCCGAGGACATGGGCCAGTCGCCCGCCACCGTCTATCGCATCCTGGTGACGCTCGAAGGGCGCGGGCTGGTGGAGTTCGACACCGAGGAACAGCTCTGGCACATCGGCGCGCAGGCCTTCGTGATCGGCGCGCGGTTCCTGCGCCGCACCAGTCTGGTGGATCGCGCCCGCCCGATCCTGCGCAAGCTGATGGAGGAAACGGGCGAGACCGCCAACCTCGGCATCGAGAAGGAGGGCCATGTTCTGTTTCTCAGCCAGGTGGAGACCCACGCGAGCATTCGCGCTTTCTTTCCGCCCGGCACCCTGTCGCAGATGCATGCGTCGGGCATCGGCAAGGCGCTCTTGGCGCAGATGGAGTCCAGTCGCCTGGACCGGCTACTGGCGGCGACCCGGCTGGAGGTCTTTACCGACCACACCATCACCGATCATGAGGCGCTGAAACAGGATCTGGCGACGATCCGCGCGCAGGGCTTTGCGGTCGACAACGAGGAAAAGAACGCCGGCATGCGCTGCATCGCGGCGCCGGTGTTCGACATGAACCGCGAAGCCATCGCCGGGATTTCGGTCTCCGGCCCCACCAGCCGGATCGGTGCAGACGACATCGACCGGCTGAGCCGCCCGGTGATCGAGGCGGCCCGGTTCCTGACGCAGGCGATCGGGGGAACCGAAGCGGCGCCGCAGGGCTGAGCCGCGCAGAGGTATAGGATGTCGGTGCCGGGCGTCTGAGCCATTGCCAGTCCCGAATGGCTGGGGCAGTCTCCGGTTCGGCACGGCGGGCAAGCGGACAGGACCGGATGCAGTATCTCAATATTTCGGATCTTTCAGCGCCGGGCTGGCGGTTTCTGGAGCCCTATTGCGACGCGCCCCGGCTCCGCTGGGAGACGTTCAGCGGCCAGCCCGCCAATCGGATCGAACGCCGGATCACCCGTCCGGCGCTGGGACGGTACCGGGCCTGCCTGTCGGCGATCCGGGCTGCGCGGCGGCACAAAGACGCGGTGCTGGTCTCGCATCTGCCCAACGTGACGCTGGCAACCGCGTTGCTGGCGCGCGCGCTTGCGCCCGCGGCGCCGCATGTGGCCTTTGCCTTCAACTACACCGACCTGCCGACCGGGCGGCGGCTGGAGCTGGCGCGGCGCGGGTTCCGGCATGTGCAGGAGTTCGTGGTGTTCTCGCGCTACGAGATCGACCTCTACGCGCGCCTGTTTGATCTGCCGCCCGGGCGCTTCACCTATCTGCCCTGGGCGATGGAGGCCCCTGCGGTGGCGGCCCGCCATCCGCGCCCGTTTCCCGGCCCCTATCTGAGCGCGATCGGCGGCGAGGGGCGGGACTATCAGGTGCTGGCAGCGGCAATGCGCCGCCTGCCGCAGCATCGGATGGTGGTGGTGGCGCGTCCGGCCAGTCTTGTCGGGATCGCCTTTCCCGACAATGTGACGGTGCACACCAATCTGCCTGCGCCGGTCACCTGGGCCATCGCGGCGCACTCAGCGGGCATGGCGATTCCCTTGCGCTCCGACCGGACGCCGAACGGGCATGTCAGCATCGTCGGGGCGCAGCACCTCGGCATTCCGCTGGTGGTGACACGGTCCGAGGGTGTACGGGACTATGTCGACGACCGTACCGCACAGATGGTGACCGCGGGAGAGGTGACGGAGATGGCCCGTGCGCTGGATGCGCTGATCGAAGCGCCGCAGGACGCGCGGCACCGGGCCGATCTGGCGCAGGCGCAGGCCCGGCACAGCAACAGCCTGTCGACCTGGTGCGCCTATTTCGAGGATCTGGATGCGCGGCTGACGTCAGCCTGACCCGGATCTCTGTGGCACCCCGGGCAGGGCTCAGACCGGGCGGTCGCTGCTCTTGATCTCGCCGGTGGTCAGGACCGGGGCGGCGTCGATGTCGTCGGCATCCAGCATCGCCGCGACCCGCTCCAGCGAGGCCAGCAGCTGGGCCTGTTCCCAATCCTTGAGCTGTTCGAAGGCGCGGACATAGCGTTGCTGCAACGCATCCGGGGCCGCCTTGACCGCGTCGCGGCCAGCCGGCTCCAGCACCACATTGGTCTGGCGGCGATCCGCGTCCGACCGCATCCGGGTCGCCATCCCGCGCGAGACGATCTTGTCCACCAGCGTGGTCACGGTTGCCTGGGCCACGCCCATGGTTTGCGCCAGCTCCTTTGGGGTGGCGCTGCCGCCACTGGTCGCAAGCAGCTGCAACACCCGCAACTGTGCCGGCGTCAGGCCGGAGGCCTGGGCCAGGTTGCGGGAATACAGCTCGGTTGCGCGCAGGATTCGTCTGAGCGCAATCAGGCTTTCATCGGTTCTGTCACGCGGGCGGTCATTCATAGCGCTTTAAAGTGTCACGGATGGCGATTTCCTTCAATACACTAAGTATTGTCGCGACGTTTCTCGAAGTCGAAGCATGTTATTTCGCCCATCATTTGTCTGGCTAAGCAGTATTGCCCTTTAAAAACAGTGGTTAATCACTCAGGGGAAGAAAATTACTGAGGTTCTTGAAGTTTTTACATCTTCCCTATATTTAGATAGGCGAACGAAAAATGGAGACGGTGAGCGATGCCCAAAGACATCCTGCAGACTGAGACCGAAAGCCCCCGAACTTGCCAGCCCCGCCTGCGCAAGCCAAACGCGACGGACGGGGCCGAAATCTGGGAGCTGGTCAAGGCCTGCGAGCCGCTCGACCGCAACTCCATGTATGCCAACTTGATCCAGGCGGATCACTTCCGCGACACCTGCGTGGTGGCGGAGCTTGATGGCGAAATCGTCGGCTGGATTTCCGGCCACATGATCCCGGGCGATGATGCGTTCTTCGTCTGGCAGGTCGCGGTGGGTGAAGCCGCGCGCGGCATGGGACTGGGCAAGAAGATGCTGAAGGCGCTGATCGCGCGCGACGGCATTTCTGACGCGTCCGTGCTGAAAACAACCATCACCAAGGACAATGCGGCCTCCTGGGGCCTCTTCCGCAGCTTTGCCCGCGATATCGGCGGCGAGCTGAGCGACGAGCCGCATTTCGAGAAAGAGGCCCATTTCGACGGCGCGCATGACACCGAGCATATGGTGACCATCACGCTTGACAGTGATGCCAAGGTCCTGAAGCGCGCGGCCTGAACGCCTCCCCCCTCATCCAGAATTTATCTTATCCGAAAAGGATTCCCCCATGCCCAAAGACATGGAAACCAATACGTCTATCTACACGCGCCGCGAAAGCAATGCGCGTTCCTACTGCCGTTCCTTCACCGCGTCCTTCGATACCGCACGCGGCTCCGAGCTGTTCACCGAAGACGGCACCCGCTACATCGACTTTCTGGCGGGCTGTTCCTCGCTGAACTACGGCCACAATGACCCCGACATGAAGGATGCGCTGGTTGAGCACATCCTGAAGGACGGCATTACCCATGGTCTCGATTTTCATACCGAGGCCAAGGAAGCCTTCCTGCACAGCTTCAACGACCTGATCCTGACGCCGCGCGGCATGGATCACAAGGTGATGTTCACCGGCCCGACCGGTGCCAACGCCGTTGAGGCGGCGATGAAGATCGCCCGCAAGGTCACCGGCCGCACCAATGTGATTTCCTTCACCAACGGCTTCCACGGTGTGACCATGGGGGCGCTGGCGGCGACCGGCAACAGCTACCACCGCGGTGGCGCCGGCATGGACAAATCCGGCGTGACCCGTGTGCCCTTTGACGCCTATGTGGACGGTCTCGACAGCGCCGCGCTGCTGGACAAGATGCTCTCCGACCCCTCCGGCGGTATCGACGCCCCGGCGGCGATCATGCTGGAAACCGTTCAGGGCGAGGGCGGCCTCAACGCGGCCTCTGCCGAGTTCGTCAAGAAACTGGAACAGATCGCCCATGCCCATGGCGCGCTGCTGATCATCGACGACATCCAGGCGGGTTGCGGTCGGACCGGCACCTTCTTCTCCTTTGAGGAAATGGGTGTGAAGCCCGATATCGTCACCATGGCGAAATCCGTGTCCGGCTTTGGTCTGCCGATGGCGCTGGTTCTGGTGCGCCCGGAACATGACGTCTTTGGCCCCGCCGAGCACAACGGCACCTTCCGCGGCAACACCCATGCCTTTGTGACCGCGCGTGTCGCGATCGAGAAGTTCTGGGCCGATGATGCCTTCACCTCCGAACTGGCCCGCAAGACCGAACTGGTCACCAGCGCGCTGCAGGAAGTGGCCAGCCACATCCCCGGCGCCTATCTCAAGGGCCGTGGCCTGATGCAGGGTGTTGATGTGGGCTCTGGCGAGCTGGCCGGCGACATCTGCGCCCGCGCCTATGAGCTGGGTCTGGTGGTGGAAACCTCCGGTCCGAATGACGAGGTCGTCAAGATCCTCGCCCCGCTGACCACCTCCGAGCAGCTGTTCTGCGAAGGCTTTGCCATTCTCAGCACCGCCGCCCGCGAAGTGGCCGCCAAAACCAAAATTGCCGCGCAATAACCAGACGACCGGAGACCAAGACCCATGATCGTACGCGATTTCAACGAACTGAAAAACACCGACCGCTCCGTCTCTGATGCGCGCTGGACCTCCACCCGCATGCTGCTGGCTGATGACGGGATGGGGTTCTCCTTCCACATCACCGTTCTGGAAGCGGGTTCGGAGCATCAGTTCCACTACAAGCACCACTTCGAGAGTGTCTACTGCATGAAGGGTAAGGGCTCGATCACCGATATCGCGACCGGCGAGACCCACGAGATCAAGCCCGGCGTCATGTATGCGCTGAACCTGCATGACAAGCACATCCTGCGGGCCGAGGAAGAACTGCACATGGCGTGCTGCTTCAACCCGCCGGTGACCGGCACCGAAGTCCATCGCGAGGACGGCTCTTATGCTCCTGCGGAGGAGCTGGCCTGAGGAACAGGTGACGCATGACACATACTGTTGAAAAAATTGGCGGGACCTCGATGTCCCGCGTGAACGAGCTGGTGGACACGCTGTTTACCGGCGGGCGCAAGGCGGATGATCTTTATGGTCGCGTCTTTGTGGTCTCCGCCTTTGGTGGCATCACCAATCTGCTGCTCGAACACAAGAAAACCGGTGAGCCGGGCGTCTACGCCCGGTTTGCCGACGCCGAATCCGACCATGGCTGGCACGAGGCCCTGAGCCGCGTCGGCGACGAGATGCGCAAGGCGCATGAGTCGGTGCTCGACAACGCCGGTGATGTGGCGCAGGCCGATGCCTTTGTCGCCGAACGGATCGAGGGCGCCCGCAACTGCCTGATCGACCTGCAACGCTTGTGCAGCTATGGCCACTTCCGCCTGGCGGAACACATGCTGCAGATCCGCGAGCTGCTGTCGGGGCTGGGCGAGGCGCATTCCGCCTTTGTCACCGCATTGCTGTTGCAGCGCGTGGGGGTGAATGCCCGCTTTGTGGATCTCTCCGGCTGGCGTGACGAAGGTGACGTGACGCTGGAGGAGCGTATCTCCGGTGCGCTCAACGACGTCGATCCCGCCACCGAGATGCCCATCGTCACAGGTTATGCGCAATGCGCCGAGGGGCTGATGCGCGAGTTTGATCGTGGCTATTCCGAGGTGACGTTCTCCTGTCTGGCCGCCCTCACCGGCGCCAGCGAGGCGATCATCCACAAGGAGTTTCACCTCTCCTCTGCCGACCCGAAACTCGTGGGCGAGGGCGTTGCGCAGAAACTGGGCCACACCAACTATGACGTGGCGGACCAGATGTCGAACATGGGGATGGAGGCGATCCACCCCAAGGCGGCCAAGACCCTGCGGCAGGCCGATGTGCCGCTGCGGGTGACCAACGCGTTCGAACCCGAAGATCCGGGCACGCTGATCGACGACAAGCCGGCGGAAAGCCCGGCGGTGGAGATGATCACCGGTCTGGATATCATCGCGCTGGAGGTCTTCGAGCAGGATATGGTCGGGGTGAAGGGCTATGATGCTGCGATCCTTGAGGTGCTGACGCGTCACGATGTGCGTATCGTGTCCAAGACCTCGAATGCCAATACCATCACCCACTACGTCGACACCTCGCTGACGGTGCTGAAACGGGTGGAAAAGGACTTGGCCCGCCTCTATCCCAATGCCGAGATTTCCGCGCGGCTGCTGTCCATGGCCTCGGCCATCGGGCGCGACCTCAAGGGGCTGTCGGTGCTGACGCGCGGGTTGCAGGCGATTGCCGATGTGGGGCTGGAAAGCCTCGGCGCTTCGCAGGGGCCGCGCAATGTAGACGTGCAGTACATCGTCGAGCGTGAGGACCTGAAGCCGGTCATCGGTGCGCTGCACCGGGTGCTGGTCGAGGGCAAGCCTGCGAAACAGGACAAGTCGATCAAAGCAGCAGCCTGACGCATGATATAGCCGTCGTCTGACAGGGATGATGCAGAAACAAAGGGGCGCCCGGCGGGGCGCCCCTTTGCGTTGGTGTGGCAGTGTCAGGTCCGGGCCCGGCGTCGCTCAGAGCGGTTCCTTCGCCAGCCCCTTGCCGAGGATCGGCCCCGTCGGCAGACCCGTGGGCGAGCCGCCCGCCTGCTCAAACGTGATCTCATAGAGCTGTTCCGGCCCCGGCGGCGGCAATCCCTCCACCGCCAGCGCGGTGCCCCTGTTGTCCGCCAGCAGGCCAAGCGAGACCGGCGGGCCATCGTCCTCGGGTTTGGTCCAGACCTGCATCACCTGACCCTCGGGCACTGCGGCCTGTCCCAGCAGGGTGACCCGGGTCAGGTTCTCTTCGGTGCCTTCGACCACGGCGACGGCCTCACCAGTGGTGTCGTTGATCAACACCGCGATCACCGTCGGGTCGGGCCGCATCATCACCGACCATCCCAGCGCCAGTGCGAGTATGATCGACGCCGCCAGCCCGGTGCAGGCGGCGATGAACCAGTTGCGCGGGGCGCGCGGCTCGTTGGCGGGCAGGATGGTGTCGGTCTCGGCGTCGAACTGCGGCACCGACGCGGGCGCAATCTCTGCCGCTGCGGACCCCGCATCCAGCCGGGCCGCAACCCGCGCCCACATGTCGTCGGGCAGCGCCTCGGGTGTGGCGGTGTCATCCAGTTCCGACAGCCGCACGCGCGCCTGTGCCAGCGCTGCGGCGACCTCGGGATCGCGCAGCGCGCGGGCTTCGAGCTCGGCCGCCTCGGCCTCTTCTGCAAGGCCAAGCGCCACTTCCATCGCCTGATCGGCCAGGGGTCTTGCATCACTCATGACAGGCACTCCCGCAGGGCGCTGAGGCCACGCCGGACCCAGGCCTTGACCGACCCGAGCGGCGCCTGGATGCGGCCGGAAATCTCGCCATGGGTGTAGCCCAGCACATAGGCTTGGAGTATCGCCACCCGCTTGCGCGGCTCCAGCCGGTCGAGGCAGCGCCGCAGGTCGCTGTTCATGTCCAGCCTGCCATAGGCCTCCATCACGATGTCCTCATCTTGCCGGCGCTCCAGCGTCCCGGCGTCCTCGGCGATTTCCCAGCTTTCCTTGCGCAGCATCGTCAGGCACTGGTTGCGCAGGATGGTGGTCAGCCAGCCCCGCGCAGAACCCCGCGCCGCATCAAACTGATGTGCCTTGCGCCAGAGCGAGACAAAACACTCCTGCACCGCATCCTCTGCCAGATCCCGCCGGCGCAGCATCCGGATCGCAATCCCCAGCAGCCGCGACCCTTCGGTGTCCATCAGGGCGCGCAGCGCTGCACGATCCCCGTTTGCGCAGGCCTCGATGCGCTCTGCCAATTCGCTCAATCGCCTGTCCTCATGCCTGTGGCGCGTCCCGGTGCCCGCGGCCATCCGCGTCGGTCTTGCACGCAGGCGGGACGGCGCGCTCCGGGCAACCGTATTGGCACCGGCGGACCCGGTCAACGTCATGATCGCCAGCGGCAGAGGCATCGGGAGGGGGCAACAGGGGGCGCCGGGCGATAACGCCTGCGCCCCCTCGGGTAACATGTCCCCGGTGTTTGCGGCACCATGGGGTTACTCGCACTCACTCACACAACCATAACACGAATTGCATCATGGTGTGCAACCCTGATGTCACTTCGCCGTCATGAAGGTGATGTCGCGCAGCGGAGCATCCGCGCCCTTGATCTCCCAGCTTTCCATGATCTTGCCGCTCTCCAGGGAAACGGTGTTGAGGCTGCCACCAGCCGCGAGCCAGGCGGTATTGTTGCCCTCTGCATCGGTTGCAATGTCAAAGGCATAGGTCTGCGCCCCGTCAATGCCCAGCTTGCCGATTGCCGCCAGCGTGCCGTCATTGGGCGAGGTCTGCTGGATCAGCGCCACGATGGTGGAATCGATGTCATACATCGCCGTCGCATCCGGCTGCCCGTAGGAGTTGATATAGGCCGCCGCGACGATCGCCGGAGCCTCGCCTGCGTGCATGTCTTTTTCCTCAAAGGCGAGCGAGCCATCCACGGTCACGGCACCGCTTTCGATGTCCACCCGGTGGTTGGTGGTGCCGCTCATGAAGCGCAGCTTGTTGGCCTTGGGGTTGAAGTCCACGATCACCGGTGCGCCCTCGGCAATCGGCAGTTCCTTGTCCATGGTGGAAATCACCGTGGCTTCGCCGGTCATTGGATCAATCTCGACAATGTCAAAGGTGGAGGTGACACCGATCAGCTGACCGGTGGCCGGGCGCAGGTCGATGCCCAGCAGCTTGTCGACGCCCTTGACGGGCATGGAGCCGGTGACCCCTGCGGTTTCGGCGTTGATCATATGCAGCATGTTGTCGCCACTCAGCCCGATCGCCATCGGGGCGGCATGGTCGTCCGCCTGCGCCAGCTGGGCGGTTGCGAAAATGGATGCGGTCACAAAAGCGGTCTTAAGGGAATGCATAAAAAGCTCCTCTCTGTTTGACTGAGGCACGGACCATCCGTGCGCTGTCAGAGGGGAGACTCCGTCAGCGCCGCATTTGGATGCAGCAGGTGGCAATATTTTTGAAAAAAGTTCTGGGCGGCGGGTCAGATGGGCGAGGCGGCGTCCCCGATCCGGGTAATCGCCTGTATCTGCTCGGTGGCCAGACGCAGCGCCGCGCCGGTGCAGGTCATCATGGCCGGCAGCACCATCCATTCCAGCGTCCACATCGCGCCAGAGCGTTCCTGTTCATGCACCATCGCCTGATGCATCAGGGGCAATTGGCCCGCATTATAGCGCGCGAGAGTCACCAACAGTTCCGCCGTCACCGGGTTCTGTTTATGCGCCATGGCAGAGCTGCTGCCGCCGCCCTCCTGCGCCAGCGCATCCACGCCCTGTTGTGCCATCAGGCATATGTCTTGCCCGATCTTGCCGAGACTGCCGGTCAGGGTCGAAAGCCAGCTGGCGTATGTCGCCAGCCCGTCGCGCTCGGTGTGCCAGGCGCGCTCAGGGGCGCTCAGCCCCAACTCGACCGCCATGAGCCGGGCAATGGCGTCGCCATGTGGCTGGCTGCGCTGGCGATCCCCCACCGGGCCGCCGAACTGCAACAGCTCCACCTCGGGGCGCAAGGTCTCCAGCCGTTTTGCATGGCGCTGCACCGGCGCGGCCCAGGTGGTGATCCGATGCCCGGCGGTGATCGGCAGGGCCGCCTGCATCCGAGTCCGCGCCATTAGGGCGTTTTCGCCGTGTGTTCGCCCCAGCTCCTTCAACGCGGTGCTCAACGCGTCCAGCCGGGACAGGTAGATCGCGTTTGCCGCACGGATCGCCAGCACCAGCGCGGTGTCGATCAGATCTTGACTGGTGGCACCGGGGTGCACAGCGGCGGCAAGCTCTGCGCCCACATGCGCCTTGAGTTGCCGCACATAACCGGGCACCGCCATGCCGTCTGTCTTCAGATCCGCTTGCACTGCCACCACATCGGGCGCGAACCCCGCCATCGCCGCCACTGCCCGCGCCGCAAGATCCGCTTCGATCAGCCCGACCTCTGCCGCCGCGCGGGTCAGCGCCACCTCATAGGCGAGGAAAGCCTCTGCGGTCGCGGGACCACCGAACAGATCCGTGATCTCATCATCGGCAAAGAGGCCGGCAAAATAGGGGTTGGTCGACGTCAGCGGGTTCACAGGGCAGGTGGTCCTTTAAGGCGGAATGATGAAACCAGATCAGCCGCGCAGGGGCACGTCAAGGATCTCGCGCGCCTGTTGCCAGGTGGCGACGGGGCGTTCGTATTTCTCGCACAGCGCTGCCGCGCGCCGGATCAGTGCCGCATTGGAGGGCGCAAGTGTCTGGCGATCCAGCCGCACATTGTCCTCAAGCCCCGTGCGCGTGTGTCCACCGGCGGCAATGGCCCATTCGTTCACGATCAGCTGGTTCGCCCCAATGCCCGCCGCACACCAATTGGCCCCGGGCGCGCGGCGCTGGACCAGATCGACATAGAGGTCGAACACCTCCTTGTCGGCGGGCATCGCGTTTTTCACGCCCATCACGAATTGCACATAGAGCTTGCCATAAAGCGCGCCCTCCTGATGCAACCGGATCGCCTGCAGGATATGGCTGAGGTCAAAAGCCTCCACCTCCGGTATGATCCGGTGCATGCGCATCTCGCCTGCAAGCCAGTCGACCAGATCCGGCGGGTTTTCATAGACGCGGGTGGGGAAGTTGTTCGACCCCACCGATAGGGAGGCCATGTCGGGCTGCAACGGCAGCATGCCGCCGCGCGTCTTACCTGCGCCCGACCGGCCGCCAGTGGAGAACTGGATAATCATGCCGGGGCAGTGTTTCTCCAGCCCTTCTTTCAGCGCCGCGAATTTTTCCGGATCGGAGGAGGGCGTCTCGTCGTCATTGCGCACATGGGCGTGGCAGATGCTGGCCCCGGCCTCAAACGCCTCATGGGTGCTCTCGATCTGTTCGGACACGGTGATCGGCACCGCCGGATTGTTGGCCTTGGTGGGCAGCGAGCCGGTGATCGCCACGCAGAGGATGCAAGGATTGCTCATGATCTGGCCTCAGATGTCGAAAAACACGGTTTCATTGTGCCCCTGAAGGCGAATGTCGAAATGGATGTGCCCGTCGCCCTGATCCTCGCCAATCAGGGTTTTGACGCGGGTCTGATGTTCGATGCGGCTCAGGATCGGGTCGGCGGCATTGGTCTCCGCCTCGTCGGGGAAATACATCCGCGTGTGCAGGCCGAGGTTGATGCCCCGCGCCACGATCCAGAGCGTCACATGCGGCGCCTGCATGCGGCCATCGACAAAGGGCACCGCGCCGGGTTTGATCGTGTCAAAGGCAAACTCGCCCGTGGTCATATCCGAGGCACAGCGCCCCCAGCCGGTGAAGTTCGGATCTGCCGTGCCGCGCGTCTCGGCCGGGGAGTTGAACAGCCCGGCCGCGTCCGGCTGCCAGATCTCGATCATCGCATCGCGCAGCGGCGTGCCGGTGCCGTCGATGACGCGGCCAGTGATGCGGATGCGCTGACCCTGCACGTCGCCGGTGATCATCTCATGGCCGAGGTCCTGCGGGTAGACGCCTTCGATTTCGGAAAAATTCGGCGTGCAGCCGATGTGGACGTAAGGCCCCGCAGTCTGCGAGGGGGATTCCTTCAGGTAGGACAAAGGTTGTACCATGATCACAGCCCCTCCATGCGGTTTTCAAACATCGTCTGGCGACGACCGCGCAGGGTAATGTCGAACTTGTAGGCCCGCGCATCCATCGGCACCGTGCGCGCCATGTCGAGCGCCGCGACCAGGCTCTCGATCCCCTCGCGGGTCGGGATGGTGTCGACGATGGGACAGTGCCAGATCAGCGGGTCGCCCTCGAAATACATCTGGGTGATCAGGCGCTGGGCAAATCCCGCACCAAAGATGGAAAAATGGATATGCGCCGGGCGCCAATCGTTCATCGTATTGGGCCAGGGGTAGGGGCCGGGCATGATGGTGCGGAACTCGTAGAATCCCTGTTCGTCGCTGATGCAGCGCCCGCATCCGCCAAAGTTCGGATCCAACGGCGCTAGATAGCTTTCTTTCTTGTGGCGATAGCGCCCGCCTGCATTGGCCTGCCAGACCTCGATCAGCGCACCCGGAACACCACGGCCAAATTCGTCGCGCACCTGCCCATGCACGATGATGCGCGGGCCGATCGCCATGCCACCGTCCTTGGCAAAGTTCAGGATCAGGTCGTTGTCCCGCTCGCCCAGCATGTCGTGGCCAAAGACCGGCCCGGTTTCCTCGACCAAAGTGGTGGGAAAGGACAGCGGCGCATGACGCGGGCCGCGCGCCACCGAGGTCTTGTAGTCGGGCGTGATGCTGGGCGGGTGCCAGCGCCGGTCGCGGTTTACATAGCCGTTGCTCATTTCTCGCCCGCCTCCTGTTCCATCTCGGCGTAAGTCTCCTTGGCCAGTTTCAGCGCGTGGTTGGCGCGTGGCACACCTGCGTAGATTGCCACATGTTGAAACGCCTCCAGCACGTCGGACTTGCTCGCGCCCGTGCGCGCGGTGGCGCGGATGTGCATGGGGATCTCGTCAAAATTGCCAAGCGCGGCCAAAAGCGCCAGCGTCAGCATGGAGCGTTCACGGTCGGACACCCCGTCGCTGGCCCAGACATTGCCCCAGGCGGTTTCTGTGATCAGCGTCTGAAACGGTTCGTCAAAGGCGGTTTTCTTCGCCTCGGCCCGGTCCACGTGGTCATCGCCCAAGACCTTGCGCCGGATTTTCATGCCGGTGATATAGCGGTCGCTTTGGGACTGTTTAGACATGGCCCAACTCCTTCAGGAATTCCAATAGCACCCCGGCATAGGCCTCGGGCGCCTCGACACAGGGCAAATGGCCGGTGTCCTCGATCACGGTGAACGCGGCGTCGGGGATCAGGTCGATGGTGGCCTCCACCAGCGCGGCGGGGCTGGCGCCATCCGCACTGCCCGCGATGCCAAGGGTTGGTTGGCGCAGGGTCTTGGTGATCTCGCTGAGGTCTGCGCCCGCGATGGCCTGACAACAGGCGATGTAGCCGGCTTGCGGTGTGCGCTCCAGCATATGCCGCCACGGCAGATGCGCGTTGGTGCTCAGGAAAGCAGGCGCAAACCAGCGCTCCATCACCGCATCCGACAGGGCCGCAATGCCGCCCGCCTCAATGGCCGCGATCCGGTCCTGCCACATCTGCGCCTCGCCCATTTTGGCTGCGGTGTTGGACAGCACCAGCGCCGAGATCCGCTCCGGCGCGCGGGCGGCCAGCGTCTGACCGATCATGCCGCCGATGGACAGGCCGACAAAGATACAAGTCTCAACACCCAGATGATCCAACAGCTCCAGCGCATCCTCGGCGAGATCGTCGAGGGAATAGGGCCCTTTGGGGCAGGAGCTGAGGCCATGGCCGCGCTTGTCATACCGGATCAGCCGCAGATGTTTGGGCAGGCGGTCGATCACCGCATCCCAGAGCCGCAAATCCGTGCCCAGAGAGTTGGCAAAGACCACCGCAGGCCCTTCCGGAGGGCCATCCCCGCGCCAATGCAGCGTGGCATGTGTCAGTCGCGCCGCCTGCATCAGTAGGGCAACCCGACGTAATTGGTTGCCAGCACCCGCTGGGCGTCCTCATTGTCGCGCAGGAAGGCCAGTTCCGCCGCCTGCATTTTTACATCAAACGGGCTTTGATCCGGGAACCGATGCAGCAGCGACGTCATCCACCAGCTGAACCGCTCCGCCTTCCAGACCCGGGCAAGCGCCCTTTCGGAATAGCGATCCAGCCCGTCGCTGTCCTTGTCCTGATAGAACCGGAGCAGCCCTGTATAGAGGTAATGCACATCAGAGGCGGCGGTGTTCAGACCCTTCGCTCCGGTGGGGGGCACGATATGGGCGGCATCTCCACAGAGGAACAACCGCCCCCAGCGCATCGGCTCGCTCACAAACGACCGTAGCGGCGCGATGGACTTCTCGATCGAGGGACCTGTCACCAGCGCCTCGGCGACCTCGGCGGGCAGGCGGCGGCGCAGCGTGTCCCAGAACCGCGTGTCGGTCCAGTCGCCGACGTCATCGCCCAGGGAGCACTGCACGTAATAGCGGCTGAGGTTGGCATTGCGCATCGAACAGAGCGCAAAGCCGTCCTCGGAATTGGCATAGATCAGCTCGTCGTTGACCGGCGGGGTTTCCGACAGGATGCCAAGCCAGCCAAAGGGATAGACCTTTTCATATTCGGTGCGCACGGAGGCCGGAATGGTGCGGCGGCTGACGCCATGGAACCCGTCACAACCGGCGATGAAATCGCAATCAATACGCTGTTCCCGCCCGTCCTTGTGGAAGGTCACATAGGGCGCATCGGTGTCCGCGTCGTGGATGGCGGCATCCGCCACGTCAAAGATTGTCTGTGCGCCGACCTTCTCGCGCGCCTCATAGAGATCGCGCGTGACCTCGGTCTGGCCGTAGAGGATCACCGATTTGCCGATCAGCTGCTTGAAATTGATGCCGAACATCTGGTCATTATGGGCGATCTGCGTGCCCTCGTGGTGAAAGCTCTCGCGCTCCAGCCGCGCACCGACGCCCGCCTTGTGCATCAGTTCGACCATGCCCTGCTCCAGGATGCCCGCACGGATGCGGCTCAGCACATGTGCCTTGCTGCGCCGTTCCAGCACGACGGTGTCGATCCCATTCAGGTGCAACAATTGCCCCAACAACATTCCCGACGGACCTCCGCCGACAATAACCACCTGTGTCCGCATCCAAGCCTCCCGCTTTGAGTGCAGCGTACCATGCGGTTTTTGTATTCTAAAATGAGAAATACGGCTTTATAGATGCCGATATGGGTAATTTAAAGCGTTCTCGACAGGTCAAGATCCGCCACATGCAATGCCTGTCGGAGGCGGTGGCGCACGGCAGTCTGAAAGGCGCGGCAGAGCATCTGGGGCTGACGCAACCGGCGATGTCGCGCACCCTGAAGGAGCTGGAAGAGATCCTCGGGGCCACGCTCTTGCGGCGCAGCCGGGCCGGGGTTGAGCTGACCGAAGCCGGGGAGATCTTTGCCCATTTCGCCCGCATGAGCCTGGCCGCGCTCGATCACGGGCTGGACAGCGTGGATCGCACCCAGGGCGGCCTGTTGCGCCAGGAGGTCACCGTGGGCGCCTTGCCCAGCGTGGCGGCGGGGCTGCTGCCGCGGGTCGCGGAAGAGTTTCGCAGACTCGCGCCCGAGGCGGTGTTGCGATTGTCCGACGGGCCGCACGGGATGCTGATCGACCTGCTGCGCAGCGGCGCGGTGAGCATGGTGATCGGGCGGCTCGGCGATCCCGCGGTGATGCAGGGGGTGTCCTTTACCCAGCTCTATACCGAAGAGGTCGTGTGCGCGGTGCGGCCCGGCCATCCCTGTCTGGCGGCCCCGAGCCTGTCGGATCTGACCCGCTGGCCGGTGATCTTTCCGCCCTCCACGGCGGCCATTCGCCCGTTGGTGGAGCGGTGGCTGATCAGCCATGGCCTGTCGGAACCACCGCAGCGGATCGAAACGGTCTCGGGCGCCTTTGCCCGGGTGCATGCCCGCGATACCGATGCGATCTGGATGATTTCGCGCGGGGTGGTGCGCAATGAGCTTGCCGACGGGCGCTTGGTCGAACTGCCCTTCGACATGTCGCTGACCAAGGGGCCGGTCGGGCTGATGCTGCGGCAGGATGCAGAGCGGACGCCGCTGGAAGGGGTGTTCCTCAAAGCGCTGCACGCGGCGATCGGCGCGCTGGATTATGATGTGAGCTGAGTGTGGCGTATAGACCCGGCAGGCCTCCCGCGCCCGCACGTGCCCGGCCTGCGGCAGGACCCGTTAGCGGCCTTGGGCCGAGCGCCCGGACGGGGTCCGGGCGCCAGGGGGCGCTGCCCCCTCGGGCCTTGCGGCCCTCACCCCCGAGATATTTGGAAAAAGCTGAAGGTGGGGCGGTGGCACGCCGCGCGCCAGCGCGGCGCCGGGCCCAACCGGGCAAGGGGATCTGTGATCCCTGCGGCCTGGGCGGGAGCCTCCCTTCCCGGCGTGCCACAGGGGAGGCATCGGGTGCGTGCGTTTATACCGGGGGCTTGCCGCGGTATTTCACGGTGAGCTCGGCGGGGACGTCATCGGGTTCATAGATCCCAAGCAGAATGCCCTTGCCGCGCGATGCGCCGCGTCCCGCGATGATCTGCGCGTCTGAGCGGGTGATGCGTTGTGACATGCGCCGCCCCCATTGGCCGAGGCGCGCATACATCATGTCGATCACTTCGCTGTGGTCTGGACTGCGGCCAAGGTCGTGAAATTCCTGCGGGTCGTTTTCCAGATCAAACAGCATTGGCGGCAGGCCGCCCTCGGCGTGCATGAACTTCCAGCGCGTGTCGGTCACCATAAAGAGCCGCGCATCGCGGGGGGCGATGCCAAGCTTCACACTCATTGGTGTGCCGGAATAATCGTATTCGCTGATTGCGTAGTCCCGCCACACCTCGGGCGTCTGGCCATGCAGCCATGGTGTAAGCGCGCGGCCCTCCAGGATGTGATCTGCGATCTCGCCACCTGCGGCCTCCACAAAGGTCGGCAGCAGGTCGATGTTTTCCACCAGCGCGTCGCAGGTGGTGCCTCGGGTGGCGTCGGCCTCGGGGCGGGGATCATAGACGATCATCGGCACTTTGACGGAGGGCTCGTGAAAGAGATCCTTCTCGCCCAGCCAGTGATCGCCCAGATAGTCGCCGTGGTCAGAGGTGATCACGATCATCGTGTCATCCATCCGGCCCGTATCCTCAAGGTATTGAAACAGCCGCCCCATCTGGTCATCGCATTGCTTGATCAGGCCCATATAGGCGGGGATGGCGGCCTGCCGGACTTCTTCGCGCGAGAAGGCCTGACCGATGGCATTGCCCATGAAGGCGCCGTAGACCGGGTGCGGATCGTCGCGCTCCGCGGGGTCCTTGACGGCGGGCAGCACATGCTCCGGCCCGTACATGTCATGATAGGGCGCGGGCACGATATAGGGCCAATGCGGCTTGATATAGCTCACATGCGCGCACCATGGTCCCTCGGCCTGTTCAATAAACTCAATGGTCTTGGTGGTGAGCCACGGGGTTTCGCTGTCTTCCTCGGCAATATTCGCGGCCTTCTGCGCATTGGCCATGAACCAGCCGGAGGCCATCTCATCGCCTTCAAGACCCGCATTGGCGAAGTCGTGCCACGGGTTATGGCCCGCGTAGCCCTTTGATTTGAGGTATTCATTATAGGGGCTGCGTTTTTGGTCATAAAACCCGTCCGGCCCCTCGGCCCAGAGACCATCGTCGCGGATCCAGACGTCAAAGCCGCATTCGGCTTGTCGTGCGCCAATCACGCTGTCGGGGCTGAGGCCGAGGCGGGCCATGCCCTCGCTGTCGGCATTCATATGCGTTTTGCCAATGAGCCAGCAGCCCATGCCCGCCTTGCGCAGGTGATCCCCCATGGTCCATTCGCCCACCCGCAGGGGCGAGTTGTTCCATTGCGCCCCGTGGCTGGAGACATAGCGCCCGGTGTAGCAGCTCATCCGTGCGGCGCCGCAGATCGGCGATTGCACATAGGCGTTGGTGAACCGCACACCGCGCTCAGCCAGCCGGTCGATATGGGGCGTTTTCAGATGCGGATGACCGGCGCAGCTCAGGTAGTCGAAGCGCAGTTGGTCGAACATGATAAAGAGGATATTCATCGCACGGCTCCATCCTGCTGGCGGCCAGCCTAGAAGAGGGACGGGCGCGCAGAAAACCTTTGTCAAATCGTGCCGCTCAGTGGCATGACAGGGCATGTTGAAAGAAAACCGCTCCCTTGATCGTGGCATCGAGATCCTGGAAACCCTCGCGCGCGAGGGGGCGATGTCGCTGGCGGATCTGCACCGTGCCACCGGCCTGCCCAAGAGCACCATCCGGCGGCTGTTGCAGACCCTGATCGCGCGCAAGATCGTGCGCCGCTCGCTGGCGGATCAGCTCTATCGCACGCTGTTGGTGTTTCCCGACATCTCGACCGAGGTGATGCCGAAGGGGATGTTGCAGGTGGCGGATGCGGCGATCCCGCGGGCGCTGGCGCTGACCAAGGCGATCGGCTGGCCGTCGGACATCCATATCCGCGAGGCGCGTGCGATGCGGATCATCGACAGCACCCGGCAGGTCAGCAATTTCCACGTTGAACAGGGCCAGATCAACCGCCGGGTCAGCCACTTCGGCTCGGCCACCGGTCTGGCCTGCCTCGCCGCCCTGAGCGATGGCGAAATTGCCGCCACCTATGAGGCGCTGAAATCCGATCTGCACTGGGGGCCTGTGCGCTTTGGGCTGGATCTGCCCGCGCTGATGCGGCGGATCGAGGAGGTCCGCGCCCGCGGCTATGCCGAGCGTTTGCCCGCTCACCTCAGCGAGCGCGAATGGGACACCGACCTGCGCGCCATTGCGGTGCCGATCCGGGCCGGCGCGCAGGTTCTGGGCGGGCTGTCGGTGCTGTGGCTGCGCACCTATAAATCCGTGCCCGAATTCGCAGAACTCCATCTTGATGCTTTGCAGCAGGCGGCAGCAGATATCAACGCAGGGCTGGATCAGGTCTGGGACAGCCCCCCCGGCCTGAGCACCTCGGCCTGAGCGCCGCCCCTGTGGTGGTCAGAGCAGGCTTTCCGCCGCCTGTTTGGCCAGAAACGCGCTGCGATAGAACTGGGTTTTCACCGCACGCCCCCGGTCGGGTTTCAGGTCGGTGATCGGCAGCGGCAGGCTGTCCTCTGATGCGCCGGAGAACAGATCCGCCAGCGCCCGGCCAAACAACGTGCCGGTGGTGATGCCGCGCCCGTTATAGCCCACCGGGGAATAGAGCCCGTCGTCCAGCCGGTGGATACGGAACAGGTGATCGGGGGTGAAGGCGATCTGCCCGTGCCATGCGTCCGCGAACTCCAGCGCGCCGAGGTCCGGGAACAGGCGGCGCAGCTTGCGTTCGGCCCAGCGGCGGGTGAGGCCCTCGGTGCCGCCCACCACCGACCCCATGGAGCCGATAATCAGTCGCCCCGCCTGATCGCGGCGCAGCGAGAACATGATCTTGCCGGTGTCCCACAGGCCCTGACCCTCGGGCAGGATTGAACCGGCCTCGGCGCCGAGGGGCTGGGTGGCCATCTGGAAGAAATGGATCGGCGTGAAGCTCTGCGCCAGCCCCGGCCACAGGTCATTGCTATAGGCGTTGGTGGCGATGACGACGCGCCCGGCGGTGATCACGCCGCGGTCTGTCTCTACCTTCCAATCTGCGCCGTCTTTCTTCAGCGCATGCACCTTGGTCCCGGTGGAAATGTCTGCCCCGGCAGCTCGTGCGGCGCGGGCCAATCCGCGTACATAGCCCATCGGGTTGATGGTGCCGGCGCGTGCATCCAATAGCCCGCCGTGAAATTTAGCGGTGCCGGTCTTTTCGGCGGTTTCGCCCGCGCTCAGCAGGCGCACCGGCGCACCAAGCGCCTGCCAGCCTGCGGCGCGGGCCTCAAGATCGCGCAGGCCCGATGCGGCATGTGCGGCGTGGATGGTGCCTGCGCGGGTGGCCTCGCAGCGGATCTGATATTGCTCGATCAGCGAGAACACATAGTCGGGCATTTCGCCCAGCTCGCGCACCAATGCGCCGCCATGCGCCTTGCCCAGCATCTGCTCCACCTGTTGCGGTGGCAGCCACAGACCGGCATTGACCAGCCCCACGTTGCGCCCGGAGCCACCATGGCCGATCTCCTCGGCCTCCAGCACGTGACACGACAGCCCCTTGAGCGCGCCGTGCAGCGCGGTCGACAGCCCCGTGTAGCCGCCGCCCACGATGGCCACATCGACGCGGGCGTCCTGTGCCAGGGGATTGGCATAGGTGGGTTCCTCGGATGAGCGGTCCCATAGAGAGATGGGTTCAGAACGCGGCTGACTGGCGGATTGGGAAAGGGACGTGTCTGTGGTCACGCTGATCTCCTCGCATGTTCGGGGGCAGGGTCGGTGCATCAATGTACCGGGCCATAATTTACCAGCCTGCGGGCGACACTGGGGCAGGGCAGGGCGGCTGTCAATCGCTGTGATCGCGCGCCCTATCGCCGGGGCTGGCGTGGGGGCAAAGCTGCCCCTAGAATGTTGGAAACACACGCCGCAGGAGGTCCGGATGGCACAGCTCAAGACAACATCGGCGCAGATGGTCGCCGCAGCCCGCGCCCGCATCGAGGAAATCACCGCGGCAGAGGCGATTGCCCTGCATGGCACGCCGGAAGTGGTGTTTGTCGACCTGCGCGATGTGCGGGAACGCCAGCGCGTGGGGTTTATCCCCGGTAGTTTTCATTGTCCGCGCGGCATGCTGGAGTTCTGGGTCGATCCCGACAGCCCCTATTTCAAAGAGATCTTTGCCGAGGAGAAACGCTTTGTCTTTCATTGCGCCTCGGGGTGGCGGTCGGCCCTCTCGGTGGCGATGTTGCAGGACATGGGGTTTGAGGCCGCGCACATCAGCGACGGGTTCTCCGGCTGGCTCAAGGCAGGCGGCCCGGTGGTGGCCCCGGTCGACGAAGGCTAGCGCCCCGTCCCGACAGCAGGCCAAGGGGTTCATATCGCGACAAAAACGCGGCATTTCCGGGGCGTGCGTGCTGGTCTTTGCGGGATGCTGTGGCCCGGCTGCACTAGTGGCGCCATTAAGTGTTGGTTAACCAGTTGGGGCCTAAAGACACCAATAACCCACCAGCAGGTATTCAGATGATCCGATCCCTTGCGCTGGCGCTCTGCGCCGCGATTGCGCTTCCTTTGGCCAGCACTGTGCAGGCGGCGGAGGCGGCCCCGTCAGAGGCGCAGAAACGTCACCGGATCGGCTATGGCCACCTGATCGACAATGATCTGATCGGCGATGGCAAGGATCGTTGGCGCACCGGGTCTGTCGCCTCGTCGCGGATTTACGGCTATGGCTGGGACGGGCAGGCCCCTGCGACCTTCGGAGAGCTGTTGGAGCTGCGCTTTCTTGGCCAGATCATCGCCCCGGACAATCTGCGCAATCCGGCTGCCGGTGATCGGCCTTGGGCGGGGGCCCTGTCGCTCGGGCTGCACACGCATATGCAGCGCGGGTCACTGGAGATCTCGCTTGGCGGCGATCTGGTCTTTATCGGCCCGCAAACCGGGCTCGACGGGTTTCAGGATGCGCTGCATGATCTGGCCAACACCACGCGCCCGTCGGATGCGGTGCGCGATGCGCAGATCCCCAACACGATACGCCCCACGCTGGTCGGGGAGCTGGGCAAAACCATCACGCTGGGCCCGCGCAGCCGTCTGCGCCCCTTTGTCGAGGCGCGCGCCGGGGATGAGACCTTGGTGCGAATCGGCGCGGACCTGACTCTGGGCACGGCCGGGCAGGGCGAACTCCTGGTGCGCGATCCGGTGACGGGCCAGCGCTACCGGACGATGTATGATACCCGTGGCCTGAGTTTCACGCTGGGGGGCGATGTGGCGCATGTGGCACAGTCGGTCTACCTGCCGGAAGGGCGCGGATACGCGCTGAATTCACGTCGCGACCGCCTGCGCGCGGGGCTGCACTGGCAAGGCGACGGGCGCGATTTCTTCTATGGCATCACCTATCTGGGCAAGGAGTTCTCTGGTCAGGACACAGGCCAGATCGTCGGCTCCCTGCGGCTGCGCTGGACCTTCTGACGTGGTTTTTTCGTCACGGTCTCCGGGTCAAAAGCAAACCGGCCCCGGGGATTAAGTCTTCCACCTAGGGGCCTGATTTGTTAACGCTTCATTAATAATTGAGATAAACTCAACTGAGGCAGGCTAGAGCGGATGAAGACGGGCTTTTGCGGCACGTTTGTCATCTCCTGGACGCAAACGGAAATTGATGGTCTCGAGGCGGCACCTGTTGCGGCGCTCGAGGTGGGCGCTGCGTGGTCTTGGCATGGGGAGGCCGTGCGCGTGGACGGGCCATCAGAGCTGTTGCGTCTGGATATGGCAGATGGGGAACAGGACCTTCGGCGTCGTGCGGCGCGCACGGTGCGCCGCCTCGTCGGCGCGGCCGTGCAGAATCGCAGTGATATTCATGCCATTGATGTTGATGATCCGGTCATGGACAGCAGCTTTGTCGTCACCAATGGGGTGCAGAGCTATACCGTCACCGTGATCGAGGCCGGCCCCGGGCGGTCGCCGCTGTTGATGTTTGTCGATGAAATCCCGCCCCGCAACACCGACCTCTGGGTGGTGCATCAGGCCTTGGGCCGAATGGGGGCGGATCAGGCGCCGCGAGACCCCGGCGTGATCTGCTTTACCCCCGGCACCCGTATCGCGACACCGGACGGGCCGAAGCCGGTGGAGACCCTGCGCGAAGGCGATCGGGTGCAAACCCGCGACAACGGCGCCCAGGTGGTGCAATGGATCGGCACGCGCCGGATGAGCGGGGCGCGGCTGTTTGTGATGCCGCAGCTGCGACCGGTGCGCATCCGGGCCGGGGCCCTGGGGATTGATCGCCCCGAATGCGAATTGCTGGTGTCGCCGGAACACCGCATGCTGGTGCGTGGCCGTGCCGCGCAGGCGCTGTTCAACGCGCCGGAGGTGCTGGTGGCGGCGCGCGACCTGATCAATGGCGGCACCATCGCGGTCGATCACGGCGTGCGCGAGGTGACCTATGTGCATCTGCTGCTGGAGCACCATCAGGTGATCTGGGCCAATGGGGTTGAGACCGAGAGCTTCCATCCTGCAAACGCCGCCCTGACCGCATTGGATGACAGCGACCGCAAGCGCTTGCTGCGTCGCTTGCCGGGGGTCGAACAGGATCCGGCCAGCTACGGGGCGTTTGCGCGGCGCAACCTGTCGGCGTCCGAGGCCGCAATCCTCTTGCACGACGCAGCCTAGCGGAGCGCCTGCGGCGCACAGGCCGGAGCTTTCCCACAAGGGGAAAGCCGTTGGGGCTCTCCTGCGCCCCTTGATCTGGGCTGCGGCTGTTGCGGTTGCTCTTGCGAAAGGGGCGGGCATAAAACTGCCGGATCGCTCTTGACACGGGCAGGGGGTGCTGTAGAAGCGCGGCTTCATTGGTGTTGGTGGCCCCCGCAAGGGGATGCCTGTCATGGTGGGCGGTCGCAAGACCCAAACCCAAGAGGACAACGCCCTTCGTTTGTTGCAGGTTTTCTGGAGCAGGGGAACGCTGACGGTGCAATGGCAGACGCGATTGCAAGCCGAAAAGTGGGAACCGGTTTTCGGATCTACCTTGCAATGCCACTAAAGAAGGAGATCAGCCGTGACCAAACGCACGTCTGCCAAGTACAAAATTGACCGCCGCATGGGCGAAAACATCTGGGGCCGTCCGAAGTCCCCGGTGAACCGTCGTGAATATGGCCCCGGCCAGCACGGTCAGCGCCGCAAAGGCAAACTGTCCGACTTCGGTATTCAGCTGCGCGCCAAACAGAAGCTGAAAGGCTACTACGGTGACCTGACCGAGAAACAATTCCGTCGCATCTACGGCGAAGCCGAGCGTGTGAAGGGCGACACCGGTGAGAACCTCATCGGTCTGCTGGAGCGTCGTCTGGACGCCGTTGTCTACCGCGCCAAATTCGTGCCGACCGTCTTTGCGGCCCGTCAGTTCGTGAACCACGGCCACGTGCTGGTGAACGGCAAGCGCGTCAACATCCCCTCCTACCGCGTCAAAGAAGGCGATGTGATCGAGGTGCGTGAAAAGTCCAAGCAGAACGTTGCCGTTCTGGAGGCCGTGCAGCTGGCCGAGCGTGACGTTCCGGACTACATCGAAGCCGATCACTCCAAACTGACCGCCACCTTCGTGCGCGCGCCCGCGCTGGCCGATGTGCCCTACCCGGTGGTGATGGAACCGAACCTCGTGGTCGAATTCTACGCCAAGAACTGATCCGACGGCCCCTGGCGGGCCCTCCGGAGACGAGACATGGAAAAGCCGCTCCTGCCCGGGGCGGCTTTTTGCATGGGAACGGCGCGGTTGGGGGTGACGTCAGGAATCGCTTGGGAAACGGCGGTTGCGGGGCCTATGGTGGCGCTGACACCGGCGCCGGGACCGATATTGTCACGCGCGGACCGGACAGATTGGGAGAATATCATGTCGATCACATCCGCCGCCCTTCGATCCGTTGCCCTGGCCGCAGCCTGCGTGGCGGGGCTTTCTGCGATGGCGTTTGCGGCGCCGCTGAAGCTGACACCGGCGGATCCGCAGCCTTCGGGGCTGAAGCCCGGGCTGTCGGTGCGCTATGCCTATCCCTCCGACGTCAAGAGCCTGGGCGCGGCCCGCAATGCGTTGAAATACCGGGTGGAGCAGGGATCGCCGCTCACGGGGCTGGATTACCGCGACACCGAGCTGGGGCAGAATGTGCTGACCGCCAAACGTGCCGAGCGGGTGGTGGCCGATATTCGCGGTTATGTGCGCTTTGATGCGCCGGGCGTCTACACGATTGATTTTCTGACCAATGATGGCCTGCACGCGGTGGTCGGCGGTCAGGTGGTGGGTGAGTTTGATGGCCGCCAGCCCTGCGAGGAGACCTTTGCGGTTGAGGTCGAGGTGCCGAAGGCCGGGTGGTATCCGCTCAAGGCGCTGTGGTTCCAGCGCACCAATACCGCCTGTCTGCACATGCGGGCGGGGCCTGCGGGCAAACGTCCCAAATGGATGCCGAATGCGGCGTTTGGGCACTGATTTCGAAAGGGAGCAGGGGCGGGTTTGCCGCGACCTGTGCCCCTCATTTTTCACGTAAGCCATTGGAACACATATGATAGACATTCGTCCGGCCGTGCCAGCGGACGCCGACGGCATTGCCGCCGTGCTGGAGGCCTTGCGTCAGGCGGGCAGGCGTAAGACCGCAGGAGACGCGGCATTTGTACGCGAGACTTACATTGAGAATGACAATCGCATCGCCTGTTCGGTCGCGGTTGATGCTGCGGGGCGGCTGTTGGGGTTTCAGTCCCTGCAGATCGCGCCGGAGGGCAATCCCTATGGCGCGCCGGTGGGCTGGGGCGTGATCGGCACGCATCTGCATCCCGATGCCAGCGGGCAGGGGATTGGGCGCGCCTTGTTTGCCGTGACGCGCGCGGCGGCAGAGGATGCGCGTTTACCCGCCATCGACGCCCAGATCGGTGCTGATAACGCACAGGGCTTGGGCTATTACAGCGCCATGGGATTTGTCGACTATCGCGAGACGCCCACAGCGGTGGGCAAGAAACTGGTTCTCACCACCTGAGGTCATGCGTTGTGACCACGCGTTGTGATCACGAGGCGCGCGCCCATCAGACCGGCAGCGGGCGTCCTTCGGCAATGGCTTCCATGGCGAAATAGGAGGTCACGCTGTCCAGTTCGACACCCGCGATCAGGCGTTGATAGACCTTGTCATAACTCGCCATGTCGCGGGTCACGACCTTGAGCTGGTAGTCGTAATCGCCACCGATGCGGTGAAAATCCACCACCTCCGGGATCGTCAGCACATGGCGGCGAAACTGCGCCAGCCACTCGGCCGAGTGATGCCGGGTGCGCAGCATCACAAAGACCACCAGACCGAGATCAAGCTGGCTGCGATCCACTTCGGCGCGGGTGCCGCGCAAGATGCCCTTGTCCTGCAAGGCCTTGAGCCGCCGCCAGCAGGCGTTTTGCGACAGGCCGACTCGTTCGGCAAGGTCGCGTTGCGACAGGCTGCCATTCCGTTGCAGGGCCCGTAAAAGATCGCGGTCAATTTGATCGATGTTTTTCGACATATGTGGAGCATATGATATGAATTTGGGACTGTCATCTGTGGAATTGTGTGAAAATGACCAATCACTGGTGGTCTATCATTGCTCAAATGGCAATGAGGGCGTGAAAATGATCCTTGAACAGTTCAAAACGGCGATCAAAGACACAGCGGATGCTGGGGAGCTGGCTCAGACGCTGATTGGCGAGGGGGTGATGATCCCCGGTCTCAACGGCGATGTGCCGCTGGTCTATGCGGATTACGTGGCCTCGGGGCGTGCGATGCGCCCGGTCGAAACGTTCATTTCCGAAAAACTGCTGCCGTTTTATGCCAATTCCCACACCGAGGCCTCCTATTGCGGCCAGTATGTTACCCGCCTGCGCCGCGACGCACGGGCTGAGATTGCGCGGCTGACGGGGGCGGGGGAGGAGTGCGAGGTGATCTTTGCAGGCTCCGGTGCCACGGCGGGTTTGAACCGGTTGGTGAAGCTTTTGGGGATCAATGAGGCCACGCGCCCGGTGGTGTTCATCGGCCCCTATGAGCATCACTCCAACATCCTGCCGTGGCGCGAGAGCCGCGCCGAGGTGGTGGAAATTCCCGAAGGCATCGATGGCGGGGTAGATCTGGTGGCGCTAGAGGCGGCCTTGGTCGCGCATGCGGATGCAGATCTGAAAATCGGCAGTTTCTCGGCGGCCTCGAATGTGACGGGGATTATCACCGATCCCGATCCGGTGACCCGGCTGTTGCGCGCGCACGGCGCACTTGCGGTTTGGGATTACGCCGGTGGCGGGCCCTATCTGCCCATCGATATGGGCGCGCATGGGGCAGAGCCAAAGGACGCCGTGGTGGTCTCGCCGCATAAGTTTCCGGGCGGGCCGGGGGCCTCGGGCGTGCTGGTGCTGCGCCGGGATGCGGTGCGCGTGTGTAATCCTTCGTGGCCGGGTGGTGGCACGGTGAGTTTTGTGTCGCCGTGGTCGCACCGCTATGCGGACAGTCTGGCTGCGCGCGAGGAGGCGGGGACCCCAAATGTGGTGGGTGACATCCGCGCGGCGCTGGCGTTCTTGGTCAAGGAGGCCGTGGGGCAGGACCACATTGAGGCGCGCGAAGCCCGCTATGCCGCCAAGGCGCGCGCGGCTTGGGCGGATGTGCCGGGGCTGACGCTTCTGGGGCATGAGAGCGCCCATCGCTTGCCGATCTTTTCCTTCACCGTGGCCGGGGCATCCGACGCGCCGGTGCATCAGCAGTTGTTTACGCGCATGTTGAGCGATGTCTATGGCATTCAGGCGCGCGGCGGTTGTGCTTGCGCGGGGCCTTATGCGCATCGTCTGCTGGAGATCGACCAGCCACAGTCCGAGGCCCTGCTCGGGGATCTTCTCGCCGGGCGGGAGTTGCAAAAACCCGGTTGGGTGCGGCTCAACTTCTCCTATCTGATGGAGGAGGCGACCGCGGACTATGTGATCGAGAGCGTTGCAAGGCTGGTGGCGGAGGCGGAAGAAATCGCTGCCGCCTATGATGCCGACCCGAGCACCGCACGCTTCCAGCCGCGTGCGGCCTGATCCCTCAGTATAATCTATGAATAGACGTTGTGATTGAGGTGTTTCGCCTCGGGCTTTGCCCGAGGCGACCCGCGCCGCGTGCCCGAAGGGCACGCGGCGCGGCCCGGCCCAACGGGAGGATGTGCCCTGCTGCGGTGGATCTGCCAGATCCGGGGCAAGCGAGAACACGGGGGCATGTGTGGCGCGGACGTGGCCAAAGGGGCACGGACGACGGGCGGGAGCCTCCCCGTGCGCGCGAAGGGGGACGTGCTCTGGCAGCGACAGACTGCCCCATAGGTGTGTTGATGAAGCATTGAGCACAGTTGCGGCTTTTCCCATTGCGCCGAGGGCGCTATGACAAACAGGTTCGCGAAGGAGCTCAACGATATGACCCAAATCACACCGCAACCCGGTATCATGGACATCGCCCTCTATCAGGGTGGCGCAGCCCATGTGGACGGGGTGAGCAATGTGACCAAGCTCTCCTCCAATGAGAACCCGCTGGGCCCGAGCCCCAAGGCGGTGGAGGCGATGGCGCAGGCTGTCACCAGCATGCATCGGTATCCGAGCTCCGACCATACCGCCCTGCGCACCGCCATTGCCGAAACCCACGGGCTGGATGCCGAGCGCATCATCTGCGGGGCGGGCAGTGATGAGATCATCGCTTTTCTGTGCCAGTGCTATGCCGGGCCGGGGGATGAGGTGCTTTATACCGAGCACGGGTTTGCCATGTACCGCATCTCTGCGCTGGCCGCGGGCGCAACCCCGGTCGAGGTCAAGGAGCGCGAGCGTGTCACGGATGTGGATGCGCTCCTGGCAGGCTGCACGCCGCAGACCAAGCTGGTGTTTATCGCCAACCCAAATAACCCCACCGGCACCATGATTTCCGAGGCCGAGGTGGCGCGCCTTGCCGATGGTATCCCAGAGGGTGCGATCCTCGTGCTGGATGGGGCCTATGCTGAGTATGTCGAGGGCTTTGACGCCGGGGCATCCCTCATTGAGGCGCGTGAAAACGTGGTGATGACCCGCACGTTCTCCAAGATCTACGGACTGGGGGGCGCGCGTGTGGGCTGGGGCTACGGGCCAAAGCCGATCATCGACGTGCTCAATCGCGTGCGCGGGCCGTTCAATGTCTCGGTGACGGCGCTTGCCGGGGCCGAGGCCGCGGTGCGGGATCGTGCGTATGTCGAAACCTGCCGCGTCGAGAACGCCAAATGGCGCGGCTGGCTGGCGGATCAACTGGCCGGGCTGGGCGTGCCGTCGGACACATCCTGTACCAACTTCATTCTGGCGCGCTTTGCCTCCCAAGCAGAGGCGGAAGCCTGTGACGATTTCCTCAAAAAACGCGGCCTGATCGTGCGCCGGGTGGCTGGGTATAACCTGCCCACCGCCTTGCGGATCACCGTCGGAGACGAGACCGCCTGCCGCGCGGTTGCAAGCGCGGTTCAGGACTTCAAGGCCGGGGCGGCACAATGAGCGATATGTCGGCCAAACCCGTCTACAACCGCGTGGCACTGATCGGTCTTGGGCTGATTGCATCCTCGATGTTCTGGGCCATCAAACGGGCGGGGCTGGCGGGGGAAGTCACCGGCTATGCGCGCAGCGCCGAGACCCGCGATACCGCGCGCCGGATTGGTCTGTGTGATCGGGTCTGCGACACCGCACGTGCGGCGGTTGAGGGCGCAGATCTCGTGGTGCTCTGCGTGCCGGTTGGGGCAATGGGCGCGGTTGCGGCCGAGATTGCACCGGCGTTGATGCCAGGCGCGACGGTCTCCGATGTGGGGTCGGTCAAGCGCCATGTGATCGAGGAAGTGGCGCCGCATATTCCGGATGGCGTGCATTTTGTGCCCTCACACCCGCTTGCGGGGACCGAGCACTCCGGTCCGGAATCGGGCTTTGCCGAGCTGTTTGACAACCGCTGGTGCCTGTTGGTGCCAGTGGAGGGCAGCGCGCCGGAGGCGGTGGCGCGGCTGCGCGCCCTCTGGGAAGGGATGGGCGCGCATGTGGATGAGATGGACGCCGATCATCATGATCTGGTGCTGGCGGTGACCAGCCACACGCCGCATTTGATCGCCTACACAATGGTGGGTGTGGCAGATGATCTGCGCCGCGTGACCGATAGCGAAGTGATCAAGTATTCTGCGGCGGGGTTTCGCGATTTCACCCGGATTGCGGCCTCGGACCCGACCATGTGGCGCGATGTGTTCCTGACCAACAAGGACGCCACGCTGGAAATTCTGGGCCGGTTCACCGAGGAGCTCTTTGCCCTGCAACGGGCGATCCGCACCGGGGATGGCGCGCATCTGCACGACTATTTCACCCGCACCCGTGCCATTCGGCGGGGCATTATCGAGGCCGGTCAGGACACTGCCGCGCCGGACTTTGGTCGCGGGCCGAAAAAATGAGGGCGCGCGGGGTGGTCCGGCTGGCTGGCGTTGCCATGGTGCTGATCCATGCCGGCTGCGGGCTGGTTGCCGCCGCGCCTGAAACCACCCCGCGCCCGCCGCTGGAACGCGGGGCAGACCCGGCGCTGACCGAGGTCACCGAGGTCTCTGCTGTGGCGGCGACACTGACGGCGCCCACGCCGCAGATGCGCCCGCAGATCCGGCCCGTGTCTGCACAGATCCTCGCCGCCGCCGCCCGTCCGGTGGACTTGGTTCCGGTGGCGCCGGGTGAAACCCTGCGCCCGATGATGCGCACGCCGGAGTTCATGCAGCAGGTGCTCTTTGGGCGCGCCAAACGGCGACGCGGCTCTGTCTGCGGCGATATCGACATTCAGGGCGAAAAGGCGGGGGATATTCCCGGCAAGCTCAAGGGCTGCGGTGCGCGTGATGCGGTGCGGGTGCGGTCGGTGTCGGGGGTGACGCTCAGCCGGTCGGCGCTGATGACCTGCGAGACGGCAAAGGCGCTGAATAAATGGGTGTCGCGCGACGTGGAGAAAGCCTTTGGCCGCGCCAACCGGGTGGTGCAGCTGCGGGTGGCGGCCGGTTACAGTTGCCGGACGCGCAACAACCGCCCCGGCGCACGGATCTCCGAACACGGGCGGGGCCGGGCGATCGATATCTCCGGCTTTGTCCTGGCTGACGGCACCACGGTGAGCGTGCTGAAAGGGTGGCGCGACAAACCGACACGCAAGGCGCTGCGGCGCATGTGGAAATCCGCCTGCGGGCCGTTTCGCACCGTGCTGGGGCCGGAAGCAGACATCTATCACCGCGACCACTTCCACCTTGATGTCGCGCGTCATCGCCGCGGACGCTACTGCCGCTGATCCGGCGCGCGACGTTTGATCCCGCAGGGTGCCGGGGAGGGGGGAGCGCTCCCGCCCCCGCAGGTGCGCGACCCTCGTCAGCCGGGCGCGCCGGATCGGGCCTCGGCGCGGACTGGCCGGGCGAGGACCTCGCTCAACTGTTGCAGTCGCACCCCTTGGCGGGGTAGGGCCGGGCAGCCAGTCCCGGGTCGGGACTGGCTGCGGCGCCGGGCCGACTGGCCCGGCGCCATGCCCAACGCGGGACGATGTGCCCTGCAAGGGCGCAGCGGCAAGGGGCGGGAGCGCCCCCGTCCCCTTCTTGGTGCAGCGGCGGCGACTTTAACGCAGGATCAGGCGCGGTGCGGGGCCAAGCGGGATCGGACCGATGGTGATATAACCGCCGCGAAAGCCCAGCGTGATGTCCAGATCCTCCGGGTTGCCGCTGGCCCGCGCCAGCAGGGTCACCACCCGGCTGGCCTGGTCCCGCGCCGTGGCCGAGATCAGCCCGGTGTCCTGCGCCATGTCGAGGAACGCCGCCCAGGCCTCCACCTGCAAGGCCAACTCGCCGGTGGGGATCCCGGCGGCATCCACATCCAGCGTGCCCGCCACCTTCAGCCGCATCTCGCCCCAGCGCGCGTCCAGCAAAGCGAGGTCGATCCGGCGCGGCTGCGGGCGGCGTTCTTCCAATGCGCTGCGATCCCAGGGCCTGTCAAAGGTCACATCCGCTTGCAGCGTCAGCGTCTCGAACGTCTGCGGCAGCTCGGGCGCGGCGCGCAGCAGGCGGCGCAGCCCGGAACCGGGGCGGAACGCCTGCGCCGCGGCGTGGATGCGATAGAATTCGGCCGCCTCCCCCTGCACCATGCGCAGATCCAGGTCGTCGGCCGAGAGCATGTCCTGCTGCCCGTCGCCAATGCGCCACGTGCCTGAGGTCAGCCCCAACTCCTCCAGCTCCAGCGCCAGACCGGGGGCCAGGAACAGATCCGCCTGCAACCCTTCGGTCGAAATCACCGCCGTCTGGTCATAATAGGACAGGCGTTGATCGCCATCGGCAAAGCGCAGGCTCTGATGTCCGGGCCAGATCGCGGGGCTTTGCAGCTCCAGCCACTGAGCGCGCCAGGCCGCCCCGGTGCCGGGGTCCGCCAGCGCGGGCAGATCGATGCGGGTCACATGCCGCCAGGGAAAACCGCCCAGCGTGCCAGCGGGAGCAATCTCGCCCACCTCCACCTGCCAGCCACGCGTCGCCTGCGTCTGAAACCAGCCCGCCACGCTCTGGCGCAGACCCCAGGCGGCCACGGCCCAGTAGAGCGCCCAGATCACACAGAGCCCCAGAAGGATCTTCAGACCGCGTTTCATGCCGCACTGCCCCTTTTGTTCGTGCCCGTTTTGCTGTTTACAGGCGCCCGAAACAAAGGACCAGTAACATGACGATGTGGGTATTTGGATACGGCTCTCTCCTGTGGAACCCGGAGTTCCCGATCGCCCAGAGCGAGGTGGCAACGCTGCATGGCTATGCCCGCTCGTTCTGCATGCGCTCGATCCACCACCGCGGCAGCGAAGAGATCCCCGGCCTGGTGCTGGCGCTGGATGCGCAGGACGCGGCCCATTGCAAGGGGCTGGCCCTGCGGGTCGAACCCGGTCACGAGGAGACAACGCTGGCCGCCCTGCGCGAGCGCGAACTGATCTCCTCGGCCTATGTGGAGCGCTTTCTCGATGTGGAACTGGCCAGCGGCGAGGTGGTGAACGCGGTGGTCTATGTGATCGACCCGCACCATGTGCAATATTGCCATCTTGAGCTGGAAGAACAGGCGCAGATCATCGCCCATGCGGTGGGCGGGCGTGGTCCCAACAGCGAATATCTGTTCAACACCGCCGGGCATCTGGATGAAATCGGCCTCAGCGATCCGGACCTCAGCTGGCTCACGCAGCGGGTGCAGCAGATTTTATCATAAATCCTTGGCGATCTTGGGACTTTCGGTCTAGGCTGCGGGCGCAGAACCACGAGCAAGCCTATCGGGAGCCGCACGCATATGGCGCATCAGGAACGCGAACGCCGGCCGCAGTTTTCACAGCCGGTGCGTCAGGTTGTGATGATGCTGATCGCATTGGGACTGGCCGGGGCAGGGGCCTTCATGGCGCTGCCACGGGTAATGCCGGTCTTTGAGGCCAACCCCTATCTGAACGGGTTTATCGCCTTTGTCTTTGTCATCGGGGTGCTGGCCACCTTCTGGCAGGTGTTGCAGCTGATCAATTCGGTACGCTGGATTGAACGCTTCGCCGCCGGGGTCACCACGGATGAGGATCGCGCGCCCTCGATGCTGGCGCCGCTGGCGGCGCTGCTGCGCTCGCGCGGGGCGCGGATGCAGCTGGGATCGGCCTCGACCCGCTCCATCCTCGATTCGGTGGCGGAACGCATCGACGAAGAACGCGAAATCACCCGCTATATCGTCAACCTTTTGATCTTTCTCGGTCTTCTCGGCACTTTCTACGGGCTCGCCACCACCGTTCCGGCGGTTGTGGACACCATCCGCAGCCTCGCCCCGCAGGAGGGCGAGGAGGGTATCGCCATCTTCAACCGCCTGATGACCGGGCTTGAGGCGCAGCTCGGGGGCATGGGGGTCGCATTTGCCTCCTCGCTGCTGGGGCTGGCGGGCTCGCTGATCGTGGGGCTGCTGGAGCTGTTTGCCGGCCATGGCCAGAACCGGTTCTACCGCGAACTGGAGGAATGGCTGTCCTCGTTCACCCGCGTCAGCTTCTCCTCCGGCGAGGAAGGCGGCACCGGGGACAACAACCTCGTGGCCGGGGTGCTCGATACCATGGCAGAGCAGATGGACGCGCTTCAGGCGATGTTCCTGGAGACCGCCAAGGGCCGCGCCGAAGTGGACGGAAAACTGGCCCGGCTGGTGGACACCATCGAAGAGATGAACCGCCGCCAGGATGAGACCGCCGCGATCTCCTCGGCGCTGGAACGGGTGGCGGTGGGGCAGGAAACCCTGGCCGAGCTGATGCGCGCCCACGGCGATGTGGGGATCGACGCCGAAAGCCGCATGCGGCTGCGCTCGATCGACGTGCAGATGCTGCGCATCCTTGAGGAAATCTCCGCCGGGCGGCAGGAGAGCCTCGCCGAGCTCAGAAAGGACATCGACCTTCTGGTCAAGGCCTTTGCCGGGCCCCGGGGCATGGATCGCGCAGCACGTCTGGCGACGCGGAAAGAGAGCTGATCCATGGCCCTGTCGCGCCGCACCGGCCAACGTTTCCAGGGCTCGATCTGGCCCGGCTTTGTGGATGCGATGACCGGGCTTCTGCTGGTGTTGATGTTCGTGCTCACCATTTTCATGGTGGTGCAATTTGTCCTGCGCGAGACGATCTCCGGTCAGGAAACCGAACTGGATGAACTCTCCACCGAGGTGCGCGCGCTGGCGCAGGCGCTGGGAGTCAAGGAGCGCGAGGCCAGCCAGTTGCAGGCCCGTCTCGGCGCGCTGGGGGCGACGCTCAATTCGGCGCGCTCCGATCTGGACGCGGCGCGCGATCAGATCACCGCACAACAGGACCGCATCAGTGCCCTGACGCAGGAGCGGGACGCGGCGACCGCCGATCTTGCGGCGGCGCAGACGCAGATTTCCGATTTCGAGGCCCAGGTGGCGGCCTTGATCGCCGGGCGCGACCGGGCCGAGGCGCAGATTGCCGATCTCACCGCCGAGCGTGAGGCGCTCGACGCCGCACGCACCGATCTCCTGTCGGAACAGGAGGCGCTGAACCTCGCCCTGGCAGAGTTGCGGGACGAGGTCGACGCCGAGGCCGAGGCCGCCCGTCTGGCCGCCGCCCGCACCGAGGCGCTCGAGGCGCTGGTGGCGGATCTGCGCGCCGAGGGCGAGGCGCAATCGGCCCGGGTTGCTGATCTTGAGGACACTCTGTCGGAAGAAGAGGCCGCCCGCCTGGCCGAGGCGGCAGCGGCCGAGGCGCTGCGCGACCGGCTGGAAAATGCGGATGCGGAACTCACCGCGATGACGCTGGCGCTGGAAGAAGAACGCCAGAAGGCCGAAGACACGTTGACCCTGCTGGCCGCAGCCGAGACCGCCCGCGACCGGCTCGACGCGGAACTGGACGAGGCGCTCTCAGCCATCGAACAGGCCAAGGCACAGGCGCAGGACCGCGATGAACTGGCCGAGCGGCTGACCCGGGTGCTGGCACAGATGGAAGTGACCGAGAGCAAGGCCAGCGCCCGTGTCTCCGCGCTGGAGGCGGAGCTGGACCGGGTGCGGCGCGACAGCAGCGCCACCCGCGCGCGGCTCAATGCGGAGTTGGACACCGCCCGCCAGCAGGCCGCCGACACCCGCAGCCAGCTCGAAGCGGAGCTGACCCGGCAGCGCGCCGCCACGGTCGAGACCGAGACCCAGTATCAGGACCAGCTGCAATCGCTTCAGGACGGGTTTGATGCCGAACGCCGCGCGCTCGAAGACCGGGTGGCGGCGCTTCAGGCCGAGGCCGAGGACAGCCGCCGGGAGCTGGAGGACCAGCTCGCCGCCCTGCGTGCCGAGGCGGAGGAGACCCGCAGCGGGCTCGAGACCCGCTTGGCGCGCGCCGAAGCGGATCTGGCCGCGGCACGCTCCGCCGCCACCTCCACCGCCGAGGAACGCGCCTCTGTCGAACAGCGCCTGCTGGTGGCGCTGGAGGCGCTGGAACGGGCCCAGGCGGCGGCCTCCGATCAGGAGGTCCTGCAAAGCCGCCTGTTGGCCGCGCTGGCCGACAAGGAGGATTTTGCCGAGGAAATCACCGAACAGAAGACCCTCGCCGAACAGCGCGCCGATCTGCTGGCCCAGGCCCGCGCCGCTCTGGCCGAGGAAAAACAGGTCTCCGAAGAGGCCCGCCGCGAAACCGCGCTGCTCAACCAACAGGTGGCGGCGCTGCGCGAACAGCTTGGCGGGTTGCAGGCGCTTCTGGATGATTTCAAGGAACGCGACGCCGCCCAGAACGTGCAACTGCAAAGCCTCGGTCAGGATCTCAACACCGCGCTGGCCCGCGCTGCCGCCGAAGAACGCCGCCGGCGCCTGCTCGAAGAACAGGAGCGCAAACGGCTGGAGGCCGAACGGGAACAGCTTGCCAATCAGGCCGAGGATCTGGAGCGTTACCGGTCGGAGTTCTTCGGCCAGCTGCGCGACGTGCTGGGCAATCAGGAGGGGGTGCGCATCGAGGGCGACCGCTTTGTCTTTGCCTCCGAGGTGCTCTTTGCGCTGGGCAGTGCGGAGCTGTCACAAGAGGGCAAGCGCGAGATCGCCAAGGTGGCCCGCATCCTGCAGAACGTCGCCGCCGCCATTCCGGACGAGATCAACTGGATCATTCGCGTCGATGGGCATACCGACAACCAGCCGTTCTTCGGCACCGGCAAATACGCCGACAACTGGGAGCTGAGCCAGGGCCGGGCGCTCTCCGTGGTGCGCTACATGATTGATGAGCTGGACATCCCGCCCAGCCGCCTCGCCGCCAACGGGTTTGGCGAATTCCAGCCCATCAACCCCGCCGACACCGCCGCCGCCCGCGCTCAGAACCGCCGCATCGAACTCAAGCTCACGGAACGCTGAGTCGCGAGGGTAGGAGGCGGCACCGGATTTGGCAAAGCCAAAAGAAATTGGCCCCGGCGATCAGGAACCGCCAGAGCCAGAACTCTACTATAACGTGACTGAAATATGGACGCCTCCACCACTCACGGCTCATTGGGTTCGTCCGCCATTGGGGTAGCATGAACATACCTAAGTTTCAATAAATTATCATGCGTGACAATTTTCTTGTGCTATAATGGGGGCGAACACTGCAACGGTTCTGTCTGCCGTTTGCAAGCTGCATGGGAGGTGAGGCGCATTGGACAGGCTGCGCGCGATTTTTGAACTTCGCGATATGTTGCGTGACATGGAGCGCGACCTCGGGCTGGAGGATCTGAGCCCGGCAGAAAAGGATGTGTTCCAGGCCGCGCATCGGCTGACGGATACCCCGGGACAACTGGTGCGCTCCGAGCAGATCCGGCAGCATGACCTGGTCAAGGGCGTGGCACAGGCCACCTTTCACCGGGCGTTGAAATCGCTGCTGGAACTCGGGTTTTTGGAACGGCCCGAAGGGGCCAAGGCAAAGCACTACATCGTGCGTCGCGATCTGTTGCACGATTGATCCGTTGCGGCTCTGCGTCGCACCAGGCTACGAAACGCGTGTTTCGGCACGCGGGCAATTGTCTGGCAGGTGGGGCGCCGTTAGACCGGAGGCATGAGAGCGGTTGACGGGTTTCTTTCCTGCATAAAGGCGATGGCGGTGGTGACCGTGATCTACGTCGTGTGCCACGGCGTCACGGCCCGCATCGTGGCGCCGGTGCAGGGCTATTTCTTCAGCGAAATCACCGTCTTTGCCAGTGTCCTCTACCTGCCGCACGGGGTGCGCGTGCTCAGCACATGGCTGATGGGCGGGCGCGCCGCGGTGCCGCTGGTCGTGGGGGCGTTCCTGTCGGAATGGTGGTTCACCGAGGCCGACATCCGGGCGCTGATGCAGCACATGATCTGGTTCTCGATCCTGGTGGGGGCGCTGTCCGCCCCCGTCGCCTTTGCGATCTTGCGCCTGCTTGGCGTTCTGACCCAGCGTGACGGCGCGCGCCGGATGGACTGGCGCCGGTTGCTGCTGGCCGGGATGCTGGCCTCGATCCTGAACTCGATCGGGCAGACGGTGGTGTTCTCCGGCCTGATGTCACCGGGCCATCAGCTGGGCGTGATCGTGACCTATGCGCTGGGGGATATGCTGGGGCTGGTGGCGGCGATGCTGGTGCTGATGCTGGTGTTTCGCGCCCTGCGGCATCGCGCGCCCCAGAGTTGACCGTGGGCTTGATCCCTGAATTCACCCGGGCGGCCGGACCGGGAGCGTCGTTTCCGGGCCTGGCGACAGTCTGATCCATCTGTTCCCGGATGTGCGCGTGCGGTCGGAACTGAGCCGTGCCTTGGCAAAGGGATGGCAACGCGCATATGGCCGCAGATCGCAATCAACCAGTCCAGCCAGATTGTCCAGTCAGCCGGGCTTTTAGTCAGACATGTCGGAGAGGCTTTGGTACAGCAAAGTAGGCCGGCAGCCGAGGTCCGCTGTTCTCCTGCGCTGACCTAGGGCATTTGCCGTGGACCACGCGGATCAGGGGGGAGAGGCCGCCAACCTCCCGGAGGAGGCCGGCGGCCTGATGTTCATTCCGCGGTCAGGAGCGGCGGCTTGTTGCCGCTGAGGCGCGGTTTGCCGGGACCTTCGATGCGCAGGTCCAGCTTGCCGTCCTTGATGCCGACCTGAACCACACCGCCCTTGGCGAGCTTGCCGAACAGCAACTCCTCCGCCAGCGGCTTCTTGATGTGTTCCTGGATCACGCGGCCAAGGGGGCGGGCGCCCATCTTGTCGTCATAGCCCTTGTCGGCGAGCCATTCGGCGGCCTTGCGGGTCAGTTCGATGGAGACATTGCGGTCCATCAGCTGCGCCTCAAGCTGCAGGACGAACTTCTCGACCACCTGCAGGATGACCTCCTTGGGCAGCGGGCCAAAGGAAATGGTAGCATCCAGACGGTTACGGAACTCGGGGCTGAAGGTGCGTTCGATGGCGGCGGTGTCCTCACCCTCGCGACGGTCACGGCCAAAGCCGATGGCGGATTTCGCCAGCTCCGACGCGCCCGCGTTCGAGGTCATGATCAGCACCACGTTGCGGAAGTTCACCGTGCGACCGTTGTGGTCGGTGAGCTGGCCGTTGTCCATCACCTGCAACAGGATGTTGAACACATCCGGATGCGCCTTCTCGATCTCGTCGAGCAGCAGCACACAGTGCGGATGCTGGTCGACACCATCGGTCAGCAGGCCGCCCTGATCAAAACCCACATAGCCCGGAGGCGCACCGATCAGACGCGACACCGCGTGTTTCTCCATGTACTCCGACATGTCGAACCGCAGCAGTTCCACGCCAAGCGTGTCGGCGAGCTGTTTGGCCACCTCGGTCTTGCCGACGCCGGTGGGGCCCGCAAAGAGGTAGTTGCCGATCGGTTTTTCCGGCTCGCGCAGGCCCGCACGGGCCAGTTTGATCGCCGAAGACAGCGCGTCGATGGCAGCATCCTGACCAAAGACCACCCGTTTCAGGCTGGATTCCAGATCCTTCAGCACCTCGGCATCGTCCTTGGAGACGTTCTTCGGCGGGATGCGGGCGATCTTGGCCACCACGGCCTCGATCTCCTTGACGCCGATGGTCTTGCGCCGCTTGCTCTCGACGACCAGATGCTGCGCCGCGCCGGCCTCATCGATCACGTCGATGGCCTTGTCCGGCAGCTTGCGGTCGTTGATGTAGCGCGACGAAAGTTCGACCGCGGATTTGATCGCATCCGAGGTGAACTTGATCGAGTGATGTTCCTCGAAATAGGGTTTCAGCCCCTTGAGGATCTCGATGCTGTCTTCCACCGACGGTTCGTTCACGTCGATCTTCTGGAACCGGCGCGACAGGGCGCGGTCCTTTTCAAAATGCTGACGGAACTCCTTGTAGGTGGTGGAGCCCATGGTGCGCAGCTTGCCGCCCTGCAAGGCCGGTTTCAGCAGGTTGGAGGCATCCATCGCGCCGCCGGAGGTGGCCCCGGCGCCGATCACCGTGTGGATCTCGTCGATGAACAGCACCGCGTCGGGGTGTTCTTCCAGCTCGGTGACCACGGCCTTGAGGCGTTCCTCGAAATCACCGCGATAGCGGGTGCCCGCCAGCAGCGCGCCCATGTCGAGCGAATAGATGGTGGTTTCCGACAACACCTCCGGCACCTCACCCTGCACGACCTTGCGGGCCAGACCCTCTGCGATGGCGGTCTTGCCGACCCCGGGGTCGCCGACCAGCAGCGGGTTGTTCTTGCGACGGCGGCACAGCACCTGGATGCAGCGCTCCACCTCGCTGTCGCGCCCGATCAGCGGGTCGATGTCGCCCTCGCGGGATTTGGCGTTCAGATCGACGCAGTATTTCGCCAGCGCCGATTCCTTCTGCTCGCCCTCTGGCGCGCCAGCGCCCGCGCCGCCGCCGATGTCCTCTTCGGCCTCGGTAGCGCCGGTGACGGGGCGGTTTTCGCCATAGGCGGGATCCTTGGCGACCCCGTGGGCGATGAAGTTGACCGCGTCATAGCGGGTCATGTCCTGGTCCTGCAGGAAGAAGGCGGCATCGCTTTCGCGTTCGGCAAAGATCGCGACCAGCACGTTGGCGCCGGTCACTTCGGTGCGGCCCGAGGACTGCACGTGGATGGCGGCGCGCTGGATCACGCGCTGGAAGGCGGCGGTCGGCACCGCCTCGGAGCCGTCGATATCGGTGACGAGATTCGCCAGATCCTCATCGACGAATTCCAGCAGGGTCGATCGCAGCTCGTTCAGGTTCACGCTGCAGGCCCGCATCACGCGGGCGGCGTCCGGCTCCTCGATCAGGGCCAGCAGCAGGTGCTCAAGAGTTGCAAATTCATGTCGCCGTTCATTCGCCAGCGCCAGCGCCGCGTGAATGGCTTGTTCCAAAGTGCTCGAGAATGAAGGCACAGGCGTGCTCCTCTGTCTTGGGTCATGGGGATCGGTCGCCACCGGGCGGGCCGGTCCTGTCCCATGACCATGTCCTCATACTGTTAGAGTTTGGTTGATAGAGCGTAAGCTTCAAGGGCTTTTTGTGCGATTGTGGTCACAAAACATGTTATTGTGCTCACATATCTTACGCAAAATTGCGGATGCGGGCCCGTTTCGGGCTCAGAACCTGTCCTTTGCCGACCGGATATGGGCAAAGACCTCGGCGTCTTCAACCCCCTCCAGGCCAAGGGTTTTCTTCAGATCCGCAGCGCCGGCGCGCAGAAACGGGTTGGTGGCTTTTTCCAGCCCCAGCCGGGCCGGCACGGTGGGGTCATTTTTTGCGCGCGTTTGCGTGATCTCTTCGGCCCGCTGCCGAAGGGCGGCATTGTTCGGGTCGATGCTGAGCGCGAACGCCGCATTGGACTGTGTATATTCATGCCCGGAGAACACCAGCGTGTCATCGGGCAGGGCGGCCAGCGTGCTCAGGCTCTGCCACATCATCGCGGGCGTGCCTTCGAACAGGCGCCCGCATCCCAGCGCCATCAGGCTGTCGGCGGTGAACAGTGCGCCGCCCTCCGGATAGTAAAAGGCGATATGGCCCAGCGTATGGCCGGGCACCGCGATCACCTGACAGCGCCCCGCGCCGCTGCCGCCCTCAAAACCGGGATCGAGTTCGATATCCAGCGCCTCGCCCTGTGCGGCGATCTTGTCGGCCTCCGCCCTGGGGCCCATGACCGGGCAGCCGTATTTTTCGCGGATCTGCCGGATGCCGCCCACGTGGTCGGGGTGGTGATGGGTGATCATGAGGACCCCCGGGGTCCAGTCCCGCGCCTCCAGCGCCGCGAGGATCGGTCCGGCCTCCGGCGCGTCGATCACCGCCACCCCGTCGGGGCCCTTGACCAGATAGGCGTAATTGTCGGCCAGGCAGGGAACCGTGACGATTTCGAGGCCATTTTCGCGGGTGGTGCGGGGGGAAGTCTGATCGGGCATGGTCATTCGCTTTCACATTGCTAGACTGCGTCCAGAGTGACCGAAGCAGTGGGCGTCTGCAATGCATCTGGATGTGCAGGATCTGAGGAATTTCTACTACCGCAGCACGCTGGGCCGTGCCGCCCAGACGGCGGTGCGGGGCCAATTGCTGCGGATGTGGCCCGATGCCACCGGCGAGACGGTGGCGGGGTTTGGCTTTGCCGCGCCGCTGTTGCGGCCCTATCTGCCGGAGGCGCGGCGGATCATGGCGCTGATGCCGGGGCCGCAGGGGGTGATGCAATGGCCCGCCGGCCTGCCCAATGTCTCGGTCCTGTGCGAGGAGACATCCTGGCCGGTGGAAACCGGTCGGGTGGACCGGCTGGTGGTGCTGCACGGGCTGGAAACCTCCGAACGCCCCTCCGATCTGCTGGATGAATGCTGGCGGGTGCTGGGGCCGGGGGGCAGGGCGATCTTCATCGTGCCCAACCGCGGCGGCTTCTGGGCGCGCTCCGATGCGACGCCGTTTGGCTATGGCCGGCCCTATACGCTGACCCAGGTGGAAAACCAGCTGCGGGGGCATCAATTCGCCATCGAGCAGCATGCCGCGGCGCTCTACCGCCCGCCAAGCCAGCGCCGGTTCTGGCTCAAGTCCGGCGCCATGATCGAGCGCATGGGCCACCGTCTGCCGGCGATGATGGCGGCGGGGGTGTTCCTGGTCGAGGTCTCCAAACAGACCCACCCGCAGAAGGGCCACATGATCAAGACCCGCCGCGCCAATCCGATCCGGGTGCTGGAAGGGCTGTCCAATCCGACCGCCGAACCGGCCTGAAGACCGGACACGACAGGACCGGGCCTAGATTCGACATTGTGTACCTTCGCATGCGGTTGTGTGCTGCATCGGGGCAAATTCCCCCTGCGGAATCGCATTCCTGTTGTTCCATGCCGCAATTTTTTTACACCTGACCCTGCCACAAAGCGTCACGGTTTTGTTAAGTCATTGAAAAATCGCGAAATCGGTTTTTCGGCCTGCGGACAGAGGGAGTTGCTAGGTCGCAAAGGCTCTGCTACATCCACGCTGATTTCGATGCCCGGCCAAAATCGGGCGACCTCACGCCCCCGGATGCTACCTGCCAGGACGCATAGAAACCGGGGCCAAAATAATATCGGAAGGGTGGACGTGTCCGAACCAGCTTCGATTTCCGCAGGCATTGCCGACCGCTATGCCACAGCGATCTTTGACATCGCTGCCGAGAGCAATGCTCTCGATACTCTCGAGACAAGCATCAATGATCTGGCAGCCGCTTTGGCTGACAGCGAAGACCTGCGCACTCTCATCACCTCGCCTCTGGTGTCGCGTGACGAGCAGGCAGCCGCCATCTCTGCCGTGGCAGACAAGATGGGGCTTGCCGAGGTGCTGCGCAACACCCTCGCGCTGATGGCGGCCAAACGCCGCCTGTTTGTGGTTCCCGCCCTGATCGACGCCCTGCGCGCCCGTCTGGCCGAGGCCCGCGGCGAAGTCACCGCCGACGTGGTGTCCGCCAAGGCGCTGACCAAGACCCAGAGCGAAAAACTGGCCAAGACCCTCGCCGAGCGCGTGGGCAAGAAGGTCACCATCAATGCCACCGTCGATGCCAGCATCATCGGCGGTCTCGTCGTTAAAGTGGGCTCGAAGATGATCGACAGCTCGATCCGCTCCAAGCTCAACTCCCTACAGAATGCAATGAAAGAGGTCGGATAAATGGGTATCCAAGCTGCGGAAATTTCCGCGATCCTTAAAGACCAGATCAAGAATTTTGGTCAAGAAGCCGAAGTGGCCGAGATCGGCCGCGTTCTCTCCGTCGGTGACGGTATCGCCCGTGTCTACGGCCTCGACAACGTCCAGGCGGGCGAAATGGTCGAGTTCCCCGGCGGCATCATGGGCATGGCGCTGAACCTCGAATCCGACAACGTCGGTGTGGTGATCTTCGGCTCCGACCGCGACATTAAAGAAGGCGACACCGTCAAGCGCACCAACTCCATCGTGGACGTGCCGGCCGGTCCCGAGCTGCTGGGTCGCGTTGTCGACGGCCTCGGCAACCCGCTGGACGGCAAAGGTCCGATCGAAGCCAAAGAGCGCAAGGTTGCAGACGTGAAAGCGCCGGGCATCATCCCGCGTAAATCCGTGCACGAGCCGATGGCAACCGGCCTCAAGTCCGTGGACGCGATGATCCCCGTTGGCCGTGGCCAGCGTGAGCTGATCATTGGTGACCGTCAGACCGGTAAAACCGCGATTGCTCTGGACACCATCCTGAACCAGAAATCCTACAACGAAGCGGCAGGCGACGACGAGAGCAAGAAACTCTACTGCGTTTATGTTGCGGTTGGTCAGAAGCGTTCCACCGTGGCGCAGCTGGTGAAAAAGCTCGAAGAGTCCGGCGCGATGGCATACTCCATCGTTGTGGCCGCGACCGCGTCCGACCCGGCGCCGATGCAGTTCCTCGCGCCCTATGCGGCAACCGCGATGGCCGAATACTTCCGCGACAGCGGCAAGCACGCGCTCATCATCTATGATGACCTCTCCAAGCAAGCTGTTGCTTACCGTCAGATGTCCCTGCTGCTGCGCCGCCCGCCGGGCCGTGAAGCTTATCCGGGTGACGTTTTCTACCTCCACTCCCGTCTGCTGGAGCGTTCGGCAAAGCTGAACGAAGACTTTGGTGCTGGCTCGCTGACCGCGCTGCCGATCATCGAAACCCAGGGCGGCGACGTGTCGGCGTTTATCCCGACCAACGTGATCTCGATCACCGACGGTCAGATCTTCCTTGAGACCGAACTGTTCTACCAGGGCATCCGCCCCGCCGTGAACACCGGTCTGTCGGTGTCTCGTGTGGGCTCCTCGGCACAGACCGATGCGATGTCCTCCGTTGCGGGCCCTGTGAAACTGTCCCTCGCCCAGTATCGCGAGATGGCAGCCTTTGCGCAGTTCGGTTCCGACCTCGACGCCGCAACCCAGCAGCTGCTGGCCCGTGGCGCGCGTCTGACCGAGCTGATGAAACAGCCGCAGTATTCGCCGCTCACCAACTCTGAAATCGTCTGCATCATCTTCGCGGGCACCAACGGCTACCTCGACAACGTCGACGTCAAGGAAGTGGGTCGTTTCGAAGCCGAGCTTCTGACCTTCCTGCGCTCCAAGAAGGCCGACTTCCTGCAGTGGATCACCGACGAGGATCCCAAGTTCAAGAAGGGCGAACCGGTCGAGAAGATGAAGGCTGTTCTGGACGAATTCGCCGCAGACTTCGCGTAAGGAGAGAGACAGCACATGCCTTCTCTCAAGGACCTAAAAAACCGGATCTCGAGTGTGAAAAACACTCGCAAGATCACCAAAGCCATGCAGATGGTCGCGGCGGCGAAACTTCGCCGCGCCCAGGAAGCGGCTGAGGATGCACGCCCCTATGCCGAGCGGTTCAATGCCGTGATGGCGGGGCTGGCAGCTTCTGTCGGTCAAAGCGATACCGCGCCCAAGCTCCTCGCGGGCACGGGCTCCGATCAGGTTCAGCTCTTGGTGGTCATGACCGCCGAGCGCGGCCTGTGCGGTGGCTTCAACGCCAATATCGCGAAACTGGCGCGTCAGAAGGTCCTCGACCTTCAGGCGGCGGGCAAGACCGTCAAGATCCTCACCGTGGGCAAGAAGGGCCGTGATGTCCTGAAACGTGAATTCGGCGATCTCTTCGTCGGCCACGTGGACCTGACCGAAGTCAAGCGCGTGGGCTATGTCGACGCGCAGGGCATCGCCAAGGACATCCTTGCACGCTTTGACGCGGGCGAGTTCGACGTTGCTACGATCTTCTACTCGAAGTTCCAGAACGTCGTGACCCAGATCCCGACTGCTCAGCAGATCATCCCGGCGGAATTCGATGCCGAGGGCGCCGAGGCGACCTCCGGTGTGGTGGATTACGAGCCCAGCGAAGAGGCGATCCTTGCGGATCTTCTGCCGCGCGGCGTCGCCACCCAGATCTTTGCGGGTCTGCTGGAGAACGGGGCGTCCGAACAGGGTGCCCGGATGAGCGCGATGGACAACGCTACGCGGAACGCGGGCGAAATGATCGACAAACTGACCATCGAGTACAACCGCTCGCGTCAGGCCGTCATCACCAACGAGCTTATTGAAATCATTTCGGGCGCCGAGGCGCTCTAAGAGACAACCGGAGACGAAACATGGCAAATGCAAAAGGCAAGGTGACCCAGATCATCGGCGCCGTTGTGGACGTCCAGTTCGACGGCGAGCTGCCGGCGATCCTGAACTCCCTCACCACCGACAACAATGGCAAGACGCTGGTTCTCGAGGTTGCTCAGCACCTCGGCGAGAACTCTGTCCGTACCATCGCGATGGACGCGACCGAAGGTCTCGTTCGTGGTCAGGAAGTCACCGACACCGGTGCGCCGATCACCATCCCGGTCGGCAACGCAACTCTGGGCCGCATCCTGAACGTTGTGGGTGAGCCCGTGGACGAAGGTGAGCCGATCAACGCGAAAGAGACCCGCGCGATCCACCAGCCTGCGCCCGAGTTCAACGAACAATCCACCGAATCCGAAGTGCTGGAAACCGGCATCAAGGTGATCGACCTGCTCGCGCCTTATGCGAAGGGTGGTAAGATCGGCCTGTTCGGCGGCGCCGGCGTTGGTAAAACCGTTCTCATCATGGAATTGATCAACAACATCGCAAAAGTGCACTCGGGTTACTCCGTGTTCGCGGGTGTTGGTGAACGGACCCGTGAAGGCAACGACCTTTACCACGAGATGATCGAATCCAACGTGATTAAGCCCGACAACCTCGAAGAGTCGCAGGTTGCTCTGGTTTACGGCCAGATGAACGAGCCTCCGGGTGCGCGTGCCCGCGTTGCTCTGACCGGTCTGACCCTCGCGGAACAGTTCCGTGACCAGTCCGGTACCGACGTTCTGTTCTTCGTGGACAACATCTTCCGCTTTACCCAAGCGGGTTCCGAGGTGTCCGCACTTCTGGGTCGTATCCCCTCCGCTGTGGGCTACCAGCCGACGCTGGCGACCGACATGGGTGCGATGCAGGAGCGTATTACCTCCACCAAGAACGGCTCGATCACCTCGATCCAGGCTGTGTATGTTCCCGCGGACGACCTTACCGACCCGGCACCTGCAACAACCTTTGCCCACTTGGACGCGACCACCGTTCTCAACCGTGCGATCTCCGAGCTCGGCATCTACCCCGCTGTGGACCCGCTCGATTCCTCGTCGCGCCTGATGGACCCGCAGATCGTTGGCGAAGAGCACTACAAAGTGGCCTCCGACGTTCAGCAGATCCTCCAGCGCTACAAGTCGCTGCAGGACATCATCGCGATCCTCGGCATGGACGAACTCTCCGAAGAGGACAAGCTGACCGTTGCGCGTGCGCGTAAGATCCAGCGTTTCCTGTCGCAGCCGTTCGACGTTGCAAAGGTCTTCACCGGGTCCGACGGTGTGCAGGTTTCCCTCGAGGACACCATCGCGTCGTTCAAAGCCGTTGTGGCCGGCGAATACGATCACCTGCCCGAAGGCGCCTTCTACATGGTTGGCGGCATCGACGAAGTGATCGCAAAAGCCGAAAAAATGGCTGCTGACGCGGCCTAAGGAGGGGCCTCATGGCTGATACGATGCAATTCGACCTCGTGAGCCCGGAGCGGAGCCTTGCTTCGCTTCAGGCCCGCGCGGTCCAGATCCCCGGCTCCGAGGGTGACATGACGGCGATGCCTTTGCACGCGCCGACGCTCACCACTCTGCGCCCGGGCATCCTGAAGGTCGACGCACCGGACGGCGCGTCGGAGTATCTCGTCACCGGCGGCTTTGCCCAGATCACCGAAGAGGGCCTGTCGGTCCTCGCGGAACGGGCAATTCCGATGGACGAGATGACCCGCGCCCATATGGACGAGCTCATCGAGGAAGCCCGCGCCATGTACAAGACCGCCAAGGAAGACGATTCCGAACACGGTCTGGTGGAAGACGCGGCCAAGCTGCTTGCAGACATGGAAGCGCTCGGGACCCACATGAGCCTCTGACACCACTGTCAGACGTCAACAGACATGAAACCGGCCTGCATGTTGCGGGCCGGTTTCTTTTTGGTAAGGCCTGGGTGATACTCTTCACCTGTTGAGGATCTGAAACCAGAGGTCGCCTTGCGCACCACCCGACTGCGAAATCCCCGTACCAGCATCGTTCAGGGCGATGTGGAGGTGTTTTCCGAGTTCGACTCGGGCGGCACCATGTGGACAGGCGAGGGGGAGCGGGAACGCCGCCTTCACCTGCGCTTTGATGAGGCCTTTGCGGCCCCGCCAGCCATCCACCTGACCGCCTCGCTGATGGACATGGACCACGCCGCCGCCTATCGTGCCGAACTGATCGCCGAAGAGATCACTGCCGAGGGCTTCGACGTGGTCTTTCGCACTTGGTCCGACAGCCGCGTCGCCCGCGTCCGCGCCGCCTGGATGGCCATCGGCGATATGCCGTTCGAGGATGACTGGGACGTGGAGTAGGGGGCCGCTGTGGCGACACGACAACCGCTGACATTCTGGCAGTGGCATTTTTCAAAGACCAAACGGTTCACGGTTATTCTCTTTGGGGCTTATGCGGCTGGGCCTTTTTGCGTGTGGCTGCTGATGAGTGGCGTTGCCGCGGCCTATGGGAGCGCCTATGTGGCGCGCCTACTGGTGTCGCTTTTTTATTGGGTTGTCCACTTGGGGGGTCTTTACTGGCTATTTCGCAAGGAAAGGCTGATGACGCCTGCCAAACTGTCCCAAGGCGATAAGATCCGGTTTAGGTCTATCCCGGACGATGTGGACGCAGACCAGATCCTGCACCCGATCGAGCCTGACACAAACGGCACGCCTCTGACGCAACAGAAGATTTTCTCCTATCTGGTGACATGCGGTGATGATTTTGCGGTCTATGACAGTGCCGAGGTGGGCGGCAAGGAATTGCATCTTCAGTTGCAGGTTGAGGATCGGATGCAGACCTATGTTCTCCCGGTCCCGGCGGACGACAGTTGGTATATCTCGCGCTATGCCTGAATTGTGAAGCAGGCGCGGCAATCACTGCGTCCGGAGGCCTGTTCCTCATGAGCGGCAAAAAATCTCACATCGCCCCTTGAGCCTCCAGTGACTGGAACCCCTACATGGAACACAACAGGCAATAACGGAGTCGTTCCATGACCCAACCGATCACCGCCCGCCTCTCGATTGAGGGCATGACCTGCGCTGGATGCGTGGGGCGTGTCGACCGCACCCTGGCCGCACTGCCGGGGCTCAGCGATGTCTCGGTGAACCTCGCCAATGAGACCGCGCAGATCACCGCCAACACCGCCGAGGCGCTGGAGCAGGCCGACAGCGCCCTGCGCGATCTGGGCAAACCGGCACGGCATCAGACCGTGCAGCTGTCCATCGCGGGCATGACCTGCGGCGGCTGTGTGGGCCGGGTGGAGCGCGCCATCAAGGCGCTGCCCGGTGTGGTCTCGGCCAATGTGAACCTCGCCGCCGAGAGTGCGCAGGTGGAGATCCTGCAAGGGGTGGTGACGCCCTCGCAGGTGGCGGCAGCCAGCACCGAGGCCGGCTATCGCGCCCGCCCGGCAGAGGCACGCGACAGTGAGGACCGCGGCGCCCGCAAGCACCGTGAGGCGCGCGATTTGCGTCGTCAGGTCTGGATCGCCGGCATGCTGACCCTGCCGGTGTTTTTGTTGGAAATGGGCGGCCACATGGTCCCGGCGGTGCATCACTGGATCGCGCAGACCATCGGCATGCAGACCTCATGGGTGATCCAGGCCGTGCTGACCACGGCGGTGCTGTTCCTTCCGGGGCGGGCCTTTTTCGCGCTGGGGCTGCCCGCCTTGCGCAAGGGCGCGCCGGATATGAACAGCCTTGTGGCGCTGGGGGCAGGGGCCGCGTGGATCTATTCTCTGGTGGCGACTTTTGTCCCGTCTCTGCTGCCTGCGGATGTGCGCGCCGTCTATTTCGAGGCGGCAGCGATGATCGTGACCCTGATCCTGATCGGCCGCTGGCTCGAGGCCCGCGCCAAGGGCCGCACCGGGGCCGCCATTCAGGCGCTGGTGGGCTTGCAGGCCCGTCATGCGCGGCGACTGACCAAGGATGGCCAGCCCGAGGATGTGGATGTGGACGCCCTTGCGCCCGGTGATCGCATCCTTGTGCGTCCCGGCGAACGCATCCCCACCGATGGCGAGGTGCTGGAGGGCAGCGCCCATGTGGATGAGAGCATGATTTCGGGCGAGCCGATCCCGGTGGAAAAATCCGCAGGCGCTGCGGTCACCGGCGGGACTGTGAATGGCGAGGGCAGTCTTACCGTCAGCGTGACCCGCACCGGGGCAGAGACCACGCTGGCGCAGATCATCCGCATGGTGGAGGACGCCCAGGGTGCCAAACTGCCGATCCAGAGCCTCGTGGACAAGGTCACCCTGCGCTTTGTGCCGGTGGTGATGGGGCTGGCGCTGCTGACGGTGGCGATCTGGCTGATGGTGGGGCCTGAGCCCACATTGACGAACGCCTTGGTGGCCGGGGTGTCGGTGCTGATCATCGCCTGTCCCTGCGCCATGGGTCTGGCAACGCCGACCTCGATCATGGTCGGGACGGGGCGCGCGGCAGAGCTTGGCGTGCTGTTTCGCAAGGGCGATGCGCTGCAATCCCTCAATGAGGTCGACATCATCGCCTTTGACAAGACCGGCACCCTGACCGAGGGTCGCCCGTCACTGGTGGCGCTGCACCCGACCGCAGGGTTTGACCGCGCCGAGGTGCTGGGCGCGGTGGCCGCGGTAGAGGCACGCTCCGAGCATCCCATCGCCCGCGCGCTGGTGACAGCCGCCCAGGACGAGGGCCTGACCCTCGCGGAGGTCAGTGATTTCCAAAGCCACACAGCCCGCGGTGTCACCGCCAAGGTTGCCGGGCGCGTGATCCATATCGGCAGCGCGCGACTGATGTCCGAGGCCGGGATCAGCGTCGATGCGCTGGCGGCAGAGGCGCTCGAGCGCGCCAACCGGGGGGAAAGCGTGCTCTACACCGCCATCGACGGCCAGCTTGCGGCGTTGCTTGCGGTGGCAGACCCGATCAAACCGACCAGTGCCGCAGCCATCAAAGCGCTGCGGGCGATGGGCAAGGATGTGGCGATGATCTCCGGCGACGCCCCCGCCACGGCAGAGGCGATTGCCCGCGATCTTGGCATCTCCCATGTGGTCGCAGGGGTCGCGCCTGAGGGCAAAGTGGCCGCGCTCAAGGATCTCGCCTCGCGCGGGCGCAAGCTGGGCTTTGTCGGGGACGGCATCAACGACGCACCGGCCTTGGCGCAGGCGGATGTGGGCATCGCCATTGGCACCGGCACCGATGTGGCGATCGAGGCCGGCGATGTGGTGCTGATGTCGGGTGATCTCGGCGGCGTGGTGACGGCGATCAATATCTCGCACAGGACGCTGGTGAACATCCGCCAGAACCTCGGTTGGGCCTTTGTCTACAACGCGGCGCTGATCCCGCTGGCGGCGGGCGCGCTCTATCCGGCATTCGGCATATTGCTCTCGCCGGTGTTTGCCGCCGGGGCGATGGCGCTGTCGTCGGTGTCGGTGCTGACCAATGCGTTGCGGCTGCGGCGGGCGGGATAGGCCAGGGGCGAGGGTCCGCCCCTAGAACACCGCACAGCCGGAGCCGATCACCTCGCCGGGGTGAACCTCGTAATGCGGCGCCGGGTTCAGGTATACCATCTGCACCGCGGTGATCCTGTACTGACACTGCTCGGCCTGCGCGGGGGTGACGGTCTGCCCCCCGACATAGAGGTCGAGCCAGATATGGCCGCGGGCGCCGGTGTGACAGGGGCCGTCCTGAGGCCGCGGGCCATCGCCGCAGGTGTCTTCGACCACCGCATATTTCCTGAGCCGGGGCAGGTAGAGCATCGTGCCGGGCGGAAAATCGAGGGTCTCGTGCGGCCCATGGAGCGCATGCCCCACCGCCAGGGTGATCGGATCGTCATGGGTGCCAGTGCCGCCCGCGCGCCGGTGCTTGACCGGGTGCGAGATGACGGCCGTGCCCGGCGGCGTGTTGTCCCAGAACCCGTATCCCGTGATATAGGCGGCAAAGCGCTGCTCTTCGGCCGCCGCGCTCGACACTCCGGCGAGGCTGGCCAGGAGAGACAGGACAAATCGGGCAGGCAGGGCGTAAGAGGCGCCACAAGAGAGGCCGGCGCGGCAAAGAAACCGGTGTCCGAGCATCATCAGGGGTCTCCTCGATCTGAAACTGTGCGGTCGCGCGTCACACCGCCGCCTCATGCATCCAGAGAACAGCATATGAGGGCGGGTCTGACAACTGCTGGCAGAGCCGGAGGCATGGGCCGACGCCGAAGACAGGTATTTTATCGACAATTTTACGCAAATCCGCTGAACGGCAGCAGCACCAGCGCCGCAATCAGGAAACGCGACCAGGCCACCACCACCGGTTCGACCTCCTTGCGGTCAGCGGCTTGCCGGCGGCGTCGCCCAGCACCACGCAGGTCACGGTGGTGAAGACCAGGGCGGCAAGGCGCAGGAGGACGACTGGTCTCATGGGGCAGCTTTCGTATGGGGAGAAGACCCTATCAGGCGTTGTGGGCGCTTCAAACCGCGTTCTGCGCGATGTTGTGGCATGTGCGTGCCGTGTTTGGAGGGGGGGCATCATGCGGCCCAATTGGGTTTTTCCGGGAGAATACCAAACCGGTCCGGCATATGCGGCAGAAGGATCACCTCAATGCGGAAATAGGCGTTGCCAACAGGCTCGCACTCAGCTGACCGTCAGCTGTGTGGGACTTTGCTACCGTTTGTTTTCTGACTAACCTGCTTTGTATGAAACACAACAAGCTTCACGGTGTCGCTCACAATTACGCTGAGTCAATAGCAGGCGGTTTAAGTTTTATCGTGCCTCTTCAAGTCATTCAGGTGGACGTCTTTGCTGAGGCTGCATCTAATAACAACGGGTATTTGGTCGCGGATTTTCTAACAGGAAAACTACAGGGCGCCCTCCCAAAAGGAGAAGTCGAGCACGCCTTACCCTTGTTTAAAAGCGCTTTTCCTGGGTTCTGCGAGAAGCACAATGTCGATGTGTCGGACTACAAAGCGTTTTTGGTGCGGTTCATAGCGGATACCGACGGTATCCGTTTTGTCGTTACGATTGAAGATCGCACTGGGCGTCGATCCTCTCGCGAATACGTTGGAAGCCAAAGCAAACGTTCAGAAACGCTCGACAAACTTGGTAGGCGTCGCCCAAAGATTCTGGACACTCCACTAGACTAGTCGGCCTAGTAGGTTCGGGCTCACCCCCGCCCTTAGCGCGCGCAGCGGACAGACGCAGGTATGGCAGGTTACACTTTGAGGGCTGTCCGCAGAAAAACACCCCACGACATCTCGCGGGGTGTTTTGATGAGATCTGAGGGATCTTAGCTCTGGCTGTTGTAGAGCGACTCGTAGATCGGGATCAGGGTCTTGTCCTCAAACAGCGAGGACACCGAGGTGCCGTGCCAGATGTTCAGGATCGCCTGGGTGAACAGCGGTGCGGTGGGCACGATGCGGATATTGGGCGCGTCGAGGATCGGCTGGGTGGGCTGGATCGAATCCGTCAGCACCAGCGATTTCATCACCGAATTGGTCACGCGCTCCACCGCCGGACCGGACATGACCCCGTGGCTGATGTAGGCGTGCACTTCCTTGGCGCCGTTGTCGAGCAGGATCTGCGCCGCCTTGCACAGGGTGCCGGCGGTGTCGCAGATGTCATCGACGATCAGACAGATCTTGTCCTTCACGTCGCCGATGACGGTCATCTCGGCAATCTCGCCGGCCTTTTCGCGGCGCTTGTCGACGATCGACAGCGGCGCGTTGATGCGCTTGGCCAGCTCGCGAGCACGCGCCACGCCGCCCACGTCGGGCGAGACCACCATCAGGTCGTCCATCTGGTCCTTGAACTGCGCCTTCACGTCCAGCGCGAAGATCGGGCTGGCATAGAGGTTGTCCACCGGAATGTCGAAAAAGCCCTGGATCTGCGCGGCGTGCAGGTCCATGGTCAGCACCCGCTCGATGCCGGCACCGGTCAGCATGTTGGCGACCATCTTGGCCGAGATCGGCGTGCGGGCCTTGGTGCGGCGGTCCTGGCGGGCATAGCCGAAGTATGGAATGACCGCCGTGATGCGCTGAGCCGAGGAGCGGCGCAGCGCGTCGGCGATGATCAGCAGCTCCATCAGATTGTCGTTGGCCGGGTTCGAGGTCGGCTGGATGATGAACATATCCTCGCCGCGCACGTTCTCGTAGACTTCGACAAAGATCTCGCCATCGTTGAACCGTTCGACCCGAGCGTTCACCAGGTCCTGATCGACCCCCCGGTGCATGCTCATGCGGCGCGAAATGGATTTGGCGAGAGGCAGGTTTGCGTTCCCAGAGATCAACTTGGGTTCGTTCAAGGTCGGCATTGGCTGTTTTTCCCCAGGCAGCAATGTGACAGATTCGTGATATTGAACCCCGCTTAACACGCACATAGTCTCGGGCCTAGTTCTAAGCACGAGGAATTCATCCCATGTCCGCCTCCGCCCCCGCAATCGACTATTATTTCTCGACTCTGTCGCCATTCAGCTACCTGGCCGGGCAGCGTCTGGAGGAGATCGCCGCCCGGCACGGGGCGTCGGTGACCTACAAGCCGTTTGACATCATGACGCTGTTTGCGCGCACCGGCGGCACCCCGCCCAAGGACCGCCATCCGGCGCGGCAGGACTACCGGTTGATCGAGCTGGAGCGCCAGTCCAGACGCAGCGGCCTGCCGCTCAACCTGGCGCCTGCGCATTGGCCCACCAATGCCGCGCCCTCGTCCTATGCCATCATCGCGGCGCAGAAGGCCGGCGGCGGTGATCTGGGCGCGCTGGTGCATGGCACCCTGCGGGCGGTCTGGGCCGAGGAGCGCGATATCGCTCAGGACGATGTGGTGAAATCCCTGCTGCAAAGCGCCGGTTTCGACCCCGCGCTGGCGGACAGCGGCCTTCTGACCGGCGCGGAGATCTATGCGCAGAACCTCGAGGATGCTGTCAACGCCGGTGTCTTTGGCGCGCCGTTTTATGTGACCGCGGATGGGGCGAAGTTCTGGGGGCAGGACCGGCTGGACGATCTCGACTGGCATCTTGGGGGGCAGGGGGCGTGAGCCTGGATCTCGCGGGGCTGCCGCAACAGGTCTATCACCGCTCCTTCGGCACCGGCCCGCGTCCCGTCGTGGCGGTGCATTGCTCGCTGGCGCATTCGGGCGCCTGGCGGGGGCTGGTGGCGGCGCTGGGCGAAGATCAGGTGAGGTTCGAGGCCTTTGACATGCTCTCGCATGGCAAGAGCCCCGATTGGGACGGGCAGGGCCTGTTGCAGCAGCGCAATGCCGAGGCCGGGGAGCGCCTGCTGGAGGCGGAGGCCGCGCGCGTCGGTGGCCCTGTCGATCTGGTCGGGCATTCCTTCGGCGCCACGGTGGCGCTGGCGATGGCACAGGCCCGCCCGGATCTGGTGCGCAGCCTTGTGATGATCGAGCCGGTCCTGTTTGCCGCGACCCAGGCGCACAACCCCGCGGCCCTGGCGCAGATGCGCGCCGATCACATGGCGGTGCGGACCTCCTACGAGGCGGGCGATGTGGACCATGCCACGCGGCTTTTTAACCGTGCGTGGGGCACGGGACATCCCAAATGGCCGGACCTGCCGGAGCGTGCCCGCGCGGCGATGGTGCGGTCTTTTCCGGCGGTGATGGAGTGCGACAGTCAGGTCTATGAGGACGCGGCGGGGCTGCTGGCGCCGGGCGCGCTGGAAGCGCTGCCGATGCCGGTGCTGGTGATGCAGGGCGGCGCGACCCAGCCGATCATGTCTGCGGTGACATCTGCACTGTCGGCGCGGATGCCGGAGGCGCAGATCGCGGTCATCGAGGGCGCGGGCCATATGGTGCCAGTGACCCACCCCGAGGCGGTGGCCGAGGTGATCGGGGCTTTCTGGCCCGAGGGATGAGCCTCTGCTGATCGGCTTTTGGGGCGGTCAGCCCCCTAGACGGGTTCCTCGATGATATAGTCTTCCCATTCCTCCAGCGGCGTGTCGAATTCCGACACCGTCATGCCGCGCACCGAGACCCCGGCGCGGTGCACGCTGTCCGGATCCCCCGTCACCAGCGGGTGCCAGTCGGGCAGGGGTTTGCCCTCCCACAGGCGGCGATAGGCGCAGGTCTGCGGCATCCAATAGGCGTGGGTATCAAGGTTTTCGGGCTTCAGCACGATGCATTCGGGAATGAAACTGTGCCGCGTCTCATAATGGGCGCATTGGCAGCTCTGATCGTCCAGCAGGCGGCAGGCCACGCGCGTCAGCGCCACCTCGCCACTGTCTTCGTCTTCCAGCTTGTTGAGGCAGCATTTGCCGCAGCCGTCACACAGCGCTTCCCATTCGCGCGGCGAGAGTTTCTTGAGCGGTTTCTGTTCCCAGAACCTGGGCGCAAGCCCGTCCCGGTCGATCTGATTGGTCATGTCGGCCCTCTCAGAGCGTTTTGAGGATGGCGCGGGCCTGATCGCAATCGGCCTGCATCTGGGCGATGAAGGGCTCCAGCCCGTCAAAAGTCATCTCGGGGCGCAGATAGTCCACCAGCCCGACGGACAGATGTGCGCCATAGAGGTTGCCCTTGAAGTCAAAGAGATAGGTCTCGATGTTGGGCTGATCGCCGTCAAACATCGGCCGCACCCCGACGGAGGCGGCACCGTGGTAGCTGCCCTTATGGGGGCCGTCGAGCACATCCACCAGCACCGCATAGACGCCAAAAGCAGGCGGGTGCAAACCGTCGATGGACTGATTGGCGGTGGGAAAGCCAAGCTCGCGGCCGCGCTGCTCGCCGCCGATCACTTCGCCTTCGATGCGGTGCCAATGGCCCAGCATGGCGGCGGCGTCGCGCGGGCGGCCTTCGCTCAGGGCAGTGCGGATCGCGGTGGAGGACACCGTGTGTTCGGAATATTCCATCAAAGGCGCGATGGTGACGCCAAAGCCCATCTCTTGGCCGAAGCGCTGGAGATCGGCAGCAGTGCCTGCGCGGCCCTTGCCAAAGCAGAAATCGGCACCCACCACCACATGCGCCAGCCCCAGACCTTCAAAGATCACCTTGCGGGCAAACTCCTCGGGCGTCAGCGACGACAGCGCGTGGTTGAAATTCAGCTGATAGAGCTTTTCAACGCCGATCTTTTCCAGCCGATGCGCGCGCGCCTCTGCCGACATCAGGCGAAAGGGCGGGGCATCGGGGGCAAAGAACTCGCGCGGGTGCGGCTCAAAGGTCATCACCCCCAGGGGGGCCTCCGGTGCGGCCTGCCGCGCCAGATCAATGACCGAGCGATGGCCGCGGTGAACGCCATCGAAATTGCCGATCGCGACGGTGGCCCCGCGATCCTGCTCTTCGACAAATTGATAGTCCCGGATGATGCGCATGGCGCTTCCCTAGCTCCCGGCGCGACGCGGCGCAAGGGCGCTGTGGCCGGAGGTGGGCCATGTCGCCCGACAGGCGCGTGAATTCCACGGCTTACGGGCCAGAGCCAGAGAGAGAGCCGGTCCCCTCCGTTTCAACTTCTCATAAATATCCCCGCCGGAGGCTTCATTGTCGCGGCAGTCGACCCCGGTCTGAAGGGGCGTTGCACTGCCGCCGTGCGCCCGTTTCACCGGGATCTCATTTGATCGGGCTAGACTGGCCGGGATCGATCAGACGATGGGGGCGCGGGACGGCTGTGGGCAGCACCGCGCCAGAGGAAGACCGGCCCCGATAAAAAGGGGATGGTGTTGCAGATGCAGGATCAGCAGGCCGTGCGCGGCCTGTCCCCCTTCCGTGCCAAAGCGGTACCGCGACCCGTCCTGAATTGGACAGATCACCGGCTCCGAACAAGAAAATGACCCGGCTTCATCGTCGGTCCCCCGTCCGGGAGGGCTCCCGTGGCGGTCAGACGTGCTGGCTTGTGTCAGTCGAACTTGCGCGAGGGGGCCATCACCATGGCCTCGCCCACCAGAACCTTTTGGCCCTCGACGATGCAGCGGCAGTCCAGTTTCACCCGGCGCTTGTCGATCTGGATGTCGGTCACCTCGACCTCGGCCAGCACCAGGTCGCCGGGGCGCACGGGGGCGAGGAATTTCAGGTTCTGGCTCATGTAGATGGTGCCATGGCCGGGCAGTTGCTCGCCGATCACCGCCGAGATCAGCCCGGCGGTCAGCATGCCGTGGGCGATGCGGCCTTCAAAGATAGTGTCCTGCGCATAGCCGTCATCCAGATGCACCGGGTTGCGGTCGGTGGAGACCTCGGCAAACAGCTCGATGTCGCGGTCGGTGATCTGTTTGCGCAGGTAGCGGGTCATGCCCATCTCGATGTCTTCGATGCAGATGGTGCCGCGGGGGAAATTGTCCAACATCCTGGCCTCTTTGGAAGTGTGGCGGCGCAACAAATGGACCGCGTGTGTGCTCTAGTGGTAATTTTATTACCTCGCAACCGCAGAAAGTCAAGCCCGCCCCTCGGATCCATGTGGCGCAGCCATCCCGGCGGACGCCCTGGCGGGCGACAGCAAAAGGCCCGCCCTCTCCTGGCGGAGAAGACGGGCCCGATTGGCACGGTGGCGCCGGGGTTAGCGCAGAAAGCCGATGCTGTAGGTCGGGGCGACCTGTTCCTGCGCCAGATAGGCCTCCAGCGCGGCCGGGTCGGGCTGCCGGTCGGTCTTGGTGTCCTTGGCCGCGAGGCCGCCGGTGATGAACAGCGTATCGACGCCTTCGCCCATGCCGCCGGAGATATCCGTGTGCGGGCCATCGCCGATCGCCAGGATCTCGCGGTCGGCGATGTCATGGCCGATCTCGCTCAGGCGGCGCCGCGCCAGGTCGTAGATCGGCGGGTGGGGCTTGCCGAAATAGAGGCTCTCGCCGCCCATGTCGGTGTAGAGTTTCGCCAGCGCCCCGGCGCACCATTCGCGCACCTCGCCGCGGTCGACGATGATGTCGGGATTGGCGCAGAGCAGCTTCATTCCCATCTGCTTGGCGTAGAGGAACTCCGCCCGGTTCACTTCCGGATCGGCCAGGGTGTCGAAGGGGCCGCAGCAGACGATGCCTTCGGCCTCCTTCAGGGGCACGCGTGTGATCTCGACGGGGTCGTGGATCACCTTCATCGGTTCGAAAAAGCCCGCATCGCGCTGCCATTCGCCCATGAAATAGACCTTGGTGCCCACCGCCCCGGTGAACATCGCCGCGCGGGCGGAATCGCCGGAGGTGGCAATGGTGTCATAGGCGTCATCGGGCACGCCGAACTGGCTCAGCTGCTCGGCCACACCGGCGCGGGGTTTGGGCGAATTGGTCACCAGCACCACCACGCCGTCGGCCTTGCGATAGGCCTGCAGTGCCGCAACCGCGTCGGGATAGGCGGTGATGCCGTTGTGGACGCAGCCCCAGAGATCCACGAACAGGGCCTTGTAGCGGTCGGAGACCTCGGAAAGGGCGGAGATGATCTGGCTCATGGCGGGGCCTCATGCAGGGTTGGGAGTGCCCTTCCTATGGCAGAGGCGGCGGCGTTTGGCTAGGGGCAGGCGGATGGTGCCCATCGCGTGGTCAGGCGGTCACGGATGGTCAACCGGATGGCAAAACAGCGCCCCCGGGGCGAGGACGCTGTTTTCCGTTTCAGATCGGGCGGGGGCCCTCAGCCCTTGCGCCCCGGCGGGGTAAAGCGCTTGGAGGTGTTGGACGCATCCGCACCCCGGCGGGCCTTGTTCTTCTTGCTGTTCGGTTTGCCCTTGGGCGGTGGCGGGCCCTTGGGTTTGTCGAATTTCGGCTTGTCGCTGCGGGGCTTGTCGCCACGCGGTTTGTCAAAGGCGGGTTTGTCACCGGCGGGGCGCGGCTTGGCGGGGCGGGGTTTCACGGGGCGGTCGGTGGCGTCATCGCGATCCCGCCCGCGGTAGGGCTTGCGCGGGCCCTTGTCGTCGCCTGCGCCCTTGCGGTCACCGCCGCCCTTGTAGTCACCACGATCGCCGCCCTTGTAGCCCGGCTTGCCGCCGCCAAAGCCGCCACGGCCACCGCCCTTGCGGAACGGAGGCTTGCTGCGCTCGGGCAGGTTCGGGGCCTCGTTCAGCCGCTCCAGTGCGGAGCCGTCATCCAGCGCCATTTCGCCGCCGAGCGTCGCCATGAAGCCCTCGACCTTGTCCTCGGCAATCTCGGCATAGCTCTTGTCGCCAACGATGCGGATGGCGCCGATGGCGGATTTGTCGATGCCACCGGCCTTGCACAGCATCGGCAGCAGGCGGCGCGGATCGGCACCGGCATCGCGGCCGCCGTCGATGGCAAACCAGACCGAGGGGCCAAAGGGCGCGCGGTCCTCTTTCTTCTTGCGGCGGTCCATCGCCGCCACATCGGTCAGCTCTTCCGGGGCGGAGCGGGCGGCGGACCAGAGCCGCAGATAGCCGGCGGCCAGCTGCTCGGGCGAGAAGCTCTCGACCAGTTTGGCCAGTGTCTCCTGCTGGCTTTCGGGGGCCTCTTCGGTCCAGACGGTATCGGACAGCATCCGCTCCAGATCGCGGCCGCGGACCTCGTCGGCGGAGGGCGCATCGACCCAGTCGGCCGAGAGTTTGGCGTCGCGCAGCAGGCGCTCGGCCTTGCGCACGGAGCGCGGCGTGACCATCAGGGCGCTGGCGCCCTTGCGGCCCGCGCGGCCGGTGCGGCCAGACCGGTGCAGCAGGGTCTCGTGGCTTGACGGCAGGTCGGCATGCACCACCAGATCGAGGTTGGGCAGGTCGATGCCCCGGGCGGCCACATCGGTGGCGACGCAGATCCGGGCGCGCCCGTCGCGCATCGCTTGCAGGGCGCCGGCGCGTTCGGATTGCGACAGCTCGCCGGACAGGGCCACCACCTGAAATCCGCGGTTCGACAGCCGCGTCAGCAGCCGGTTCACCGCGGCGCGGGTATTGGCAAAGACGATGGCATTGGGGGCCTCGTGATAGCGCAGCACGTTGATGATGGCATTCTCGATGTCATGCGGCGCAACCACATGGCTCAGATAGGAAATATCGCTGTGCTGCTCGGATTTGTCGATCGTCGAGATCCGCTGCGCATCGGTCTGATAGGTCTGTGCCAGGGTGGCGATCGGCTTGGACACGGTGGCGGAGAACAGCAGCGTCTGGCGTTCTTCCGGGGTTTCTTCGAGGATGAACTCCAGATCCTCGCGAAAGCCCAGGTCCAGCATCTCGTCGGCCTCGTCCAGCACCACGGCGGCAACACCGCTGAGGTCGATGGAGCCGCGGGTGATGTGGTCGCGCAAGCGGCCCGGCGTGGCGACCACGATATGGGCGCCGCGTTCCAGCGCGCGGCGTTCGTCGCGCATGTCCATGCCCCCGACGCAGGAGGCCAGCACCGCGCCCGCCTCGGCATAGAGCCAGCTCAGCTCGCGCTTGACCTGCAACGCCAGTTCGCGGGTCGGGGCGATCACCAGCGCCAGCGGGGTTGTGGCGCGCGGGAACTGGCCGTCATCGTCGAGGATGGTGGGGGCGATCGCCAGGCCAAAGCCCACCGTCTTGCCCGAACCGGTCTGCGCGGACACCAGAAGATCCGCCCCCGCCAGCGCCGGGTCTGAAACCGCCTCCTGCACAGGCGTGAGAGAGGTGTAACCACGGCGCTCCAGCGCCTGCTGCAAGGTGGGTATCAAGAGGGGGATCCGTTCGTATCACAAAGAGGGCGCGGTCCTGCGCCCGTTGGGTCAAGATCGCGCGTATAACGCAAGGATGCGGGTTTGTATAGCGCCAGTCGCACCGCAGCGGCGCATGGCTGCCTTGCACGGGCCGCGCTGTCTGCGGCGCGGGCGGGGCCGCGCGGCTTGACGCTGCCGGGGCGCAGACGCATGCTGCCGCCACATCGAGGCCCGCAGCAGGGAGAGCAGAAATGACCACGCTGACCGTCGCGGAGGCTGAGGCGATCGACGCCGCGCTCCGCCTGATCGTTGCCGATCTTGCGCCGGACGCGCGATACCTGCCGAAATACGGCGGCGTTGTGATTGCGCCGGACCCGGACAGCGACCGCTTTGTTGGCGGCATCTTTGTCTATACCGGGCATGTCTCGCTGGAGTTTTCCGAAGGCGCGCGATTCGACGATCCCGCCGGGCGGCTGCAGGGCAAGGGCAAGGCGCGCCGGCACCTGAAATTCCGCACTTCTGCGGATGTGGCAGCGCAGGACACGCGCGGGTTCCTGGCCCAGGCCCTGTCGGTGCCGGGCTGACAGCGCCGGGCTGATCGTGCTGGGGTGCCGGTGCCGGGTTGACAGCGCTAGCGGCCTCTTGTGACGGGCGCGGAGGCTGCTAATCTGCGGCCCTGACACAGCAGTCCGGTTTGGAGCGATACGGCGATGACAATCCTGCGGTTTTCCCGCGTTGCGATGCGCAGTCTTGCGGTGGGCGGGGCGCTTTTGCTCGCCAGCGCCTGCGGCACCACCTACCAACTGCCCGACAGCAGCGGCGCCCATGCCGATCAGGCGCGGGCGATGTTCGCGGCGGCGCGCAATGCCCCCCGGCCGGCGGCCCTGTCGGCGGCGGCGGCAGAGGCGCGGTTTGCCCGGGTGGCGCCGCGCATTGCGCGCACCGGGCGCAGTACCTGTCAGCAGCTGACGGCGGATCGGCCCGGGTTCAACTGTGACGTCGACATTGCCATCGACCGCGACATGAAAGAGCGCAACGCCTATTTCACCTATCAGGGCAAACAGCCGCTGATCCGCATCTCGCTGCCCTTGATCCGCGACACCGCCAGCGATGACGAGGTCGCCTTTGTGCTGGCGCATGAATACGGCCACCTGATCGGGCGCCATATCGAAAAGCAGCAGCAACAGGTGTTGGCGGGCGCCTTGCTGGTGGGCGCTATTGCCGGGGTCGCAACGGCCGCTGCCGGGGATTATGACGGCGGCGCGGTGGAGCTGGGGCTGGGCGTTGGCGCGGCTGCGGGCTCGATCGCCTACAGCAAGGCCTATGAGCTGGAAAGCGACACCCTGGGCACCCGGATCGCCGATGCCGCAGGCTATGACCCGGTCGAGGGGGCCAAGTTCTTTGCCCGGGCGGAACCGTCCCGGGGCAGTGGCGGCGGTTATTCGTTCTGGGGGACCCATCCGCCGGACGAGAAACGCGTGGCCACGGTGCTGGCCACAAAGGCGGAGATCGACGCGCAACAGGATCTGCGCCGGGCGCAGTAAAAGGCCCGCGCCCGCGCCTGCACCAGCCCCGGGACGGGGCGGAACCGCAGGGATCGCGGGGTCGCGGCCACCGCGCTCAATCCGGTTGCGAGTATTTGCCGCTGAGTGGACCGAGGTCGATCATCCGGGCATGGGCGCGGCGATTGTCGCGCTCCACCACGGTGTGTTCTCCGGCCAGCAGCCAGACGATGAACCACAGGAACCCGCCGGCCAGATAGACCAGCACCAGGGTTTCGCGTTCCACCGTCAGGATCAGCACCAGCCCCGCCACAAAGGCGACCAGCTTGGCATTATCTAGCAACATACGACTCATCACGCATACTCCATCCTTGCCCCCAGGGTAGAATAGCAGGGCTTTAGATCCTCTTAACCGGCGCAAAAGGCGTGGAGCCGGGTCCATCAGAGCAGCCGGAAGAGCAAAAAACGCCCCCTTTTGCGCAAAAGGGGGCGTTTCGAATGCAGGTGTCAGCCCCGGCGTGGGGCCCGGATCACAGCTTGAGGTTGGGGATGATCTGTTTCTTGCGCGACATCACGCCCGGCAGCACCACGGTGTCGCCCGCGACGGTGGCGTCAAAGCTCTTCTCGGCCACGGTCTTGACCAGATCATTGGGCACCAGCAGGGTGGCTTCTTCCTTCAGGATGTCGACCACGAACAGCAGCACCTGATCGACGCCATCCTCGGCCTGCACGGTCTGGAAGGTCTCCATCAGGCTGTCCTTGCGGCCCAGCGGGATCTCCGGCGCGGTGGTTTCCAGCACGGAGACGCGGAATTTGGTGCCGTCGACCTCGTATTCCTTGGAGTCCATGCGGATCAGCTCGGCGTCGGAAAAGGCGGAGACGTCGGATTTGGCGGCAAACATCTCGGCGGCATAATCGGACAGGTCGAGGTCCAGATCCTTGGCGAATTTCTCGGCCACGGCGCGGTCATGCGGGGTGGTGGTGGGCGAGCGGAACTCCAGCGTGTCGGACAGGATGCAGGTCAGCGCCGCGCCCTTGATGTCGTCGGGCATGCGGTCGATGTCGGTGCCCATCAGGTCGTGCATGATGGTGGCGGTGCAGGCCAGCGGGCGCACGGTGATGTCGATCGGACCCTTGGTTTCCAGGCCGCCGACCAGCTTGTGGTGGTCGATGATGGCGCGGATGTCGGCGCTGTTGATCGAGGCGGGCAGCTCGGCGGGGTTGTTGGTGTCCACGATTACCACCGGCGCGTCGGCCTCGACATCGGCGATGATCTCGGGCTGTTCAAAGCCCCAGCGCTTCAGCATGAAGGCGGCCTCGGTGTTCGGCGCGCCCAAGAGGACGGGGGTGGCGGCCTCGCCCTTCACTTCGTTCAGGTACCAGGCCCAGATGATCGCGGAGCCGGTGGAATCGGTGTCGGGGGATTTGTGGCCGAAAACTTGAATGGTCATGGGGTCAATCCTGTCTGTCGAAGTCTGTTGCCGCGCCTTATAACAGGGAGGCATGGTTTGTCACCCCGCGTCAGCCGCGTGGCCGGGTCCTGCGCAATGCATGGCTTGGCGCTGGGTGCAGACCGGGGGCGGGACGCTATGCGCGCCGGTTCTCTGGCCTTTGATAGGACCACCGGCGAGGGCGGGCCGGCCGGTCCTGCCGGGCTTGGTGGGCGTCAGTCCGGCGCCCGGCGCAGCTGGTAGCCCGCCTGCTGCAACAGGTTCAACACCCCGCTGTCTCCCGCCAGATGCGCGGCGCCAACGGCCACCATCAGGCGCGGTTCCTGCCGGGCGCGCAGGCGCTGCACCCAGGCGCGGTTGCGCCGCTCCAGCACCACCCGGTCAAAGCTGGCCAGCAGTCGGTGCACCTCGCGCCGGGGCACGTCGAGATCACGGTAGCTCATCCAGAGCATAACGATGCGGCCCTCGGTCAGCCTGTTGTCGAAATAGGCTTCGGAGAGGGTGACATAGAGGTCCTGATGCCGGGTCTCGCTGCGCAGGTCGTAGCGCAGCATCTGCACCTGATCGCTGAGCGGCATCGAGGCCAGTGCGGCCAATCCCGCCTCCGGCTCTTCCAGGCCCAGCGTCGGGGTGCCGGCGGTTCGGGCGCTGCGTTCGATGCGGTCGTCGAGTCCCCGCCGGGCGCCAAAGCCGCGCTTGCGGCAATCGGTGCCGGTGAGGAAATCGGAGAGATACCACGGCTGCATGCGGGCTGCGGCCTCGGCGGTGATGCCATGGCTCGCCAGCCGGGCGGTCAGGCGCTGCCAGTCGGCAGCGGACATCATCCGGTCAAGGCGCTGGCCCGGGGGCAGCAGGAAATAGCGGGCAAAGGCGCTCTGGTCGCTGTCGGCGGCCAGCATCTGCGCTTCGGTCACTTCGAGGAACACCGCATCGGCGGCGCGGATCAGCGGGCGCAACGGGCGCATGATCGCAAACATGCGCGCATCGCCGCTGTGCTGGGTGCCGATGATGTCGATGCGCTGGCCGTCGCGGGTGGCGATCCAGTGGTTGCCAAGCGCAAAGGGCACCTTGGCAAGCTCCGCTTCCAGCCGCGCGCGGGCGTCGGGCGTCAGATGCGGGCGCAGGTCGATGCCGTCGCAGGCGGCGCTGGCCGGATCGGCCCCGGCCCAGAGGGGCAACGCCGCGACCGCCAGGGCGCAAAGACCGCGGCGCAGCGCGCCGGCCAGGGCGCGTCTCACAGCGGCACCTGCTCGATGCGGTAGCCGGCGGCCTCCAGCAGCGCCAGCACACCGTCGTCACCGGGCAGATGCGCCGCCCCCACCGCCACCACCAGCCGGCGGCCCTCGGTGGCCTCGATCACCGGGATCCAGTCCCGGTTGCGCTGATACAGAAGCAGCTCCAGCAGCTCCGCCACCTGCGCCTCCCGTTCGGCCCGGGGCAGGGGGCTGTCGGCGCGCAGGAACTGTTCCAGCTGCAACAGGGTGTATTCCTGCACCGCGCCGTCAAAATAGCTCTCCACCATGGTGTAGAAGTCATCCGGCCCCACTCCCATCATGGCGATATAGCTGCGCAGCTCGGCCACTTGCTCCTCCAGCGGGGCGGCGTCGAGCAGGCGGAACAGCCGCAGCGGATCCTCCAGCGACAGCATCGGCACCTCCGCAGCCTCGGCCACCTGCATCAGCTTGGCGTCGAGCCCCTCGGTGACGTCGCGGATGCTGCGGGCGCAGCGTGGCACCGACAGCGACATCGACAGGAACCAGGGGCGCATCTTGGCCGCCATGAAGGCGGGGATGCCGGCGGCCTGCGCCTGATCCGCGATCTGTTGCCAGTCGTCGGCGGGCATGCGGTCAATGAGGCTGGGCCCTTCGGTGATGAAAACCATCGACGGGGTGGTGCCCAGGGTGCGGTTCAGCCGCGATTTGTCGGCGGGGTTGACCTCCAGCAGCACCGCGTCGGCGGCCTCGATCGCCGGGGTCATATGCTGCACCAGCCGGTCGTGGCGGGGGTCGTTCAGATGCATGGTGCCGATGATGTGCAGGCGGCGCTCGCCCCTCGTGGCGATCCAGCTCAGCCCTTCGGCATAGGGGGTTGCGGCCAGCTCCGCCGCCACCTCGGCACGCAGCGCCGGTGCGGCGGTCTCGCGCAGATCGGTGCCGGTGCAGGCAGCCCAGAGCGGCGCCCCGGCCAGACAGGTCAGCCCCGCCAGGACCAGTGCGCGCACGGGCTGTCGCAGGCCGCCGCCGCCAGTCCATGCGCCGCGCCGCGGGACAGACCGCATCCGGGCCGCCCGCAGTGGGCGGAGACGAGAGAATAATCCGATCATGACACACCGCTCGAAATTTTACCGTTGCCGCACATTGCCATTGCCTCACGGCCGGGGCAAGCATGGCGGTGATGGAACGTGAACAGGATCTCTACGCCCCGGTCAAAGCGCTGCTCGAAGCACAGGGCTATACGGTCAAGGGCGAGGTGGGCGCCGCCGATGTGGTGGCGATCCGCGGCCAAGAGCCGCCGCTGGTGGTGGAACTGAAACTGCGCTTCTCGCTGGGCCTCTTCCATCAGGCGATCGCCCGGCTGTCGGTCTCGGATACGGTCTATATCGCCGTGCCGCGCCCCACCGGCAAGACCGCCCGCCGGGCGCTCAAGGACAACCTCGCCCTCTGCCGCCGCCTCGGGCTCGGCCTCATCACCGTGCGCGCGGATGGCCGCACCGAGGTGCAATGCGATCCCGGCCCCTACGCGCCGCGCAAATCGAAGGCGAAGACCGCCCGGCTCCTGCGGGAGTTCAGCCGCATCAAGGGCGACCCGAACACCGGCGGCACCACCCGGGGCGGCATCGTCACGGGCTATCGCCAGGATGCCCTGATCTGCGCGGCCTACCTGGCGGAACATGGCGCCGCGCGGGGCGCCGAAATCGCCCGGGCGACCGGGGTCTCCCGCGCCACCCAGGTGATGTATTCCAACCACTACGGCTGGTTCGAACGGGCGGGGCAGGGGATCTATACCCTGACCGAGACCGGTGCAACCGAACGCCACGCCTGGCCCGCCCCGCAGCTGCCCGCCCCTGCGCGGGCCGCGGACGGTGCAGCCCCGCCTTGATCTTCAGCTTTTTATAAATATCTCGGGGAGCGCGAGGGGCTGGCCCCTCGCTCCGACCGCGGCCCACCGCCGGACGTTCGGCGGCCAGGTTCCGCCCGCCGCCGGGTGCCGCGAAAATTTCCTCAAAATTTCTCTGCCGTCGCAGTTGACTCGGAAAAAGCCTCTGCCTAACTATCCCGCAGTTAGCACTCGACTGAGGTGAGTGCTAACGTCTCCGCGGCCCATGACGGGCGTGGGGAAAGGAAACACTTTGAGCCTTTTGAGGAGCTGCAAAGATGGCATTGAAACCGCTTCATGACCGTGTGCTGGTTCGCCGTACCGAAAGCGAAGAAAAAACCGCAGGTGGTCTGATCATTCCCGACAGCGCCAAGGAAAAACCGTCCGAGGGCGTTGTTGTCGCGTGTGGCGAAGGCGCGCGCAAGGACAGCGGCGAGCTGATCGCGATGGCCGTGAATGAGGGTGACCGCATCCTGTTCGGCAAATGGTCCGGCACCGAAGTCACCGTCGACGGCGAAGAGCTGCTGATGATGAAAGAAAGCGACATCATGGGTGTGATCGTCTGAGCCTGACGCTCCGGCACATCCCACATCGCATAACGACAGTATTCTCAAGGAGACTGAAAAATGGCTGCTAAGGACGTCAAATTCGACACCGATGCCCGCAACCGTATGCTCAACGGCGTCAACATCCTCGCCGACGCGGTTAAAGTGACCCTGGGCCCCAAAGGCCGCAACGTGGTTCTGGAGAAATCCTTCGGTTCCCCGCGCATCACCAAGGACGGCGTGTCCGTGGCGAAGGAAATCGAACTGGAAGACAAGTTCGAGAACATGGGCGCCCAGATGGTGAAGGAAGTTGCTTCCCGCACCAACGACGAAGCCGGCGACGGCACCACCACCGCCACCGTTCTGGCCCAATCCATCGTCCGCGAAGGCCTGAAGCAGGTCGCCGCCGGTCTGAACCCGATGGACCTGAAGCGCGGCATCGATCTGGCCACCGACAAAGTTGTCGAGTCGATCAAAGCCATGGCGCGCGAAGTCAAAGATTCTGACGAAGTTGCACAGGTTGGCACCATCTCCGCCAACGGCGAAGCTGAAATCGGCCGCCAGATCGCGGACGCGATGCAGAAAGTCGGCAACGACGGCGTCATCACCGTTGAAGAAAACAAAGGTCTGGAAACCGAGACCGATGTTGTCGAAGGCATGCAGTTCGACCGCGGCTACCTGTCGCCCTACTTCGTGACCAACGCCGACAAGATGACCGCAGAACTCGAAGACTGCCTCATCCTGCTGCACGAGAAGAAACTCTCCTCCCTGCAGCCGATGGTTCCGCTCCTTGAGCAGGTGATCCAGTCCCAGAAGCCGCTCCTCATCATTGCTGAGGACGTCGAAGGCGAAGCGCTGGCAACCCTCGTGGTCAACAAACTGCGCGGCGGCCTGAAAATCGCAGCTGTCAAGGCACCGGGCTTCGGCGACCGCCGCAAGGCCATGCTGCAGGACATCGCGATCCTGACCGGCGGCCAGGTGATCTCCGAAGACCTCGGCATGAAGCTCGAGTCCGTCACCATGGACATGCTCGGCACCGCCAAGAAGGTCCAGATCACCAAGGACGAGACCACCATCGTCGACGGTGCAGGCGAGAAGGCAGAGATCGAAGCACGCGTTGCCCAGATCCGCGCCCAGATCGAAGAGACCACCTCCGACTACGACCGTGAAAAGCTGCAAGAGCGCGTTGCCAAACTGGCAGGCGGTGTTGCCGTGATCCGCGTCGGCGGCATGACCGAAACCGAAGTGAAAGAGCGCAAGGACCGTGTGGACGATGCTCTGAACGCAACCCGCGCAGCTGTGCAGGAAGGCGTGATCGTCGGTGGCGGTGTTGCGCTGGTTCAGGCCGGCAAGGCTCTCGAAGGTCTGACCGGTGTGAACGCAGATCAGAACGCAGGTATCGCAATCGTGCGCCGCGCGCTCGAAGCACCGCTGCGCCAGATCGCTGAAAACGCAGGCGTCGACGGCGCCGTGGTTGCTGGCAAGATCCGTGAATCCGATGACAAGAACTTCGGCTTCAACGCGCAGACCGAAGAATATGGCGACATGTTCTCCTTCGGCGTGATCGACCCGGCCAAGGTGACCCGCACCGCGCTGGAAGACGCAGCCTCGATCGCAGGCCTGCTGATCACCACCGAAGCCATGGTTGCGGACAAGCCGGCCAAGGAAGGCGCAGCCCCCGCAGGCGGCGGCATGCCCGACATGGGCGGCATGGGCGGCATGATGTAAGTCACGCCATCCAGTCCTGGATGAAGACCCTTCGGGGTCGAAAGGGTCGCCCTCGGGCGGCCCTTTTTCTGTGGTTTCTGTGCGTTTTTTCCGTCGGCGGGGCGAATAGGTGGCGGGGCAGGGGTGTTTACAGATCAGACCGCGCAAGACGCGCAGGACAGATTTGACAGAAAGGATATTCCATGCCCCAGAAGATCGACGGCGTTGTGCACCCGAAGACCATTGACGAGGTGCTGAAGGACGATGAGTTTTCCCGGTTCTTCCTCGACGCCTTGCCGAAGGGGGACCGCAAGAACATGTTTCATTTCCTGCTCAACCCGCCACGGAAGGGGCTCCAAGCCTACAACCTCTACATCCGTCCCGGCGGCGATCACCAGATCAAGGGGCTGCCGAAGATGATCGTGCAGGATGCGCAGGCGGCGATGCAGGCGCCCCGCAATCAGGATGCCACCCAATGGACGCCCATCGTGCAGCAATTGCGCCTGCATTGCGTGCAGTTCATGAACGGCAAGGAGCTGCCCACATTCTTCAAGAGTAAGCTGTTTGAGGACTATCACAAGCTGAAGCTGTTCCAGCGCATGCAGATGGTCATGGGCGACACCAAGGCGGCGGCGAAACGTCTGGGCGTGGTCAACGCCTATGATCTGGAGCAGCTGATGCTGGCGATCACCGCCAAGGACCAGAAGAAGGTCGCCGCCTATTGCCGCCTTGTGATCCAGGACAACGGCCTCAGATGCGACGCCAAGACCCTGGTCAAGGCGCTGGTCAACCGCCAGAAACTGTCCAGCGCCGACGCCCCCGCAGACCTCGGCAAACAGGTGAATGTCGATGCCCGGAAGCTGCAGCTCTGCGGCTTTACCAACCCGAAGGACAAGACCCTGCGCGCCGCGGCCACCCGGATGGCCGAGGCGCTGGTGCTGGCGGACCAAAAGATGCTGCTGGCGGCACATAAGGCGCTGATGAAACTGGAACCCAAGGACAGTCTCGCCGGCAAGACCGACCTCAAGGGCATGGTCAAACTGTTCAAGAAATTCAAGCTGGCCACCGACTGACCCGCCGGGGCCGATCCGGTCTCCACCCCGCGCGGACTTGGTGTCGCCAGACCAGGACCTGCCCGGCCCAGCCCCACCCAGCCCGACCCCGTCCGGACCGCGCCCTGCGGTCCGGGTGTCTGGCTGTCGCCCAGCGGCGGGCGCGGGGATTTTGTATCCGAATTGCCACAGCTCATTGTGTTGAGACAATTTTTTGCTGTCGAAAATTTTTGAACCTGTGTTACGACACGCTCGTGTTCAACCAAAGACAGAAGGAGGCACAATATGACCATTGTACTGATGCAGTTGCGCCTCATCACCGGCCGTCCAGCCGGATCTTTTGCCGGTGCCGGTGCCAAGGGAGACTCTCAGCACTGCTGAGGCCGTTTGCCATTCGATTTCGGCTCCGTCTGAGCTGAACACGATTTCCACCCTCTGACAGATCTCTCGTCCGGACCGCATGTCTGCGCGCCCCATCCTGCGCGCTGTCCTGCTCGGCCCCGTCGTCCCGCCCTTCCTGGCCAACAGGGGAGGTGTGCCTGATCCCGCCAGTCCGGGCGATGTCGGTCTGTCAATATTTCAACCCATTGAGAACAGGACCATTCCCCCGGAATGGAAAGACATCATGACCCCGATTGGACCCGAAAACCTGTCATCGCCCCTGCCCACCAGCCCGACCCTCAGCCGTCTGGTGGTGGAGGAGCATTTCCGCTCGCTGAGCCTGCTGCGTCGCCTCGGGCTGGCGCTGCGGCTGGTGCTGATCCGTCGCGCGCCGCGCGCCGGGACCTTGCAAAGCGGTCTGAGCGACCACATTCGCAACGACATCGGCCTGCCCAGCGGCTATGAGCGCGTGGACCCACCGCAGTGGTATCCCCCGCCCCTGATGTAAGCCGGAGGCGGTGCCGGGCCGGAGCGTGCCTCCGGCCCGGCATCCGCCGTGCTCTCCCACCGGGTGCGCGGACCCGTCGCGCAAATACCGCGATGTGCTTGACCTGGCAGGATAAACCGGCAAACGTCAGCGCCATTGACCCCGCATGACCCCGGATGTCCGCGCCCGAAGGCCGACTGCGGGTGCCGGCGCAGCAGGTCTGGCAGCCGCATCCGCACTATCTGAAATGGCACCGGGAACAGGTCTTCAAGGGCTGACAGGCGGCGGCCAGGGGCAATCGACAGGATTGTGTTCCGCCACGATGCGACAGCCGCTTGACAGCGCGCGCGGCAGCGGGCTGGGTGCCCCGACACGCCCCCTCTTGCCTGCGGAGACCCCATATGCGGCTGATTGCCCTTACCTGTATTGTCATGGTCGCCTTTGCGGCGAATTCCATCCTCGGGCGCTGGGCGATCGGGCCGGGGCATATGGATGCCACCGGATTTGGCCTGCTGCGGCTGGCCTCCGGGGCGGGTATGCTGTGGCTGTTGTGCCTGTGGCAGGGGCAACGCCCGGCCGAGGGCTGGCGGCGGTCGCTGGCGGGGGGCGCGGCGCTGACGCTTTATATGGTCGGGTTTTCCGTGGCTTACGTGGCGTTGGATGCCGGTCTGGGGGCGCTGGTGCTGTTCGGGGTGGTGCAGGTGTCGATGTTCGCCTGGAGCCTGCTGCACCGCCAGCCGGTGTCGGCGCTGCAACTGTGCGGTGCGGCTCTGGCGCTCTTGGGGCTGGCCTATGTGGTCTGGCCCGGCGGCACGGTGCAGGCGCCGCTCTGGGCGGTGCTGACCATGGCAGCCGGCGGGCTGGGCTGGGGCATCTACAGCCTGATCGGGCGCGGAGCACGGGCACCGCTGCCGGCGACGGCGGTGAATTTCGCGCTCGCGAGCCTGATGATCCTGCCCGCGGTCTGGATCTGGGGCGGCGGCAGCGTGGTAACGCCGTTTGGTTGCCTGCTGGCGGTGATCTCCGGCGCGGTGACCTCGGGTCTGGGCTATGCGCTGTGGTATCGGGTGCTGCCGCAGATCCCGGCTCCGGTGGCGGCGACGGTGCAGCTCTCGGTGCCGGTGATCGCGATCCTTGCGGGGGCGCTGATCCTGGGCGAGGCGCTGAGCCTGCGGCTGATGATCGGCACGCTGGCGGTGCTGGGCGGGATCGCGGTGGTGATCCTGTGTCCGCCCGCCCGCCGGGCCCGGGTGGCGTAGCGTCAAACCCCTTTCCTGCGCGCGCCGGACCGCCTATGTCAGCACAATGATCCGCTGTGTCCTTGTCCCTGTCCTTGTGCTGCTGATGACCGCTCTGCCGCTGCGTGCCGAGACGGCGCAGAAGGGCTGCGTGATCCTGCTGCATGGGCTGGCGCGCACCGAGACCTCCTTTCTACTGATGGAAGAGGCGCTGACCGCCCGCGGCTACGAGGTGGTGCGCCCCGGCTATCCGTCGACGGAACATGCGGTGGAGCGGCTTGCCGATGCGGTGCTGCCGCGCGCCTTTGACGCCTGCACGCGCACGCCGGTACATCTGGTGACCCACTCCATGGGCGGGATCCTGGTGCGCTATTGGTTGTCGCATACGCAGCCGGTGACGCTGGGGCGGGTGGTGATGCTGGCGCCGCCGAACCAGGGCAGCGAACTGGTCGACGAGATGGGCGACTGGGCGGTGTTCGACTTGTTGCACGGGCCCGCCGGGCAGGAGCTGGGCACCGGCCCCGCCAGCCTGCCGAGGCGCCTGCCGCCGGTCACCTATCCGGTCGGGGTGATCGCGGGCAGCCAGTCGCTGAACCCGGTGTTCTCGGCGCTGATCCCGGGCCCGGATGACGGCAAGGTCTCGGTCGCCAGCACCCGGGTCGAGGGCATGAAGAGCCAGCTGATCCTGCCGGTGACCCACACCTATCTGATGAACAATCCGCGGGTGATCGCCCAGGTGGTGCAGTTCCTGGAGCGGGAGCGGTTTGAGCCTTCGCTTGGCTGGCTCGATGGGGTATTGGGACGCAACTGGGATGGCGGCCTGAACGGGGTGGACTGACGCATGAGCGGGAATGGAACGGTGGCGCTGCGGCTGGTCGGCGCGGATGTGTTGCGGCCGGACGGGCTTGACCGGGGGGGCGTTCTGAGCCTCGCCGGGGGGCGGTTGCGGAACGATGCGGCCGACGGCGCGCGCGAGGTGGACCTGTCGGGCTATCGCATCCTCCCCGGGATCATCGACCTGCACGGCGATGGCTTCGAGCGCCACGTGGCGCCCCGGCGCGGCGCGATGAAGCAGATGGCCGAGGGCATTCGCGCCACCGAGGCCGAACTGGCTGCCAATGGCATCACCACCGGCGTGCTGGCGCAGTTCTATTCCTGGGAGGGCGGCTTGCGCGGGCCGGAGTTCGCCGATCAGGTCTTTGCCGGGATTGCCGAGGTGCGCGACCAGCTGGTCACCGACCTGATCCCGCAGCTGCGGTTCGAGATCCATCTGCTGGAGGCCTATGCCACGCTGCCCGCCCGCATCGCCGACTGGGGCGTGTCCTACGTGGTGTTCAACGACCACCTGCCGCATGACCGTCTTGCCGCGGGCAAGAAGCCGCCCCGGCTGACCGGGCAGGCGCTGAAGGCCGGGCGCAACCCGGAGAAACACTTCGAGATGCTGCTGGAGCTGCACCGGCGCCGGGCAGAGGTCGCCCCGGCGCTGGATGCGCTCTGCGTGACGTTGCAGGCCCAGGGGGTGCGGATCGGCAGCCACGACGATCACAGCGCGCAGGACCGCAGCGCCTGGCGGCAGCGGCGGGCGCGGATCTCCGAATTTCCGGAAACCGCAGAGGCCGCAGAGGCCGCCCGGTCGGCGGAGGATCACGTGATCCTCGGTGCCCCCAATGTGGTGCGCGGCGGCAGCCACAAGGGCAATGCCTCGGCGGTGGAGCTGATCGCGATGGGGCTGTGCGATGCGCTGGCCTCGGACTACCATTACCCCAGCCCCCGCCGGGCGGCGCTGATGCTGGCAAAAACCGGCGTGTTGTCGCTGGAGGCCGCCTGGGCGCTGCTCTCGTCGGGGCCGGCCCGGGTGCTGGGCCTGTCGGACCGCGGCGTGCTCTCGGAGGGCAAGCGCGCGGACCTGGTGATCCTGGATGCGGCCGATCAGGTGGCGGCCACCCTGTCCGGCGGGCGTGTCAGCCATATGAGCGGCGACATCGCGGCCCGTTTCCTCGGCTGAGACAGCCGGGGATTTCCTTTCATCTTTTCAGAAATATCTCGGGGGTTTGGGGGCAGAGCCCCCAGTCCGGCCCTTGCCGCGTTCGCCTGCGGCGGGCAGGGGAGCGCCGCGCGTCAGGCCCGGTGGGCCCTCCTTGCGGCGCGGTCATCCGGCCCGTTCGGGGCCGCATGACATCACATGCGCAGAGGTCAGTAGCCGTCGCGGCCTTCGGTGTGGATCACGCGGTTGACGTGGCCCATCTTGCGCCCCGGCTTGGCCTCGGCCTTGCCATAGAGGTGGATCGCGCAATCGGGGTCACGGGCGAGGTCGGCGATACGCTCCACATCCGCGCCGATCAGGTTCTCCATCACCACATCCGCATAACGGGCGCCGTTGCCGATGGTCCAGCCGGTGATGGCGCGGATGTGCTGCTCGAACTGGTCGATGGTGCAGCCTTCCTGCGTCCAGTGGCCGGAGTTGTGCACCCGCGGCGCGATCTCGTTCACCACCAGCCCGTGGGCGGTGACAAAGATCTCCACCCCCAGCACGCCGACATAATCCAGCGCGTTCAGGATCCGGCCCGCCATCAGCACTGCGTCCATGCTCTGGCTGGTGTTGAGGTTGGCGGGCACCGTGGTGGTGCTGAGGATGCCTTCCAGATGCACGTTCTCGCCGGGGTCATAGCAGGCGACCTTGCCGTTGAGGCTGCGCGCCGCGATCACCGAGACCTCGTGGCTGAAGGGCACAAACCCCTCCAGCACCGCCGGTGCGCCCTGCATGGCGGCAAGCGCCTCGGCGGCCTCTTCGGGGGCCATGATCCGGGCCTGGCCCTTGCCGTCATAGCCAAAACGACGGGTCTTGAGGATCGACGGCGTGCCGACCTGTTCCAGCGCCGCGTCGAGGTCGGCGGCATCGTTGACCTCCGCAAAGGGGGCGGTGGCCAGGCCGAGATCCGTCAGGAAGGTCTTCTCGGTCAGCCGGTCCTGCGACACCCGCAGCGCCTCGCGGCCCGGGCGGATCGGCTTCAGCTCCTCAAGGATGTCGAGCGCCGATGTGGGGATGTTCTCGAACTCGTAGGTGATGACATCCACCGTCTCGGCAAAGGCGCGCAGGGCGGCCTCGTCCTCGTAACCGGCGGTGGTGACCCGGTCGGCCACATGACCCGCGGGCGGGTTGGCGGAGGGCTCGAAGATATGGGTGGTGAACCCCAGCCGCGAGGCGGCGACCGAGAGCATGCGGCCCAGCTGGCCGCCGCCAAGGATGCCGATCACGGCACCGGGTTCCAGGATCAGGTCGAGATCAGTCATCACGGGGCTCCTCGGGGATGGAGGCGGCAAGGGCATCGCGCCAGGCATCAAGCCGGGCGGCAAGGGCGGTATCGCCGGTGGCCAGGATGCCGGCGGCCATCAGCCCGGCATTGGCGGCACCGGCGGCGCCGATCGCCATGGTGGCAACCGGAAATCCCTTGGGCATCTGGACGATGGAATAGAGGCTGTCGACACCGGACAGCGCGCGGGTCTGCACCGGCACGCCGACCACCGGCACGCGGGTCTTGGATGCCATCATGCCGGGCAGATGCGCCGCCCCGCCGGCCCCGGCGATAATCACATGCAGGCCCCGGTCGGCGGCGGTCTTGCCATAGTCCCAGAGCCGGTCCGGGGTGCGATGGGCGGAGACGATGCGCGTCTCATAGGCCACGCCCAGTTCATCCAGGATGTTTGCGGCTTCCTTCATCGTGGGCCAGTCGGACTGGCTCCCCATGATGATCCCTACTTTGATATCGGCCATGTCTTGCCTCTGCGGTGGAAGGAGCCGGCACCTTAGCGAAATTGCCTGAAATGGCAATGCGCTGCGGCAGCAGATTTGCCGCAGGCGCCCCTCGGCGCCCGCCGGGACGGGGATCTGGCGAGCAGGCGATGGGCACAGGTTGCAGGACGGAAGCCGGGGCACGGCATCGGGCCAGGGCACGCGCCCAACGCGGGAATGGCACAACCGACGCTGCCCTCTGGTCTTTGGCGCCGGTTTCGGGCCATGTTGGCGCGCGCGGCGCTGGGCTGCGGCCCGCGCCGCGACAAGACATCGACATCGGAAAGACGCCATGATCCTCAATGCCTCCATCGTGCTGGTCTGCGTGCTGGTCGGCCTGGTCCTGATGCTGCCGCGGGTGGCGGGGGCGCGAATCTGGCGCGCCACGGTGACGCCGCTGGCCTCGATCATCGGCAGCGGCTTTCTGGTGCTGGGACCGATTCTCGACACCCATTTCGGGGTTTGGGCCCCGGCGGTGATGGCGCTGCTCTGCGCGCTGGCCTACGGCTATGGCGCGGTGATGCGCCACAATATCGCCTGGCTCGACAGCGGCACGCCGCAGGACCGGCTGGATCACCGGCTGGAGCAGCTCGGCGCGCTGGCGCTGGCCTTCGCCTATTTCGTGTCGGTGGCCTATTACCTGAACCTGCTGGGCTCCTTTGCGGTCAGCCTGACGGATCAGACGGCACAGCAGGGCGCGGAGCAGGGGCGGTTGGTCACCTCGGGCGTGTTCCTGCTGATTCTGCTGGTGGGCTGGACCCGGGGCTTTGGCGCGCTGGAGCGGCTGGAGGAGGTCTCGGTCGGGGTCAAACTGGCAATCATTGCGGGGCTTCTGGTCGCGCTCGGCTGGCGGTTCGCGGATCAGGCCGGGGCTGGCGCGCTGGTGCTGCACCTGCCGGAAACGGTTGGCTGGCAGGCGGTGACGCTGGTGTTTGGTCTGCTGGTGACGGTGCAGGGGTTCGAGATCACCCGATACATGGGGGCGGAATATGACGCCGGCACGCGTATCCGGTCGATGCGCTATGCGCAGGGGCTCTCGGCGGCGATCTACATGGTCTACATCCTGTTCCTGACCTTTCTCTACCAGCCGGGGCAGGCGGCGCTGAGCGAGACCGCGATCATCGCCTTTACCGCGCAGGTGGCGCCGGTGCTGCCGATGCTGCTGATCGCGGCGGCGCTGAGTGCGCAGTTCTCGGCCGCGGTGGCCGATACCGGCGGCGCAGGCGGGCTGGTGGCCGAGGTCACCGGCGGGCGGGTCCCGGCACATGGGGTCTATGCGATGCTGGCGGCGGCGGGGCTGCTGATGACCTGGGGGCTGAGCGTGTTCGAGATCATCGGCTATGCCTCGCGGGCCTTTGCCTTTTACTACGCGCTGCAATCGCTGATCGCCGCCCGCCGGGCGTGGCACGCGGGGGCGGGCCGGCGCGCGCTGGCCTTTGCCGCGCTGGCGGCGTTGGGCGCGGTGATTGTGGTGTTTGGGGCCGGTGTGGAATAGTCAGACACAGGGCTGCCTCCCCGCGCAGACGGAGGCGGGAGCGCGCCTGCATATCGCAACATGTCAACGGCGACGCCCCCGACCACAGTCCTAGACCACAGCCCCGGACAACTGCGCCGGGGATCAGGCGATGATGTCGGGCAGCAGGCGGTCTTCGATCAGGGAGATCTTGTCCTTCAGCACAAGCTTCTGTTTTTTCAGCCGCCGGATCGTCAGCGGATCTGCGGTGCCTTTTTCCTCCAGCGCCTGGATCGCCTCGTCCAGATCCCGATGCTCGCGGCGGAACACTTCAAGCTCCACCCGCAGGACATCTTCGGTGGCCATGGACAGATCGGTCTGCTCGTTCATGTGGGTCTCTTGCTCAGGTGGATCGAGGGACAGGCGCGGGGCACAAAGGACAGGCGTGTTAAGAACAGGGAAACGATAGGCAGTTTAGGCTCAGTCCGGGCACAAGGCCAGAGGTCTCTGTGCGCCGAAAGCGAAACCCGGGACTTGTGAAACGGCAGATACATCCCATATTCTATATCACAGCGGTTGCCAGATTGGGACCGAAAGAAACCGTCGCTTTAGAATTAAGGACGAGAATACAGTGTCGAAACTTACCTTGGGCTCATACCCGCATATGCTGGGGTTCGAGCAGCTGGAACGCCTGCTGGAGCGCTCTGCCAAATCCGGCAACGAAGGCTACCCCCCCTATAACATCGAACAGACCTCCGATGATTCCTACCGTATCACGCTCGCGGTGGCGGGATTTGCCGAGGAGGATCTGGCGATCACGGTCGAGGATCGCCAACTCGTGATTCGGGGACGGCAGCGTGACGATACCGACGGGCGTATCTTCCTGCATCGCGGCATTGCCGCCCGCCAGTTCCAGCGCATGTTCGTGCTGGCCGATGGCGTCGAGGTCGGCGAGGCGGTGATGGAAAATGGTCTGCTGCATGTGGACCTGACCCGGTCGCGGCCCGAAACCGTTGTGCAAACCATCAACATCAAGAAGGGGTAAATCATGCAGACACCAGTGGACATGGCGCAAACCGGCGGTCGCACCGTCTATGTCAAGACCGTCGCCGTCGCCGATCTGCCCAAGGATGTGCAGGCCTCGGTGCCCGGGCGCAAGCAGCTCTACGCGGTCCATGACGAGGCCGGCGAGCAACTGGCGTTGGTCGCGGACCGCAAGATGGCCTTTGTGCTGGCGCGTCAGCACGACTATGCGCCCGTCGCGGTGCACTGACCCCGACAGGCGTGCGTGGCCGCAGTGACCGGCCACCGCAAAAGAGATGACCGGACCCCGGACCTCTGCCAGAGGTGCGGGGTCTTTTGCATTCCGGGTCCGGCTGCGGGGCGCGCGGTACGGGTCGGGTCGGTGCATGCGGGCTGGGAGATTTGTATCGGCACAGGGCGGCGGGCTTGAGCTTTGCCCCCCAAGCTGCTTGCCTGCGCCGGATTGCCCCCGGGCGCAGCCGCGCACCGGGGGCAGGGGCCTCAGAGGGGAGCAGGAGATGCCGGAGTTTCAGTTCGATTGGGTCGACGCCTTCACCGACCGTCCGTTTGGCGGCAATGGCTGCGCGGTGGTGCATGGCGGCGCGCATCTGCCCGCGGCGGTGGCCTGCGCCTATGTGCGCGAGACATCGCTGGTGGAATGCACCTTTACCGGCCCGTCGGAGGTGGCGGACATCCGGGTGCGCTATTTCCTTGCCAGCCGGGAGATCCCCTTTGCCGGGCATCCCACGATTGCGACGGTGGCGGCGATGCGCGACCGTGGCCTGATCACGGGCGACCGGCTGACGCTGGAGACCGGCGCGGGCATCGTGCCGGTGGTGCTGGAGGGCGATCAGATCGTGATGCAGCAGGTGGCGCCGACGTTCGGGCCGCGCCCGGATCCGGCGCTGGTGGCGGCGGCGATTTCGCGGCCGGTGGCGGAGATCGTCGGCCAGCCGCAGCTGGTTTCGACCGGGCTGCCGTTCTGCATCACGGTGCTGAAGGATCACGCCGCGCTCAAGGCCGCCCGGCTCGATGCGACGGCGATGCAGGCGCTGGGAGCGGCCCTCGGTGCGGATGGCAGCGATGTGATGGAGCCCTTCCTGGTCACGCTGGAAGGCGCGACCGCTGGCGGGGACACGTTTTCGCGTCTGTTGATGCTGCCGCCGAGCCCGCCGGAAGATCCGTTCACCGGTTCGGCCACGGGCGCCATGGCGGCCTACCTGTGGCACCACGGGCTGATGGAGCCCGCGCGGTTTGTCGCCGAACAGGGACATCTGATGGGACGTCCCGGGCAGGCAGTGGTCTCTCGGGTTGGTCCGGTTGATGCGATCAAGGGCGTGCGCGTCGGGGGCACCGGCTTTGTGCTGATGCGTGGGAGCGTGGTCCTGCCCGAGGCCCTGACAGGCTGAGCCGCCGACGCGCACGCCCGGCAACGACCACCTGCGGCATACGAGCCCTCAGTGGCGGGGGCGCTCCCGCCCATATGCCATGCCCCTGGCGGGACCCGGCCTCTGGTTGGGCCCGGCGCGGCGCGCGCCCGAAGGGCGCGCGCCGCGCTGGTCGCTCCGGTCGCAGACCGGAGCGAAACACCTCCGTCCAAACGCCCCGTGAATGCCTTGAAATACGATTTGTGTTCATGCTATGTTCCTGCATCTTGAATAGGACAGCGTCCGGGCTGCGGGAGGGAAACATGATTGACGGAAGTTGTTGCTGCGGGGCCGTGAGGTTCACCTTGAGCGCGCCCCCATCCATGATGGGCACCTGTCATTGCAGCCGCTGCCGCAAGCTGGGCGCGGCGGTGATGGTGTTCATCCGGCGGGACAATCTCAGCTGGGTGCAGGGGCGCGAGGATGTGGCGCTCTATCAGCCAGAGGCCCCTTATACCTACGGGCGGTGCTTCTGCCGGCGGTGCGGCACCTCGCTGGGGGAGATCCTGTCGCAGGAGGAGAGCTTCCCGATTTCGGCCCATGCGCTGGATGGCGACCTCGACCTGCGCAATCGCTTTCACGAGTTCGTCGCCGAGAAGCCCGCCTGGTTGCCGATTTGTGATTCCGCCGAGCAGTTCGAAGGGCACCCGGTGATGTCGTGAGGCGGCGGCTCTGGGGGCGGCTGCGGGCCTGCCCTGGCGATACCAGCGCCGCCGCCGCCGGTCACCCGCGGCCAGACATGCAAAACGGCCCGCCGGCAGGGGCGGGCCGCGTGTTTCAGATCCGTCCGGGGGGCGGGTCAGCCCAGCAGGCGGGAGATCAGCAGGAACAGCCCGCCGGACAGGGTGGCGGCGGCCGGAACGGTGATGACCCAGGCCGCGACGATGGTCATGAAATGCGACCGGCGCACCAGCTTGCGGCGCCGGCGCTCGGCAGCGCCGATGCGGGGGGCGTCCGGGGCCGCGGTCTTGGCCTTGCGCATTCGGCGCTCGGTGTCCCATTCGCGGAAGAAACCGACCCCGAACACACCGCCGATGGCGATATGGGTGGAGCTGACCGGCAGGCCGAGCCAGCTGGCCACGATCACCGTGATCGCCGCCGACAGCGCCACGCAATATGCGCGCATCGGGTTCAGCTTGGTGATCTGGCTGCCGACCATGCGGATCAGCTTGGGGCCGAACAGGAACAGGCCGAAGGAGATCCCGAAGGCGCCGATGATCATCACCCAGAAGGGGATCGAGACGGCCTGGGTGAAATCGCCGGAGGTCGAGGCCTGCACGATCGCCGCCAGCGGCCCCACCGCATTGGCGACGTCATTGGCGCCATGGGCAAAGCTGAGCAGCGCCGCGGAGACGATCAGCGGGATCGCAAACAGCACCTTCAGCGACTTGTTGCGGTTCTCCAGCCCCCGCGACTGGCGGCGGATCACCGGGATCATCACCAGCCAGATCGCCAGTGCCACACCGACCCCGATCAGCAGCGCGTCGGTCAGCTCGATCTTGACGATCCGTTTCAGCCCCTTGACCGAGAGATAGGCGGCAAAGGCGCCGCCCATGATGCCCACCAGCACCGGCACCCAGGTGCGGGCGGCGGCGATCTTGTCGTCGCGGTAGATGATGCGGGACTTGATGAACCACAGGAAGGCGGCGGCGATCAGACCGCCCAGCATCGGCGAGATCACCCAGCTGGCGGCGATCGCCCCCATCTTGGGCCAGTTCACGGCGGCAAACCCGGCAGCGGCAATGCCCGCGCCCATGACGCCCCCGACCACCGCATGGGTGGTGGAGACCGGGGCCCCGATCCAGGTGGCGAGGTTGACCCAGAGCGCCGAGGCCAGCAGCGCCGCCATCATCGCGGCGATAAAGATGGTGGAGCTGGCCATGCTGCTGGGTGCGATGATGCCCTTGGCGATGGTCGAGACCACGTCGCCCCCCGCGATCAGCGCCCCGGCGCTTTCGAAGATCGCGGCGACGACAATGGCAAAGCCCATCGACATCGCATTGGCGCCCACCGCGGGGCCCATGTTGTTGGCCACGTCATTGGCGCCGATGTTCAGCGCCATATAGGCCCCGAAAGCGGCGGCGATGACGACGATGACGGTATTGTCCGCATCCCCCACGATCAGACCGGTCGCCGCGGCGACGATCAGGATGAACACGAAGGCGATCCCCAACCCGACGTTGGATCGGCCCACAAATGCGGTGGCCTGTTCCAGCGAGGACAGGCGATCGAGGTCGCGGTCCAGCGTTTCAAGGTGACGCGGCTCTAGATCGGTCTTGGACACCTGTCCTCTCCTCTGTATCTGCGCGTCGCGTCTGTAACGGTTTTGTGACAGTCCGGCAATGGCGGCAAACAGTCGACCGGACCGCGCCGCAGACCAGAGTGCCGGCGGCGCGCGCGTGCAGGTGCTGAGACGGGAGATGCCGGGGCGGGACAGCCAGTTGGCGCCGGGCCGCAAGCCGTAGCGCGCTGCGGCAAGACACATCAGGCGCCGGTGCCTGACGTGATTCTTCATCTCTGTGCAACAGCGGCGCCTCTGGCTTGCCCGTGCAGGCGGGGACTTGGTCCGGGGGGCGGCGGGCGCGCGGGCCGGTGGGTCAGGAGATCACTGCGGCATGCGGCGGCTGCGCCGGGCGGCGGCGCCCCCACGCCGGGTGCGCGGCGGCAGCGTCAACGTCAGCGGCTGCGGCGGCATATGCAGCGAGGCCCGCAGCAGGTCACAGAAGGCGGCAACCGCCGGCGACACCTCGGCAAAGGGGACGGCTAGGTCCAGCGCATGTTGCGCTTCGCGGTGGTAGCTCGCCCGGCCATTGAGCGCGCCCAGCCATTGCATGTAGCCCAGCTGGGCCATGCGGTCTGCCTCTTGGGCGGGCAGGGGGCCCACGTCAAGTTGTCGGATGGTCAGTTCAAGAATCATCACGCCCTCCGCGCAAAGGGGCGGGCCAAACGGGCAACGGCGATGTGTCAGGTCCAGTGCGGGCCATGTCGGTCTCTCCGTCCCAGGGCACCCCGCCCGGGTAAAAAGTGACTGAGGCGCGACCGCGTCGCACCCGAGATGGCAGGTCTCCTGACTCGCGGGTCGCAGCCCGTCTCCGTACCTTCCCGGACCCGAGGTCCAGTGGCGTCTTTGGAGAGGCTCGCCGCTTACAGTTGCGGGGGCAGTCACGGATTTAGGCAAGGCGCCTGCACCGTATTCCCTTTTCAGCCGGACCTGTCGATCCGGGCACCATCGCGGAAAGGATTGCAGGAACCGCGTGGCCTGTCCAGTCGGAATTCACGCCCCCGGGAGGCTGGCCCCGGGAACTGGCGAGGCAGAATAGAAAAACGGCCCGCCGGGAAGGGCGGGCCGTTTGCGATTGGTCAGGGCGCGGCAGGATCAGTTGCCGTTGATGAGGCCCATGCTTTCCAGCTTGAGCAGCACCTGATGGGCGCAGTTGTCGACCTCGACATTCTCGGTTTCGACGCTCAGCTCCGGGTTCTGCGGCACGTCGTAAGGGTCGGAAATGCCCGTGAATTCCTTGATCTTGCCCTCACGCGCCAGCTTGTAGAGACCCTTGCGGTCGCGGCGTTCGCATTCCTCGATCGAGGTGGCGACATGCACCTCGACAAAGGCGCCGTACTGTTCGATTTCCTCGCGCACGTGGCGGCGGGTGGCCGCATAGGGCGCGATCGGGGCACAGATGGCGATACCGCCGTTCTTGGTGATCTCGGAGGCGACATAGCCGATGCGCTTGATGTTGAGATCGCGGTGCTCTTTCGAGAAGCCCAGCTCGGAGCTGAGGTTCTTGCGCACGATGTCGCCATCCAAGAGCGTCACCGGACGGCCGCCCATCTCCATCAGCTTGACCATCAGCGCGTTGGCGATGGTGGATTTGCCGGAGCCGGAGAAGCCGGTGAAGAACACGGTGAAACCCTGCTGCGAACGCGGCGGCTTGGTCTTGCGCAGCTCGGCCACCACCTCGGGGAAGGAGAACCACTCGGGGATTTCCAGACCTTCGGCCAGGCGGCGACGCAGCTCGGTGCCGGAGATGTTGAGGATGGTCACGTCATCCTTGTCGGCGATCTCGTCGTTGGGCTCGTACTGGGCGCGCTCCTGCACATAGACCATGTGCTTGAAGTCGACCATTTCGATGCCGATTTCCTCCTGATGGGCGCGGAACAGGTCCTGCGCGTCATAGGGGCCGTAGAAATCTTCGCCGGCGGAGTTCTTGCCGGGGCCGGCGTGGTCGCGGCCAACGATGAAATGGGTGCAGCCGTGGTTCTTGCGGATCAGCCCGTGCCAGACGGCCTCCCGCGGGCCGGCCATGCGCATCGCCAGGTTCAGGAGGCTCATGGAGGTGGTGGCTGCCGGGTATTTGTCCAGCACCGCCTCGTAGCAACGCACGCGGGTGAAGTGGTCCACATCGCCCGGTTTGGTCATGCCGACGACGGGGTGGATCAGCAGGTTGGCCTGGGCTTCACGCGCGGCGCGGAAGGTCAGCTCCTGGTGGGCGCGGTGCAGCGGGTTGCGGGTCTGGAAGGCCACGACCTTGCGCCAGCCCAGCTTGCGGAAATAGGCGCGCAGCTCGTTCGGGGTGTCGCGGCGGGCGCGGAAGTCGTAGTGGACGGGCTGCTGGATGCCGGTCACGGGGCCGCCGAGGTAGATCTTGCCCGCCTGGTTGTGCAGGTAGTTCACCGCCGGATGCGCCTCGTCATCGGCGCCAAAGACCTTTTCCGCCTCGCGGGCCTTGTTCGGCTCCCAACGGTCGGTGACGGTCATGGTGGCGAGGATCACGCCTTCCTGGTCGCGCAGGGCGATGTCCTGGCCGATTTCGATGGAGGAGGCGAAGTCCTCGGAGACGTCCAGGGTGATCGGCATCGGCCACAGCTGGCCATCCGCCAGGCGCATGTTCTCGACAACGCCGTTGTAGTCCTCTTCGGAGAGGAAGCCCTTGAGCGGGTTGAACCCGCCGTTCATCAAAAGTTCTAGATCGCAAATCTGGCGCGGGGAAAGGTCATGGCTGGTCAGTTCAGCGGCTTCGACCTTCAGTTTCTGCGCGGAGTCATAAGATACATAGAGCTCCGGGATCGGAGCCAAATTGCTCAACATGGTCATGGGGCGTCTCTTTCGTCTGGCATCACCGCTGCACGCTGCAGCGCTCGGGGCGGGCAATACCCTTTCCGCATGTCCGAAGTCTAGCGGTGCCAGAGAAAAAGGAAATCATGGGCTTTTTCCGCCGAGATTGGATCGCTGGTCCGCAATTGGCGCCGGGAACGGAACAGATTTCAGCCTTTTGCAAAGCTGCGCAGGCCGGATGGTCCGCGGGCGCGCGCCAGCTGTGTCACGAGGCGGCGGGCTGGCCGGCAATCAGGCTGTCGAGACTGGAGGCGCGCGGCAGGGGCAGGGCGGTCACCGGGCCGTCGACGCCGCGCAGGGTGAAGGTCTCAAAGGCCAGCGGCACCTCCGCCACTCCGGCCGCGTCGAAGACCTCGCGCGAGACCAGGATCTCGACGCCGAGGTCCTTGGTCTTGGCCTCCAGCCGGCTGGCGGCATTGACGGTGGCGCCGATCAGGGTGCGCGGTGCCAGCCCGGCGGCGCCGATCTCGCCCAGCACCACGGTGCCCAGGTGCAGCCCCATGCCGATGCGCACCGGATCCTCGCCTTCGGAGGCCAGAACCCGGTTGAACCGCGCCAGGGCGACGCCGATATTGGCCGCCGCCGCCAGCGCCGCCTCGGCAGAGGAGGCCGCATCGCGGGTTTCGAACAGCGCCAGCATGCCGTCGCCCATGTATTTGTCGACGGTGCCGCCGGTGCGGGTGACCTCGGGCACGATGGCGTCAAAGAACCGGTTGAGCAGAAACACCACGTCATAGGGCAAGAGCCCCGCCGAGCGCGCGGTAAAGCCGCGGATGTCGAGGAACAGCACCGCGATGGTCTTTTCCTCGCCACCGGCGGCATGGACCTGGCGGCGGCCCTTGGGGGAATAGACCCGTTTAACCGTCAGCGCCGAGGTGGGGCGGATCTGGCAGGCCAGCCGCATGTTGTCGGCGGCGTTCACCGCCCGGAGGCTGCGGGCCTCGGCGGGGCTGGGGTCCGGCAGGCTGTCGAGCCCGTCGGTCACGGCGACCCGGCAGGTGGTGCAGCGGCCCTTGCCGCCGCAGAGCGAGGGATGCGCGATGCCTTTCATCTGCGACATCTCCAGCAGCGTCAGCCCCCGGTCGGCGGTGATCTCGGGGCCGTCCTCATAGGTGATCCGCACCGAGCGGCTGCGCTGGATCAGGCGGCGCAGTGCGAAACAGCCCATGGCCAGCCCGAGCAGGCCGAAGAACACAAAGACGCCGACGTTGGTTGCATGGGCCAGTTGCGCCAGTTCGGCGGCGTCGGGCCAGTTGTAATCGGCCATGATCTGGGCGGCAAAACCATCCTCGGCAAAAAAGTCCCACATGCGCCGCCCTTCGGTCACCAGACCGGCCAGCGCCAGCGCCGGGACCAGCACCGCGACGCCGATCATGTAGGGCACCGCATGCTGCCACCAGCGGGTCAGCCGCAGCCACATGTGCAGGCCGATGCAGCCGTGCACCCAGACCGCCAGCAGCAGCAGATACTGGTGCAGCGCCTCCGGCCCGGTCCAGAGCATGAGAATGATCGAGGACATCTCGTCCTCCAGCCCGTAGATGCGGGCGGCGTAGTTGGTGTGCACCACATGCTGGATCAGTTGCAGCGGGATCAAGACCCCGAGGGTCAGTTGCAGCCACTGGGTGAGGCTCATGCGCAGGGTCCGCCGCATCGCCACCTGCCACAGCGCCAGCCCGGCGTGCACCAGCAATGATGCATAGAGCACGATCTGGCCGGGCAGGGATTTGGTCACCGCCTCGCGCGCCTCCTGCACCGCCTCCAGCAGATCCGGCGACACCAGCCCGGCGGCGACATTGAGGAAGTGGAAGAAGGCAAAGGTGAACAGCACCAGCCCCGAGACCAGCCGACTGCGTTGAATCCAGTTGCCCTGCCAGAGTGCCTGCGCCACGTGTGAACGTTCCCCATGAGGTGTTTCACCCGGTTTAGGCGATCCGCGACGGGCTGTCACCTGCGGGATCGGCAAGGCGGGGGCGCCGCATGCAGGATCGGCACGGGCGCCGGATCACGGCAGGCTGAGTTTCGCCATGCGTCCGCCATCGACCGCATAGACCTGTCCGGTGATGAAACCGGCCTCCGCCGAGGCGAGAAACGCCACCATTCCGGCGACATCCTCGGGACGCCCGATCCGGTCCACCGGGTGGATGTGGCGCAGGTCGCGGGCAAAGGCGTCGGGGTCCGGGGCGGCGGCGATCATGGTCCGGTTGAGGTCGGAGTCGATCCAGCCCGGCGCCACCGCATTGCAGCGAATGCCCTCGGCACCATGATCCACCGCCACTGCGCGGGTGAGCCCGTGCAACCCGGCCTTGGTTGCGGAATAGGCCGCGTGGTTGGGATTGGTGCCGATGCCCTCGATCGATCCGGTGTTGACGATCACACCCTGGCTGCGACGCAGGTGCGGCAGCGCCGCCTTGATGGTCAGAAACGGGGCCGAGAGATTGAGCGCGAGATTGCGCTGCCAATCGGCGAAGGTCATGTCCTCGATCCGGGCCTCCTGCATCATGCCGACATTGTTGACCAGAATGTCCAGCTGGCCGGTGCGCGATCACTGCGTCGATCACCTGTTGCGGGCTCTCGGGATCAGTGAAATCCGCCCGGATGCTGTCGAACTCCTCGTCGTCGCCCCGTTGCGCGGTCATGACCCGGGCTCCCTCCGCGGCCAGCCGTTGGGCAATGGCGCGGCCAATTCCGGTTCTGCCGCCGGTCAAAAGCGCTGTTTTTCCGTTGAAACGCATCGGGTCCCTCCTGTCGTGAAACTCTGCGCGCAGACCGCCACGACGCAGGGGCCGTGCTAGCAGGGCGGGGCGATCCGACCTGTGGGTTTCCGTCATGATCGCGACCGGAGACGACTGTGCGCGGATGAACCCTGCCGGCGCGCGCGTTCCTCTGGGCGGAGGCGTGCCGGTATGTGACGGACAATTAACGGTGGCCGCTATTGCTCTGTTATACGGGTGTCATCAACTCAGGGCTGCATGGGCGGGTGCCGATGGGGCACGCGGGTCATCGGGAGGGCTGTGATGAAAATCATGAACTGGAACATCGAGTGGATGAACAACTGGTTTTCTGGCAATCACGATCCGCAGTGGGGCAGCGGGTCGCTCAGCGCCGGGGACGCCCATGTGGTGGCGGCGCGGGTGGCCAATGTCATCCGCGATGTGGACCCGGATGTGCTCTGCGTGCAGGAAGGCCCCAGTGCGATGCCGGAAATGCAGCTCTTCATCGAGGCGCATCTGTCCGACAATGGCGTGCCGCGCTACGAGGCGCTGATCGGCAAGGCGGGCGGCGCGCAGAAGCTCTATGTGCTGACCAAGGTGGGCGGCGCGGTGGCGGCGATCGACCATGCCACCGACGCGCCGACGCAAGAGCTGGAAAACGTGTGGCAGGCCGATGTCGATGGCGACCTCCTGTTGCAACCCTATGATTTCACGCGGCTTCCCATGGTCGTCGACCTTGACCCCCAGGCGGGCGCGCCGCTGCGGATCGTGGTGCTGCACACCAAGTCCAAATATGTCCACAACGGTCAGGCGCTGTTTGGCAACCCGGCGCGGCGGCATGAATTCATCGCCGCCGCGATGAAGGCCCGGCGCCGGATCTCTGCCGAGGGGTTCCGCCTGCGCAGCTATCTGGACCAGCTGGTCGCTGCCGATGCCGGGGCACGGGTGATTGTCACCGGCGACTGGAATGATGGTCCGGGGCCGGATTTCTTTGAACGTCAGTATCTGACCCATAATATCGCCGACATCGTGCTGGGCAGCACCTTCTATCCCGACCTGATCTTTCGCCATCCGGTGCTGGAGCGGGTGCCCTCCACCGCGCTGTTCACGGCGCGGTTTGACGATTTTGTCGACGACATCCCGGACCGGCCCTTGCTGCTGGATCATTTTGCGGTGTCGCCGGGTCTGCACGGGGACATCCGCGATGCCGGGATTGCGCATGCGGAATACGAGCGCGAACTGGAGGGCAGCGGCGCGGCCCGCACCCAGCGGGCCAGCGATCACCGTCCGATCTGGTTGACGCTCTGACAGCGGTTGCGATCAGGCGATTGAAAACGGCTCCCGAAGAGACCTCTCCGGGAGCCGTTTTTTGATTTTGGGCCAGGGTCTTGTGCCAAGATCTTGAGCAGGGTTCGTAACCGGGATCCGGGACAGAACTCCGGGGCGGGCGGTTACTCCTGCTCGGCTAGGAACCGTTCGGCGTCCAGCGCGGCCATGCAGCCCATGCCGGCGGAGGTCACCGCCTGGCGATACTTGTGGTCGGTGAGGTCACCGGCGGCAAAGATGCCGGGGATCGAGGTCTCGGTGGTGCCGGGCTTGACCTTCACATAGCCGCCATTGTGGGTCTCCAGCACGTCCTTGACCAGCTCGGTGGCAGGCGCGTGACCGATGGCGACAAAGACGCCCTTGGCCGGGATCTCGGTGATCTCGCCGGTCTTGGTGTGTTTCACCCGCACGCCCTCGACGCCGAGGGGGGCATCGGTGCCGACGACCTCTTCCAGCTCGTGGAACCACAGCGGCTCGATCTTGGGGTTCTTCATCAGCCGGTCGATCAGGATCTTTTCGGCGCGTAGCTCGTCACGGCGGTGGATCAGCGTGACTTTGGAGGCAAAGTTGGTGAGGAACAGCGCCTCTTCGACGGCGGTGTTGCCGCCGCCGATCACCACGATTTCCTGACCGCGATAGAAGAACCCGTCGCAGGTGGCGCAGGCGGAGACGCCAAAGCCCTTGAACTTCTCTTCCGACGGCAGGCCCAGCCATTTGGCGCGCGCGCCGGTGGCGAGGATCACCGCATCCGCCGTGTAGGTGGTGCCGCTGTCGCCCTTGGCCACAAACGGGCGGGTGGACGTGTCGAGCGAGGTGATGATGTCGCCGATGATCTCGGTGCCCATCGCCTTGGCGTGGGCTTCCATGTTGACCATCAGGTCGGGGCCCTGGATCTCGGTGTGGCCGGGCCAGTTCTCCACCTCGGTGGTGGTGGTCAGCTGGCCGCCGGGCTCGATGCCCTGCACCAGAATCGGCTCCAGCATCGCGCGGCTGGCGTAAACGGCGGCGGTGTAGCCGGCCGGGCCGGAGCCGATGATCAGGACCTTGGTGTGGCGCGTGTCGCTCATGGTGTTTCCCCACGTCAGATGTGCTTGCGGTCTTGCCGCCGTCGGAGACTGCATATAACTGCGACGCGCGCATGCTTAAAGACCCTCATTCTTGCATCCTGTGCAAGCCCGGCTGCCGGTTTCCAAAGCAGCTGCCATCACAGCGGGCGCCGGGGTTACAAGAATGTTGCGAGATTGTGAAATATTGTTGCGTGAGCACGCGCCCCTGCTATAAGAAGTGCAAATTTCAGGAGAATGCACCCCATGGTCACCACACGTCTGGACCCGATCGACCGCAAGATTCTGTCGGAGCTACAGGCCGATGGCCGGATGACGAATGTCGAACTGGCCAAGCGCGTCGGAATTTCCGCGCCGCCCTGCCTGCGCAGGGTGCGGGCGCTGGAGGAGGCCGGGCTGATCCGCGGCTACCACGCGGAAGTGAACGACCGCGAGCTGGGCTTTGAGGTCCAGGTCTTTGCCATGGTGGGTCTGGAGAGCCAGGCGGAGGCGGAGCTGTCGGCCTTTGAGGAGAAATGCCGCGGCTGGCCGCTGGTGCGCGAGTGCCACATGCTGAACGGCGAGGTGGATTTCATCCTGAAATGCGTGGCGCCGGATCTGTCGACCTTTCAGCGTTTCCTGACCAGCGATCTGCTGACCACGCCGAATGTGGCCAGCGTCAAGACCTCGCTGGTGATCCGCGGCGCCAAGGACGAGCCCGGCGTGCCCTTTGACGTGCTGGAAGAACGGCTGGCGCGCGAGGCCTGACGCCCTCGGCGCGTCTGCGATACGCGTGGTCATACGCTGCGATCCGATGGCCCCCAGACAGAAAACCCCGCACAGACAGAAAACGCCCGTCCCTGATGCCAGAGCGGGCGTTTTGCATGTTGTGCCGCCTGTTGGCGCGTTGCGGCCCTAGGCCTGCGCGACCCGGGTGCGATCAAAGGCGAGCGGGCCAAACCCGGCGATCGAGTCCACCTGCGGGAACATGTTCAGATAGAGCGTCTTGATCGGGTAGCTGACCAGCCGCAGCGCGTCGGGGCCGGGGTGATAGGTCTCGAACTCCAGCCCGCCGACGCGGATCACCGCATGCCGGGCCAGACACAGGTGATACATGTCGACCGGCGCCGGGGGCGTGGTTTCGACGATGTTCATCCCGTCGAGGAACTCGGTCACCGGGGTCAGCAACGGGCCCTTGTCCTCGGCTGGGCGCAGATGCGCCGGGGTGCGCAGCAGACGCGCGGCGGGGCCAGTCACGACGCAGGAGCTGGGCTTGGCCATGCCGAGGCTGTCGGCCATGAAACTGGTAAGCGCCAGCCGGGCCCCGGTGGCGGTCTTGCGGCCGGGGACCATCGTGGTCATGCCCTTCCAGACCACCGGCTCGTAGGTGCCGCTGTGGGTCAGGACCTGATCGCCGGGAAAGAGATCCTCGATCGCCACCGGGCCATAATCCGTTTCCACCAGCGAGCCGCGGGTGAAGGCGGTGAAGGCCTGTTCGAACAACGGCAGCGCCGGCGCGATGTGCCGGGTCTCGGCGAGGTTTCCGTTCGGCAGCAGGCTGGCCACCTCGTAGCGACGCAGCTGCGGTTTGGTGTCAGCACGCGGAGCGGCGGATGGGTCCCGCAGCAGCGGTTGGGTCTTGGCGATATTCGCGGCAGCGCGCTGCAACGACTGAGGTAAGGTCATGGCCCTGGCCTCCTTGCTTGTGGCACGAAGTCCGGCCCCCACCGGTGTCTTCGTGCGTGATGTGTGCCCCGCCCGGGACAATACGCAGAACCGGCCCCGGATCCGGACTGGTCAGCAGATCGACCAGCGGACCCCGAACGGGGCGGCACGCGCAGGGGCGGGATATGCGTCCTGCATGGTCCGGGGGCGAGTGGTTGTCCCGGGTGCAGGGGCTGCCGGGTTCTCCGGCGGGAAAAATCCGCTCAGGCGGCCTTGGCGGTCTGGGTCGAAGCGGTCGCAGCGGTTTCGGTGGCCTTGGCGCGACGGCGGGCGATCATCGCCTTGCGCGTGGCGCCGCGGGTCCAGGGCATGCGGACCTCCTGTGCTTTGGAGGTGGCAATGATGGATTTCACGAAACGTGACTGCGACGGCATATTCAAACTCCCTGGCGCCCGAGGGCGGATCAAATCTTAACGCATTCTGTTTTCGACGATCATTGCGGTTTGAATATGACCAACTGGTGGAAACTGCGCAGGCCGTTAATAATTTGCCGGAGCAGCGTCCAGGGCTCTGAAATTCATGAATAAAATGGCGTTGATTGACGCAGGGGAAGGGGTGGTGCAGGGGCCACGGCACAGAAATATGGCAGGATTGGTGCGACCGGCGCGCCAAAGCGCTGGCGCGCGATCACCTCTGCGTCAGAGCCGGATGCAGGAGATCAGGCGCCCGTAGTCGGCTTCCTTGGCGTGGGTGCTGCGGCGATAGGAATAGAACCGCTCTGGATCGCTGTAGGTGCAGTGGCGGGTCCATGCGCAGTGGTCGATCCCGGCGGCGCGCAGCCGGGCAAGGCCGAGGCCCGGCAGGTCGAACTGCATGCGGTCGCCCTGACCCTGGGCGAAGAATCGGCCATTGGCCGGATCCTGCATCATGAAATCATCAAAGAAGTCCGGTCCGACCTCATAGGCGCGCTGCGAAATCGTCGGGCCGATCACCGCGCGCAGCCCGGCACGGCTGGCGCCCAGGGCCAGCATCGCCTCGACCGTGGCCTCCAGCACCCCGTCGAGGGTGCCGCGCCAGCCGGCGTGGGCGGCGCCGATGACGCCGGCTTCGGGATCGGCAAACAGCACCGGCTGGCAATCGGCGGTCAGCACCGACAGCACCACGCCGGGGGTCGCGGTCACCATGGCATCGGCCCTGGGGCGGGGCGCGTCGGGATCTTCGGGCAGCCCGTCGACCACGGCCACATCGGCGGAATGCACCTGATGCATGCCGAGGAGCGCGTCGGTCGGGGCGGCCATCGCCGCAGCGACGCGGGCGCGGTTCAGCATCACGGCCTCGCGCTGATCCGAGGATCCGACGCCGCAGTTGAGCCCCGCAAACACGCCGGAGGAGGCGCCGCCCTTGCGGGTGAAGAACCCGTGCGCGACGGGGGCCAGAAGATCGGATGTGACAGATTCAAGCGTCATTTTTCCAGTCCTGCGGGGGGAGGGCATTGGGCGGGATAGAGGCCGAGCACTTTGAACAGGTTTCCCATTTCCTCCGGGTGCGTCAACCGTCGATGTGCGGCGATCAACTGGTCGAGCGGATCTCCGTCCAGCCCGGCGGCCAGGGCGCGGGCGCGTTCGGAAATGCCGAGCCGCTCCAGGAACACGCCCTGCGGGGTCAGCCGCGTATGGGCGCAGCCGCAGGCGCGGGCGGCGCGGCAGAGGGTTTCGAAATCCACATGCGCGGTGAGATCGGCGGCGCCGGGATGCTCCAGCGGATCGGCGGGGGCCTTGGCGCGCAGCGCTTGCAGGGTGTCGCCGAGCGACCGCCAGTCGCCGTAGTCCACCACCAGGGCGGCGCCGCCGTGCTCTGCGATGCGCTGGGCGATCGCCTCGGTGACGACCATGGCGATTTCGCAATGTTCCACCAGATCGCCGTCGCGGGTGTCGTCGAGCCGATGCGCCAGGGCGGGCTGGGGGGCGGGCGCGCCGAGGCCCAGGGTCAGGGCTGTGGCTGCGCCGGTCTCGCCAGCCTCGGCGCGTCCGACCCGGCGTTCGCGCCACTGGTCGCCGTCGCGCTGGAACTGCCGGATCGGCAGCGCGTCGAAGAATTCATTGGCCACCAGATAGAGCGGCTGCTGGGGCAGGTCCTCGACCGAGGGCAGCCAGCGCGGGGCGTGGGCCTTGAGCGCTGCCGCCTGCTGTTCGCGCAGGCGCGGGGCGGCCTCGATCAGCACCAGCTCCATGGCGTCGTGGAACCCGGGCACCGCGCGGGTGGCGCGCAGCATATCGACCATCAGGGTGCCGCGGCCGGGGCCGAGTTCGGCCAGGGTGAAGGGCGCGGGGCGTCCCTGGTCGAGCCAGGCCTGCACCAGTGCCAGTCCGAGGAGTTCGCCGAACATCTGGCTGATCTCCGGCGCGGTGATGAAATCGCCCTCGGCCCCGATCGCGGTGGCGGTGGTATAATAGCCGTGGGCCGGGTTCAGCAGGCATTCGGACATGTAATCCGCAACGCTGATCGGCCCGTCGAGGGTGATGCGGCGCAGCAGGGTTTCCATCAGGCTCATGCGGTGGCCTCCGGTGCGGGGGCGCGGCGGGCGCGCAGGAGGAACCACAGCCCCAGCGCGATCATCGGCAGCGACAGGGCCTGACCCTGGGTCAGCCCGTAGCCGCCGATCTGCCAGGCGAGGCCCAGCGGGTTGCCCTCCGAGACGAACTGGGCGTCGGGCTGGCGGAAGAACTCCACAACAAAGCGGGCAGCGCCATAGCCGGCCAGAAAGGTACCGAGGATGCGGCCGGGGGCCTGAAAGGCGCGGTGGCGGTAGACCAGCCACAGGATCAGTGCGCCGAGGATCAGCCCCTCCAGCGCCGCCTCGTAGAGCTGGCTGGGGTGGCGGGCGCAGATCTCGCCCAGGGCCTGGCCGCAGTCCTGCGCGGCGCGCCCCGGAAAGGCGACCCCCCAGGGCAGGTCGGTGGCGCGGCCCCACAGCTCGGCATTGACGAAATTCGCCAGCCGCCCCAGCAGCAGGCCCGGGGCCACGGTATGGGCGACCAGATCGGCGATCTGCAAGCTGTTGATGTTCTGCGCCCGGGCATAGAGCCATGCGGCCAGCACAACCCCGAGAAGACCGCCATGGAAGGCCATGCCGCCCTCCCAGATGCGCAGGATCTGTGCGGGATTTTCTAGATAGACAGAGGGCTGGTAGAACAGCACATAGCCCAGTCGCCCGCCGAGGATCACGCCGAGGATGATCCAGGTCATCAGATCCTCGACCTGGCGCGGGGTCATCGGTGCGGCCTCTGCGGGCCAGAGCGCCGGGCGTTTGACCGCGCGCACGGCCAGGTGCCAGGCGATCAGGATGCCGACGATATAGGCCAGCGCATACCAGCGCAGCGCGAACTCCATGCCGAAGAGGGAGACCGAAAAGATCTCGGGCGAAAGGTTCGGGAAGGGGATCATGTCAGCCAGCATGGGGGTCTCTGTGCCTCTTTGGGGCAAGTCCTGTCAACGGCTTGCCGTTTCTGCCTCAAGCGCCCATATAGGGGGCAAGCCTCACAGAGGTAAGACATGAACCGGGAGATGGCCATGCAGACCCGCAACAAGATTATGGACGATATTTCGCAGCTGATGACCAACGCCATGGGCGTGGCGCAGGGGGCGAAGGACGAAGCCGAGACCGCGATGAAGGGCATGATCGACCGCTGGCTGGCCGATCGCGATTTCGTGACCCGGGAAGAGTTCGACGCGGTGCGCGCCATGGCGCAGAAGGCGCGCGAGGAAAACGCGGCGCTGAAGGCCCGGCTGGACGCGCTGGAAGCCAAGTCCGACTGACCCATCCGGGCGCGAACGGCCCATGTGTCGGCCCATCCGCCCGGCACGGGCCGATCCGCCGCGCGCTGGTACCAAGCGGCAAAAGGGATGCGTTGACGCATCCCTTTTTCAGTTTCAGCCCGGGTCGGAGCGGATGCTCCGCCCCGGGCCGTGGCGCGTGCCGGGAGCGCCGCGCGGATCTTCTGACCGGGTGGCAGGTCGGGCGCGGCGGGGAATCAGCGCGGTTACATGGCTGTCGCGGGGGGAATATGGCAGCGCCTCCGGGCCGTGATCCGCAGCGCGGGCGCGGCCTCTCCGGTTCCGGACCACCAGTCTAGGCAGCTCGGGTAACGCTCCTGTGTCAGCCTAGCACAACATCGATATTTTGCACGTTTTTTCCAGTCATCCACAACTTATTGCAGTTGTCCCCAAATAAAGGGTTGCCAGACGCTGGCCGCAGGATCACCATATTTAGTAGGGAGCGGGGAAACCCTCCCCGGTCCTTAGATCAGACAGCTAGCAATAGGGGCACATCGGGTTCCCATAAGCTAGAGACCAGAGAGGTGGCATCATGGCACTTTCCGAGCACGAGTTGCAGGACGACCTTCACCCCATCGACATCGTTGAGAACCTGGCCTCCCATCACGACTGGGATTTCGACCGGATTGCCGACGATCAGATCGCCATGGCGGTCGAGGGACAGTGGCGCACCTATTCCCTGACGCTGGCCTGGTCCGATTATGACGAGACATTGCGGCTGGTGTGCAGCTTCGAGATGGAGCCGCCGGCGGCCAAGGTGCCGCAGCTCTATGAGCTGATCAACCACATGAATGACCAGTGCTGGGCCGGGGCGTTCAGCTACTGGCCGGAGCACAAGCTGATGCTGTATCGCTATGGCCTGGTGCTGTCGGGCGGGCAGATGGCCACGCCGGAGCAGGTCGATGCGATCGTGCAGGCGGCGGTGGGCAACTGCGAACGCTATTACCCGGCGATCCAGCTGATGGTCTGGGGCGAGCGCCCGGCCAAGGAGGCGATGCAGGTCGCCATTGCAGAGGCCTACGGGCGCGCGTAAGTCTTGCCCCCATCAACCGGTTTTGGATCGGTGACGAGCTGAACGACAGATGGGGGTTATCATGGATATGGAACAGATCGCGGCGCGGGGGCTGGTGCTTTTGGGCTGCGGCAAGATGGGATCGGCCATGCTGGCGGGCTGGCTGGAGCGCGGGTTGCCGCGTGAGGCCGTCTATGTGATGGACCCCAAACCTTCGGACTGGCTGAAGGGCACCGGGGTGCATATCAATGCCGCCGCACCGGAAGCGCCTGCCATCGTGCTGGTGGCGGTGAAACCCCAGATGATGGGCGCGGCGCTGCCCTCGGCGAAATCCTATGGGGGCGGTGGGACGCTGTTCATTTCGGTGGCCGCCGGCACGTCGATCCAGACCTTCGAGGACATGCTGGGCGCCGGCACGCCGATCGTGCGGGCCATGCCCAACACGCCGGCTGCGGTCGGGCGCGGCATCACCGCGATCATCGGCAATGCCCATGTGGGCGAGGCGCAGCTGGCGCAGGCCGAAGCGCTGTTGCAGGCGGTGGGTCAGACCGTGCGGCTGGAGAGCGAAGACCAGATGGATGCGGTGACCGGCGTCAGCGGCTCCGGCCCGGCCTATGTGTTCCACCTGATCGAGACATTGGCGGCAGCAGGCGTGGCGCAGGGCCTGTCGGAGGATCTGGCGATGCAGCTGGCCAAGGCGACCGTGGCGGGGGCCGGGGCGCTGGCGGAGGCGGCCGAGGAAGATCCCGCCCAGTTGCGGGTCAATGTAACCAGCCCCAATGGCACCACCCAGGCGGCGCTTGAGGTGCTGATGGATGCGGAGACGGGCTTCCCGCCGCTGTTGCAGCGCGCGGTGGCGGCGGCGGCCAGGCGGTCCGAGGAGCTGTCCCGTGGCTGAGATTTCCTTTGACGATTTTCTGAAGGTGGATGTGCGCGTCGGCACGGTGGTCCGGGCAGAGGCCTTTCCGGAGGCGCGCAAGCCGGCGATCAAGATGTGGATCGACTTTGGCGACGAGATCGGTGAGCGCAAGACCTCGGCCCAGGTGACGGCGCATTACGCGCCCGAGGCGTTGGTCGGCAAGCAGGTGATGGCGGTGGTGAATTTCCCGCCGCGCCAGATCGGCACATTCATGTCCGAGGTGCTGGTGCTGGGGCTGCCGGACGCAAAGGGCGAGATCGTGTTGATCGGCCCCGATGGCGACGTGTCCGCCGAGGTGCCGACCGGGGGACGGATGCACTGATGGCGGGCAGGGATGCGATGCGGGTGCTGGTGACGCGTCCGATGACGGCGGAGGTCACGGCGCGGGCGCAGGCGGAATTCGACGTGGAGATCCGGACGCAGACCACGCCGATGGGGCGCGACGAGATGATCGCCAGCCTGCGCGATTTTGATGTGGTGGTGCCGACCCTGGGGGATGCCTATGGGGCGGAGATCTTTACCGCCGCAGCCGCGCCGCGCTGCCGGTTGCTGGCGAATTTCGGCGTTGGGTTCAATCACATCGATGTGGCAGCGGCTCGGTCTGCGGGGGTGGCGGTGACCAATACGCCCGGGGCGGTGACCGATGCCACGGCGGAGATTGCGCTGACGCTGATGCTGATGAGTGCGCGGCGCGCGGCGGAGGGCGAGCGGCTGGTGCGCTCCGGCCAATGGGCGGGCTGGCACCCGACCCAGATGCTGGGGCTGCATCTGACCGGCAAGCGGCTGGGGGTTGTCGGGCTCGGGCGGATCGGGGATGCGATCGCGCGGCGGGCGCATTTTGGCTTTGGCATGCAGATTTCCTATGTGGCGCGCAGCGACAAGGCGACGGACTACCCGGCCCGACGTGCCGCGTCCCTGCCGGAGTTGGCAGCCGCCGTTGACATGCTGGTGGTTGCGGTGCCGGGCGGCGCGGAGAGCCGTCACCTGATTGATGCGCAGGTGCTGGCGGCGATGCCGCGCCATGCGCATCTGGTCAATATCGCCCGCGGCGAGGTCGTCGACGAGGCGGCGCTGATCGCGGCCTTGCAGGCGGAGCGGATCGCCGGTGCAGGGCTGGATGTTTACGAGTTCGAGCCCGAGGTGCCGCAGGCGTTGCGCGCGCTGGACACTGTGACCTTGCTGCCGCATCTGGGCACCGCCACCGAGGAGGTGCGCAGTGACATGGGCCATATGGCACTGGACAATGTGGCGGCACATCTGGCCGGGCTGTCGCTGCCCAATCCGGTCTAGGCGCTAGCTCCCCTCATCCAGCGCGGTGCGCCGCCCCCTGCGGCAAGGGGGCGTGGCAGCTGTGCCTGGGAAGACGGGGAGGCTCCCGCGCCCGCAGGTGGTTTGGCCCGTCGGGCCGCACCCCCTTGGCGGCCTTGGGCCGGGCAGCCAGCCCAACGGGCTGGCTGCGGCACGCAAGGTGCCCTTGGCACCTTGCGTGCCAGGCCCAACCGAACCGGGAGTGCCATCGGCACATCCCTGTTTGGGCGGGAGCAGCCCCTGTTTGGTCCTGACATCTCGTTTTGCCGGGGCACGGGGTGCGCAGAGCGGCGGCGGTGCGATCAGACTATGTGGAGTGCAGCGGGCTCACGCGATGTGTTTCGAGGGGGCTGCAGGGGCGGGGTCCGGGAGGTCAGCGCTCCGGCGCATCCCCCATCGCCTCGCGCCAGTGGCGGCGGCAGAGCGACACATAGCTTTCATTGCCGCCGATCTGCACCTGATCGCCTTGGGTCAGGACATTGCCCTGATCGTCCTGGCGCACCACCATGGTTGCTTTTTTACCGCAGTGGCAGATAGTGCGCACTTCGCGCATCTCATCCGCAAGCGCCAGCAGCGTCGCCGAGCCGGGGAACAGCTTGCCCTGGAAATCCACCCGCAGGCCGTAGGCCAGCACCGGCACCCGCAGGTCATCGACCACCCGGGCCAGCTGCCAGACCTGATCGGGGGTCAGGAACTGCGCCTCATCCACAAAGATCGCGGCCACCGGTCCGTCCTCCAGCCGCCGGGAGACGCGGGCGAAGAGGTCGTCTTCGGGCAGGAAAACATCCGCCTCGGCACTGATGCCGATGCGCGAGGCAATGCGACCGGTGCCGGCGCGATCATCGATGCGCGCGGTCAGCAGATAGGTCTGCATGTTGTTCTCGCGATAGTTGTAGGATGCCTGCAGCAGCACGGTCGATTTGCCGGCATTCATCGTGGAGTAATTGAAGTAGAGCTTGGCCATGGCGCGGGCTTACCCCGTCGCGCGGGTTCGGAAAAGCTGAAAATGCGCCGTCGATGCTCCCCGGCGCCGGCCGTGGCAACAGCCCCCACCTTGTGCGGGGCGGGACCTCTTGGTCGCAGGTAAGTCGCAGGTAACGGGGTGGTCGCAGGTTGGGCAGGTATCGGGCCAGAGGGGCGGAACCGGGACTTGCACTGGCGCCGGCGCGCCGCTTGTCTTGCGGAGACTGGCGGGCAGGGTGGAGGCCTGTCGCGAAAGGCCTGTCACGACGGATGTGGCGATGCCCCCAGAGCAAGAGCGTGGGCTCAGGGCACCCAGTGCCTTATTCTGAACCGCACCCGGACCGAGGGGGCATCCAAACGGGCAGACCAATTACCGCAACAAGGATCGAAACCTCACTCACAAGCACGACCCTCTCACCTGCCGGGACACCAATGGTCACACACGCCACTCGTCACGTTGAGCTGTCACGGCAGGTATGGCAAAGGTATGCCAATTCAGTTAAGCAAACTTAATGGGAAATTAATCTCGAGGTTCCCCCGCCAGAGTGAGGCGGGGACATCGATTTGGGTGAAAGAGCATTATGGCGGATATCGGGACGTATCTGAAAAAACACACAGAAGCACTGGTGAAGGACGTGGGGATCGAAGCCGCCTGCCAGATCACCGGCAAGTCGAAGGCCACATTGGGACGCTATTATTCCGACAATGTGGAACATGCGGATCGTTTCATTCCCGTGGATGCGGTTGCAAAGCTGGAAGGGGCGTCGTCCTTTCCGCATGTGACCTCGGCGCTGGCGGATCTTAAGAACATCACGCTGTCCTATTCCGGCGAGCCCGGTACCGTGTCGCGCCCGGGTGGGGTCAACACCGATGTGATCGCGTTAAGCCGGCGTTTTGCGCAGTTGATGAGCGAGTATCAGGACGCGATCGCCGATGGCATCATCACCGTGAACGAGGCCAAGCGCCTGCTGAAGGAAACGGTGCTGCTGCAACAGGTGCTGCTGGATATGAAGCTGCACCTGGAAGAGGAAAGCACCTGACGCGCCAGCCCCGCTGATCCATTGGTGGTTGTGCGCAAGGGGTTGGGCCCCGCGGGCGTGCCGGGAGGTGGATTTTTGGGACGTGATCCGGCGCGATCCTGCGGAATTGGGGACTGTTTCATGGCACCAGGTGGATGGGGCCGGGATCGGTTTTTTTGGCTGAAAATTTCGGGTTTCAAACGGTGCGCGCCCTGACCGGGCGCGCGCTTTTTTGTGTGTTAATCGGGGCGATGGGCAGGCAAGGATCCACCAAAGCAGCAGCTTCAGATCCATCCCGGCCATGCCCCCGGTCTGCCGGACGCCGCTTGGGCGCAAGGAAAATAGCCGTATCCACGCCCGTCGCCCGCAGGCGGGGCCGGGCGCGGAGCCTCGGCGATTTGCCGTGCCCTCGGCGCTGATACGTCCGGCTGTCGGGGCGCAGGCGGGGATGGCTCCGAAGCAGCAGCGGTGGCGTCAGGCGCAGACAGCGGCCGCGTGGCGGCGCAGGATCACCGAGCCGACGGAATAGCCCGCCCCGAAGGAGCAGATCAGGCCGGTGTCGCCGGGGGCGAGATCGTCGGAATATTTGGAAAAGGCGATGATCGAACCGGCGGAGGAGGTATTGGCGTAGTCCTGCAGAATATTGGGCTGTTCGCCCGGCTCGGGGGTGCGACCGAGGACTTTCTTGCCGATGAAATCATTCATCGTCTTGTTGGCCTGATGCAGCCAGAGGCGCTTGAGCGCGGCGGCCTCCACCCCTTCGGCGGCCATGTGGTCGGCGATGTGCTGGCTGACCATCGGCAGCACCTCCTTGAACACCTTGCGGCCGTTCTGCATGAACTGCATGTCGCGGCGGTCGGTGACCCCGTCGGGGCGGGAGCGGCGCAGGAAACCGTTGTTGTTGCGGATATTGTTGGAAAACTCCGTGGCGCAGCGGGTCGAGAGGATCTCGAAATGGGCGCCGGTGGCATCGGCCTGCCGCTCGATCAGGGTGGCGGTGGCCACATCGCCAAAGATGAAGTGGCAATCGCGGTCGCGCCATTCCAGATGGCCGGAGCAGATCTCCGGGTTGACCACCAGCGCGGTGCGGATCGAGCCCGCGCGCACCATGTCGGCGGCGGCCTGGATGGCAAAGGTGGCCGAGGAGCAGGCGACATTCATGTCGAAGGCAAAGCCGCCGCAGCCCAGCAGCTGTTGCACTTCGATGGCGACGGCGGGGTAGGCGCGTTCCAGGTTGGAGGCGGCGCAGATCACCAGATCCACATCCGCGGCAGTGCGCCCGGCCTGGGCAAGCGCCTGTCTGGCCGCGTCCAGCGCCATTTCCGCCATGATGCCCGGTTCGTCATCGCTGCGCTGGCGCAGCCGTGGATGCATCACCGCCGGGTCGAGCACGCCGGTCTTGTCCATCACGTAGCGGCTCTGGATGCCGGAGGCCTTCTCGATGAACTCCTCCGAGGAATACTGCAACGGGGCGCGATCCCCGGCGGCGATCTCTGCGGCGTGTTCGGCGTTGTAGAGGTCCACATAGGCGTTGAAGGCGGTGACCAGTTCCGCATTGGTGATGCGCTCGGAGGGGGTGAAGACCCCGGTGCCGGTGATGGCGGGTGTATGCATGTCTGTGTCCCAGGTGGCGGATCCGTGACGGCTCCTGTCTCGAGGTGGCGCATATAGGGACCGTTTCAAGGTGCAAGGTCAAGGGCGGCAGCGGGCGGGGGAGCGCATGCCCTTGGGTCAGGTTGCAGCAAAAAGCGGGAAAGCTCCCCTTTAAATACTTCACGGTCTGAACTATCTCGCGGTCAGGAGACAGGACATGCATGCAGATTTTTCCGACAGCTGGGATCTCTTTACGCCCGAAGTGCAGGCCATGATGGGGGTCTTTGCGCTGCATTGGCAATTGGAGCAACGGCTGATTGATGCAAGTCTGGGGGAACAGCTGGGACGGTCCGAATGCCAGCTGCTGCTGATTCTCGCGCGGCCCCGCCGCATGGGGGAACTGGCGCGGCTGGCGTTGAAGGCGCCCTCGGTGGTGACCGCTGCGGCGGCGACGCTGGAGGCGCAGGGGTTGATCCGGCGCGTGCGGGATGCGCGTGACGGGCGGGCCTGGCTGCTGGAATTGACGGAAGACGGTCAGAACCGCCGACAACAGCTTGTCGCCCGGGCCTCTGCGGTCTTCTACGAGACATCGGGCCTGAGCGAGGAGGAAGCCAAGCTTCTCGCCGGGTTGGCGCAAAAGATACATAACAAGGCCGTTCAGTCGGGCGCTGTGGGACCCTGTGAAGGAGACGAGACATGACATTGAGATCAATCCGGGCGGTGTTGCTGGGGGCGGTTCTTGCATTGCCGCAGACTGTCGGCGCGCAGGAGGAGGCCGAACCGGCGGCGGTGCTGAAGCCGGTGAAGCTGATGACCGCAAACGGGGGCGCATCGCCGCTGGAGCGGCAGTTTTTCGGCCAGGTGGCGGCGAAGGAGACCGTGGACCTGGCGTTTCAGGTCGGCGGCCAGGTGCTGCGGCTGCCGGTGACCGAGGGCGATGTGGTGCCCGAGGGGGAGCTGATCGCACAGCTGGATCTTGAGACGTTTCAATTGCAGCTGGAGCAGGCGGTCCTGAACAAGCAGCAGGCGGACCGCGCCAAGGAGCGCAACGAACGCCTGGCCGGAACGGTGAGCCAGGTGGCGATCGAGGATGCGGAGACAGCCGCGGGCCTGGCCGAGGTGGCCCTGCGCACCGCCCAGACCAATCTGGATCATGCGACGCTTTATGCGCCCTTTGATGCGCTGGTGGCCCGCCGCGAGGTGGCGCTGTTTTCCACGGTTTCGGCCGGAACGCCGATCGCCCGGCTGCATGACATGTCGGAGCTGCATGTGGAAATCGACGTGCCGGAGCTGCTGTTCCAGCGCGCCAGCGAGAGCGACACATTTGACATCGTGGCAACCTTTCCGGGGTCGAGCACCGAATACCCGGCCGAGATCCTGGAATATGCCGCCGAGGCCTCTGCGGTGGGGCAGACCTATCGGGTGACCCTGCGGATGGACCCGCCGGAAGATCGCCAGATCCTGCCCGGGGCGTCGACCACGGTGAAGGTACGGGTGATGACCGGGCGCCACCGGATCGCGCTGCCGGCGACGGCGATCGTGACCACGCCGGCGGGCGAAACCGGGGTGATGATCTTCACCCCCACCGGCGCCGATCAGGGCTCGGTGCGCTGGACCGAGGTGGAGATCGAGCCGAACCAGTTTGGCACGTTTGACGTGCTGTCGGGGATTGCCGATGGCGACGAGGTTGTCCTGACCGGCGGTGCTGCGCTGGAAGACGGTCAGGCGGTGCGCCGCTTTACCGGTTTCAGCAACTGAGGCCCGCGACATGGATATTGCACGCGGATCGATTCAACGGCCTCTTTACACGTGGCTGATCATGCTCTTTGCCCTGTTCGGGGGCATCTGGGGGTTTCTCAACCTGGGACGGCTGGAAGACCCGGCCTTTACCATCAAGAACGCGGTGATCCAAACCACCTATCCCGGTGCCACCGCCGAGCAGGTGGCGCTGGAGGTGTCGGAGCCGCTGGAATCCGCCATCCAGAAGATGGAGGAAGTGAAGGAAATCAGCTCGATGAACCGGCCCGGCGTGTCGGTGATCGAGGTGGAGATGCAGGACACCTATGACGGCAACGAACTGCCGGCGATCTGGACCAAGCTGCGCGCCAAGGTGCGTGACGCGGCGCGGAGGCTGCCGGAGGGGGTCAGCGAGCCGCTGGTCAACGACAGTTTCGGCGACGTGTTTGGCATCTTCTACGCGGTGACGGCGGAAGGCTTTACCGACAAGGAGAAATACGAGCTGTCCACCTATCTGCGGCGCGAGCTGTTGACGGTGGACGGTGTGGCCGATGTGGATATTGCCGGGCTGCGCAACGAGACCATCTATGTCGAGCCGGACATGCCGATCGCCACCAACCTCGGGGTGTCGGTGCAGGCGATCGCCAATGCCATTGCCACCTCGAACTCGGTGACGCCTGCGGGCGAGATCAAGGCGGGGACGGTCAATACGCTGATGCAGACGCCGGAGGGCTCCGACTCGGTGTCCGAGATCGCCGGGCTGACGGTGGGCGTGGGTGGCGAGACCATCAATATCATCGATATTGCCAATGTCTGGCGCGGGCGCGAGATCGACCCGAGCGAGATCATCCGCTTCAACGGGGTCGAGGCCTTTACCCTTGGGGTGTCGGGCATTGCCAATGAAAACATCGTCGATGTCGGACACCGGGTGGATGCCAAGCTTGCCGAGCTGGATGGCGAAATCCCGGTCGGGGTCGAGCTGCATCCGATCTATCAGCAGCATATCGTGGTGGAAAAGGCCTCCAACGACTTTCTGGTGAACCTGGCGATGTCGGTGGCGATCGTGATCGTGGTGCTGGCCCTGTTCATGGGCTGGCGTGCGGCGATCGTGGTGGGCTCCACCCTGCTGCTGACGGTGGTGGGCACGCTGTTCTTCATGGCGATCTTCTCGATCGAGATGGAGCGGATCTCGCTTGGGGCGCTGATCATCGCCATGGGCATGCTGGTGGACAATGCGATCGTTGTCGCCGAGGGGATGCAGATCTCCATGCAGCGGGGCAAATCCTCGCGCGAGGCGGCGCATGAGGCGGCCTCCAAGACGCAGATCCCGCTGCTGGGGGCCACGGTCATCGGCATCATGGCCTTTGCCGGTATCGGTCTCAGCCCGGATGCCACCGGGGAATTCCTGTTCTCGCTGTTTGCGGTGATCGGCATTTCGCTGTTGCTGAGCTGGCTGCTGGCGCTGACGGTCACACCCTTGCTGGGGCATTATTTCTTCAAGCGTGGCACGGGCGAGGCGCAGGACAGCTATGGCGGTCTGCTGTTCCGGGCCTATGGCGCGCTGTTGCGCGCGGCGCTGAAGCTGCGCTGGCTGGTGGTCGCCGGTCTGGTGGCGATCACGGTGCTGTGTTTCATGGGCTTTGGCATGTTGAAGCAGCAGTTCTTTCCGAACTCCAACACGCCCTTGTTCTATGTCCATTACAAGCTGCCGCAGGGCACCGCGATCGAGACCACCTCGGCGCATATGGCAGAGGTCGAGGACTGGCTGGCAGCGCGCGATGACGTGGTGTCGGTGGCGACTTTCGTCGGCCAGGGGGCAACCCGGTTCCTGCTGACCTATTCGGCGCAGAAGGCCAACCCGAGCTACGGGCATCTGATTATCCGCACCGAGAGCCTGGAGCAGATCCCGGCCTTGCAGGCGGAGCTGGAATCCTACGGCAAGGCGCGCTTCCCCGAAGGCGAGTTCCGCACCGAACGGCTGGTCTTTGGTCCCGGCGGCGGCGCGCCGGTGGAGGTGCGGTTCTCCGGGCCCGATCCGGCGGTGCTGCGGCAGCTGGCGGAAGAGGCTAAGCTGGCGCTGGAAGAGGCAAGCGATCTGACCCGTGACATTCGCCACGACTGGCGCGAGCAGGAGCTGGTGCTGAAACCGGTCTATGCCACGGATCGGGCGCAGACCGCCGGGGTGACCCGGGATGCGATCTCCAACGCGCTGGAGTTCTCCACCAACGGCCTGACCACAGGTGTGTTCCGGGAGCGCGAGCGCCTGATCCCGATCGTGATGCGCCGACCGATGGAGGAGCCTTACAACCTGATGAACCAGGTGGTGTTCTCCGAAGCCGCAGGCGCCTGGATCCCGCTGGAGCAGATGCTCGACGGGGTGACTTACGAGGTGCAGAACACCCTGGTCCATCGCCGCGACCGGGTCTACACCATCACCGTGGGGGCCGATATCGACAGCGAGGTGACGGCGGCCACGGTCTTTGGCGAAGTGCAGGCGGCGGTCGAGGCGATCGAGGTGCCCCGGGGCTTCAAGATGGAGTGGGGCGGCGAGCACGAGAACTCCTCGGAGGCCAACGAGAGCCTTGGCAAGCAGTTGCCGCTGTCGCTCTTGATCATGGTGCTGATCTCGGTGCTGCTGTTCAACGCGATCCGCCAGCCGATCATCATCTGGCTCCTGGTTCCGATGAGCGTCAACGGCGTGGTGATCGGGCTGATGGGCACCGGCCTGCCGTTCACCTTTACCGCGCTGCTGGGTCTGCTGAGCCTGTCGGGCATGCTGATCAAGAACGGCATCGTGCTGGTCGAGGAGATCGACATCGTGCGCCGCGAAGAGGGGCTGCCGCTGCGCGAGAGCATCGTCAAGGCCTCGGTCTCGCGTCTGCGGCCGGTGATGCTGGCGGCGGTGACGACCATCCTGGGCATGGCGCCGCTGATGAGCGATGCCTTCTTCGTCTCCATGGCGGTGACCATCATGGGCGGGCTGGCCTTTGCCACCGTGCTGACCCTGGTGGCCGCGCCGGTGTTCTACCTGATCTTCTTCAAGGGGGTGGAACGGCGCGAGCGGGCGGCAGCCGCGGCCTGAGCGGCCTCCGGGCGCGGGCTGGCCTCGCGCCCTGGTGTCCTCTCGCGTCCTGGCGTCGGTCCGAGATAAGAAAAGCCCCGGGGACCTGTCCCGCGGGGCTTTTCCGTTTGGGGGAGATCAAGAGACGGCCATCCGTGAGGGGTGAGAGAGCAACGATGGCCTGGAGGGAACATGATCTTCCGCTGCCCTTCTGGGCTGCTCTATGCAGGGATCACTGTGACGCGGCGACCGAGTCGGCGCAACGCGAGCGGCGTTATCCCAACGTAAAGATCTGACTCAATTGAGTGAAATTCTGCGGGGCTTTGCGTGTTCCACGCTTAGATCAGGGGCACCAGCGGGACGTCGCAGGCGGCAAGTGTGAGCAATGTGAAAAGGCAGATCAGGTATCGCATGGGGCTGGGCTCCGGTGTGGTGCTGCATGGAAACAGGCGCAGGGATAGCCGGGAAACCTTTCGGCTGTATGAAAGCTGTGAAAGGCGCGCCTCGGGATGAACCGGGGGTGGCGGCGGCAGCGCAGGCCCGCAGGGCCTGCGCTGCCGCCGCCCGGATCGGATCGCCTGTGGCGATCCGACCGCCCTGCGGGCTCAAACAAGAAAACGCCCCCGGAACGGGGGCGTTTGCCGTTTTTTTTAGAAGGGGCAGGGCTCAGCCCTGCAGGCTCTTCACCTCGACGTCGCCCTCTGCCTGCGCCTGGATGGCGCGGGCGGCGGCATGGGCGCCGGCGGCGGTGGTGAAATAGGGGATCTTGTCATAGAGCGCCACTTCGCGCATCGGCTTGGAGTCCTCGACCGCCTGGGCGCCCTCGGTGGTGTTCAGCACCAGCTGGATGCCACCGTCCTTGAGCATGTCGACCACATGCGGGCGGCCCTCGTAGACCTTGTTGACCACCGAACACGCAACCCCGTGACCGGAGAGCCAGCCCTGGGTGCCGCGGGTGGCGACCAGTTCAAAACCCTGATCCAGCAGGATGCGGGCGGTGTCGAGCATCACCTCGGTCTTGTCGGTGTCGCGGATCGAGATGAAGGCGCGGCCCGCGCTGGGCAGCACCATGCCGGCCCCCATCTGCGCCTTGAGGAAGGCGCGCGCAAAGCTGCGGTCCCAGCCCATGACCTCGCCGGTGGAGCGCATCTCCGGGCCGAGGATGGTGTCGACACCGGGGAAGCGGGCGAAGGGCAGCACCGCCTCCTTGACCGAGAACCACGGCATGTCCGGGTCGGCCAGCGTCATCGGGTCGGCCATCGGCGTGTCCACGTCATAGCCCGCGTCCGGTTCATAGGGGGCGCGCTGGGGGAAGTTCGCCAGCGGCTCGCCCGCCATGATGCGCGCGGCGATGGAGGCAATGGCGCTGTCGGTGGCCTTGGCCACAAAGGGCACGGTCCGGGACGCACGCGGGTTGACCTCGATCAGGTAGATCTCATTGTCTTTGATCGCGAACTGCACGTTCATCAGACCAACCACATTGAGCGCCTTGGCCAGCGCAAAGCTCTGCTCCTTGATGCGCTCGATCACTTCCTTGTCGAGCGAGTAGGGCGGCAGCGAGCAGGCGCTGTCGCCGGAGTGCACGCCGGCCTCCTCGATGTGCTGCATGATGCCGGCCACATGCACGTCGGTGCCGTCGCAGAGCGCATCCACATCCAGTTCCACCGCGCCGGAGAGATAGCTGTCCAACAGCACAGGGCTGTCGCCGGAGACCACCACGGCCTCGTTGATGTAGCGCTTGAGGTGATCCATGTCGCGCACGATCTCCATCGCACGACCGCCCAGAACATAGGACGGACGGATGACCAGCGGGAAGCCGATTTCTTCTGCGATTTCAAGTGCTTGCGTATCAGTCGAGGCAATGCCGTTCTTCGGCTGCTTCAGGCCCAGCTCATTGACCAGCGCCTGGAAGCGCTCGCGGTCCTCGGCCAGGTCGATGGCGTCGGGCGTGGTGCCGAGGATCGGGATGCCCTCGGCCTCCAGCGCATTGGCGAGTTTGAGCGGGGTCTGGCCGCCGAACTGCACGATGACGCCATGCAGGGTGCCGTTCTCCTGCTCGACGCGCAGGATCTCCATCACGTGCTCCATGGTCAGGGGCTCGAAATAGAGGCGATCCGAGGTGTCATAGTCGGTCGACACCGTCTCCGGGTTGCAGTTGACCATGATGGTCTCGTAGCCCGCGTCGGTGAGCGCAAAACAGGCGTGGCAGCAGCAGTAGTCGAACTCGATGCCCTGACCGATGCGGTTGGGGCCACCACCGAGGATGACGACCTTTTTCTTGTCCGACGGGCGCGCCTCGCATTCCACGTCGCCCATCATCGGGGCCTCGTAGGTGGAATACATATAGGGCGTCTGCGCCTCGAATTCGGCGGCGCAGGTGTCGATGCGCTTGAACACGGCCTTGACGCCGAGATTGTGGCGGGCGCGGCGCACGTTGTCCTCGTCACGCCCGGTGAGCGCGCCGAGGCGGGCGTCGGTGAAGCCGAGCATCTTGAGCGCGCGCAGCCCGTCCTCGCGCATCGGCAGGCCGTTCTTGCGCACGTCGCGCTCGGCGTCGATGATCTCGCGGATGCGGGCGAGGAACCAGGGGTCGAACTTGGTGACGGCCTGGATCTCGTCATCGGACAGCCCGTGGCGCATCGCCTGGGCGATGGTGCGCAGCCGGTCCGGGGTCTGCTGGCTGATCGCCTTGATGACGGCGGCCTTGTCATCCGAACCGACGCTTTCCCAGAGCCCCGCCTGCACGCCGGGGATCTCGACCTCGTCAAAGCCGGTGAGGCCCGATTCCATCGAGGCCAGCGCCTTTTGCATCGATTCGTGGATGGTGCGGCCGATCGCCATTGCCTCGCCCACGGATTTCATCGCGGTGGTGAGGAAGGGCTCGGCACCGGCGAATTTTTCAAAGGCGAATTTCGGGATCTTGGTGACCACATAGTCGATGGTCGGTTCAAAGGAGGCCGGCGTCACCTTGGTGATGTCGTTGTCCAGCTCGTCCAGCGTGTAGCCCACGGCGAGTTTGGCGGCGATCTTGGCGATCGGGAAGCCGGTGGCCTTGGACGCCAGCGCCGAGGAGCGCGACACGCGGGGGTTCATCTCGATCACCACCATGCGGCCATCGTCGGGGTTCACCGCCCATTGCACGTTGGAGCCGCCGGTCTCGACGCCGATTTCCCGCAGCACCGCGATCGAGGCGGTGCGCATGATCTGGTATTCCTTGTCGGTGAGCGTCAGCGCCGGGGCCACGGTGATGCTGTCGCCGGTGTGCACGCCCATCGGATCGACGTTCTCGATCGAGCAGACGATGATCGCGTTGTCCGCCTTGTCGCGGACCACTTCCATCTCGTATTCCTTCCAGCCCAGCAGGCTTTCGTCGACGAGGATCTGGTTCACCGGCGAGGCATCCATGCCGGAGCGGCAGTAGTGGATGTAATCCTCGCGGTTGTAGGCGACGCCGCCGCCGGTGCCGCCGAGGGTGAAGGCGGGGCGGATGATCGCTGGCAGGCCGATGCCTTCAAGTTCCTCCAGGGCGATCTGCACGCCGGCCTCCAGATCCGCGGAGCCGTTTTCCTTTTTGGGCGCGGTGACGATGGTGGCGCGCGGGTTTTCCAGCCCCAGCCGGTCCATTGCCTCGCGGAACAGCTTGCGGTCTTCGGCCATCTCGATGGCCTCGCGCTTGGCACCGATCATCTCGACGCCGAATTTCTCCAGCACGCCCATTTCCTCGAGCGCGAGCGAGGTGTTGAGGCCGGTCTGCCCGCCCATGGTCGGCAACAGCGCGTCGGGGCGTTCCTTTTCGATGATCTTGGCGACGACCTCGGGGGTGATCGGTTCGATATAGGTGGCGTCGGCCAGCCCCGGATCGGTCATGATCGTGGCGGGGTTGGAGTTGACCAGGATGACGCGGTAGCCTTCTTCCTTCAGCGCTTTGCAGGCTTGCGCGCCGGAGTAGTCGAATTCGCAGGCCTGACCGATGATGATCGGTCCCGCGCCAATGATCATGATCGACTGGATATCGGTTCTTTTGGGCATGGCGTGGCGTCCTCTTGGAAAACTATGCGGCGTGGCAGTCTGAATCAGGCGCGGGCAGCGCCCAAATTGTCCTGCGTTATAGGGAGCGAGACAAAAGGTGCAAGGGGGATCGGCCCTGTGATGCATTTTGCCGTTTTCGGGCCTTTCCCGCGGCAGGCAAACCGCTATATGCGGGGCTCCACCAGCCTGCGAGGAGACTCTGACGGTGCGACTGCGTTTTGACAATGGCCCGGTGAGCGGGGATCAGGCCGGAGCGGTTCGGTTTGCCGATCCGGTGCGGATGATCGCTGCCGCCTGTGCGCAGGAGGTACCGGATGCGCTGGCGGCGCTGGATGAGGCGCGCGCCGAGGGCTATTGGGTTGCGGGCTATGCCTCTTACGAGCTGGGCTATGCGCTGGAGCCGCGCCTGCTGGCACGGATGCCGGAGCGCCGGCGTCTGCCGTTGATACAGTTCGGGGTGTACCGTGCGCCGGCGCGCGCCGATGTTCCGCGCTGGGCGGGCGATGCGGGGTTTGGCGAGGCGGTGCCGCGCTGGGACGCGGCGCGCTATGCTGAGGCCTTTGACCGGGTGAAGGCCCTGATCGGGGCGGGCGACATCTATCAGGCCAATCTGACCTTTCCCATCGATGTGCCGGCCTGGGGCCGTCCGGAGGCGCTCTATGCGGCGTTGGCGGAACGTCAGCCGGTGGGGCATGGGGTCCTGATCGAGCAGGAGGGCCTGCCCGCGATCCTGTCGCGCAGCCCTGAGCTGTTCTTTCGCACCACGGGTGAGGGCGTGATCGAGACCCGCCCGATGAAGGGCACCCAGCCGCGCAGCGCCGATCCGGCAGAGGATGCGCGGCGGCGCGACTTTCTGCAGGCGGATGAGAAGAACCGGGCCGAGAACCTGATGATCGTGGATCTGTTGCGCAACGATATCAGCCGCGTGGCCGAGACCGGATCGGTGCGGGTGCCGGACCTGTTCGCGATCGAAAGCTATGCGACCGTGCATCAGATGGTGTCGCTGGTGCGGGCGCGGCTGGCCGCGGGCTGTGGCCTCGCCGAGATCTTTGCCGCGCTCTATCCCTGCGGGTCGATCACCGGGGCGCCGAAGATCCGCGCCATGGAGGTGCTGCGCGATCTGGAACCCTGGGCGCGCGACATCTATTGCGGCTCGATCGGCTGGGCGGCACCGGACGGGCGGTCGGAGTTCAACGTGGCGATCCGCACGGTGCTGCTGGAGGGCGACCGCGCGACGTTCAATGTCGGCGGCGGGTTGGTCTGGGACAGCACCGCGGAGTCGGAATATGAGGAAGCGCTGTGGAAAGCCCGATTTGCACAGGTGACGACGCCGATTTCCGCCTGATCGAGACCTTTGGCTATGTGCCCGGTCGCGGTGTCGCGCGGCTGGATCTGCATCTGGCGCGGATGGCGCGGTCGGCAGAGGCCTTTGGCATCGCCTTTGATGCCGTGGCGGCTTCGCGTTTGGTGGCGGGGCTTGGGGGCGCGGCACCGCTGCGCTGTCGGATGACCCTCGCGGCAGATGGCGCGCTGGATCTGACCACATCGCCGATGCCGCCCGCGGCACCGGTGTGGCGGTTTGATATCGCCGAGGCGCGGCTGGAGGCGGAGGACCCGTTCTTGCGCCACAAGACCACCCGGCGGGGGCTCTACGATCAGGTGCGGCGCGAGCTTGCGAGCGGGCTGCAGGAGATGGTGTTCCTGAACACGCGCGGAGAGCTCTCCGAGGGCACGATCACCAATATCGCCGTCACCACCGCGCAGGGCGACAGGCTCACACCGCCGCTGGCCTCGGGCTGTCTGCCAGGGATCTGTCGTCAGAGCCTGCTGGAGGCGGGCGCGCTGCGCGAGGCGGTTCTGACGATGGATGATCTGCGGCAGGCGCGGGAGATCCATCTGATGAATGCACTGCGGGGACAGATGCCGGCGCAGCTTGGGCGCTAACCCGCGCGGCTTTTCCGAACAGGTGTTGCGGTCAGGATGCCGGCGGGGAAGGGGGGCAGCCGGTCCCCGCTGGGGACCGGCTGCGGCGCCGCGCATCGCGCGGCGCCCGGCCCAACCGCAAGGTGTTGCCCTGCCTGTGCAGGGCGGCCCGCGTGGGCGGGAGGGCCCCCGTCCCCCTGCGGTGGTGCGAAACAGGGCGATCAGGACGCTCAATTGGCCCGGTTTGCTTGACAAGACCGATCGAACCCTGTGTACGGGTGCGGATGAATTTTGCCCGGTGCTGATGCCCCGCATCGCGCCAGCCGCAGCCGAGAGAGACCAGATCCATGCACGCATACCGCAGCCACACCTGCGCCGAATTGAACAAATCCCACGTCGGCGAAACCGTTCGCCTGTCCGGCTGGGTCCACCGGGTCCGCGACCACGGCGGCCTCTTGTTCATCGACCTGCGCGACCATTACGGCGTCACCCAGGTGATGGCCGACCCCGACAGCCCGGTGTTTGCCGAGATCGAGAAGGTGCGCTCGGAATGGTGCATCCGCATCGACGGCAATGTCATGGCCCGCGACGACAGCCTGGTGAACCCGAAGATCCCCACCGGCGAGATCGAGGTGTTCATCCGCGACATCGAAATCCTCGGCAAATCCGAAGAGCTGCCGCTGATGGTCTTTGGCGAGCAGGAATACCCGGAAGAAACCCGCCTGCGCTATCGCTACCTCGACCTGCGGCGCGAGAAGATGCAGAACAACATGGTGCTGCGCGCGCAGATGATCCAGTCGATCCGCAAGCGCATGTGGGACAAGGGCTTCAACGAATACCAGACCCCGATCATCACCGCGTCCTCCCCCGAGGGCGCGCGCGACTTCCTGGTGCCGTCGCGCCTGCATCCGGGCAAGTTCTACGCGCTGCCGCAGGCGCCGCAGCAGTTCAAGCAGCTGATGATGGTGTCGGGCTTTGACAAGTATTTCCAGATCGCGCCCTGTTTCCGCGACGAGGACCCGCGCGCCGACCGCTCGCCCACCGATTTCTACCAGCTCGACATGGAAATGTCCTTTGTCACCCAGCAGGATGTGTTCGACACCATCGCACCGGTGATGGCGGGCGTGTTCGAGGAATTCGGCAAGGGCCGCAAGGTGGATGCCGCCGAAGACTGGCCGCAGATCTCCTACAAGGACGCGGCCCTGTGGTATGGCTCCGACAAGCCGGACCTGCGCAACCCGATCAAGATGCAGGTGGTGTCCGAGCATTTCCGCGGGTCCGGGTTCGCGATCTTTGCCAAGCTCCTGGAGCAGGACGGCACTGAGATCCGCGCCATTCCGGCACCGACCGGCGGCAGCCGCAAGTTCTGCGACCGCATGAACGCCTTTGCCCAGAAAGAGGGCCTGCCCGGCATGGGTTATATCTTCTGGCGCGAGAAGGACGGCGAAATGGAAGCCGCCGGACCGCTGGCCAAGAACATCGGGCCAGAGCGCACCGAAGCGATCCGCCAGCAGCTGGGGCTGGGCGTTGGCGATGCGGCCTTCTTCCTTGGTGGCAAGCCGAAGACGTTCGAGGCCGTTGCCGGCCGCGCCCGCAACGTAATCGGCGAGGAGCTGGGTCTGACCGACAAGGACCGCTTTGCCTTTGCCTGGATCGTGGATTTCCCGATCTACGAGAAGGACGAAGAAACCGGCAAGGTCGATTTCGAGCACAACCCCTTCTCCATGCCGCAGGGCGGGATGGAGGCGCTGCAGGGCGACCCATTGGCCGTGCGCGGGTTCCAGTATGACCTCGCCTGCAACGGCTACGAGCTGGTCTCGGGGGCGATCCGGAACCACAAGCCGGAGATCATGTTCAAGGCCTTTGAAATCGCGGGTTACGGCAAGGAAGAAGTCGAAAAACGCTTTGGCGGCATGGTCAATGCGTTCCAATATGGCGCGCCGCCGCACGGGGGCTGCGCGGCTGGTATCGACCGGATGGTGATGCTCCTGGCGGATGAGGCCAATATCCGCGAGGTCATCATGTTCCCGATGAACCAACGCGCCGAAGACCTGATGATGTCCGCGCCCTCCGAGCCGATGTCGGAGCAGCTTATGGAACTTGGCCTGCGCGTGATCCCGCAGGACGACTGATGCTGAGGCATCGGTAGACTGTGATGGGGGCGGCCAGTTTGGCCGCCCCTTTTCTTTGGTACGCGCGCGTTTTTGCGGCTGCCAGGGCGGCGTGTTTCAATACGGAGGGTCTTGCCTGGCGCAGCTATCCTGAGGGGGCAGGGCGACGACTGAAGGCACGGTGATCGATATGCGGGTGAACGCGACCTGGTGCCCGGCGTGTCACGCATTCTGTTCCGTTTTTGTTGGGCGCCGCGTCGGGGCGCTCTCTCGAACCCGCATCGTCGTGTGGGTTGATCGCGACCCGAAACCGGAGATCCGTCAAGCCTGCGCAGCGAATGGCGACGGTATTCCGCGTTCCAGGGTCCTGTGACCAAACCTGTCGCGAAAGGGGGGCTTGCAGGTGGGGAGGCTTGCCGGGGGCGCTCAATTCCGGGCGCAGTGACGACCGGAATGTCTGGCTTGTGGAAGACCCGGGCCCGCTGATTGGACTGTGGGCGCAGGCGCGAATGATCCGGATCTAGCGCAGCCGGAACCGACGGCGGGAGGTGCGGGGCTTTCCCGCATCCGGCCGGCTCGGGATCAGGCGGGACTGAAGCCCAAGGACGATGATCAGGGTCAGTGATGCGATCAGCAGTGTTTCCAGCATGATCAGATCGCGATCTTGCGCTGAAGCCGTTCCTGCACCAGATCGGCGATATGGGCGGCTTCGACGGCGATCGGGCCGCCGCTGCTGCGGGTTTCGGCCAGCCGGGTTGCGGCCTTGGCAAGCGGCGCATCTCCGACGCTGCGGGCCACACCGCCGAGGAATTGTGCCAGATAGTCCAGCGTCTTTTCATCGGCGGCTTCGCCCAGCACTTCGGCGGCGTGGGCCATATCGTCGCGAAAGGCGAGCAGGTCCGGCTCCACCGCTTCATCCGTCATCGGACGTGGGCCGAGCGGCTGGCGTTCGGGCGGCAGGTTGGACAGGATCGCGTTCTGAAACGCCGAGAGGGAGACGATCGGCTTGGGCAGGAAACTGTCGGCGCCGGCGGCCAGCGCGGTGGCTTCGGCGTTGTCATCACCGGAGATGCCCAGGATCACGGCAACGCGCGGATTGGCGTCGGCAAGGGACTGGATCAGATCCGCACCGGAGCCATCGGGCAGGCCGAGGTCGATGATCACCACCGAGGGGCGATAGACCTGGAGGTGCTTGCGCGCCGATTTCAGACTGTCGGCCCGTCGGATGCGTGCGCCGCTGCGCAAGCACAGAAGGCGCAGTGCCTCGCAGGCGTAGCGGCTGTCCTCGACCACCAGGATCGTCAACCCCAGAAGCGGGCGGCGTCCACTTCCCAGGCGGGTTGCGGAGGCAAAGAGATCCGAATCATCCATGTTCTGACCCTCACTGATTACATGGGTCGACGCTATGGATTCTGGGCTAACAACTCATTAACGGGGCGGGCTGTGACCACAGGACGCGGCGAGATACAGCTTCAGCGTGTGCGGATGGGCTTGCAACAAACATGCGGGTTTGATCTGTACGGGGACATATCATTTCCAACGCTGAGGGGCCTCGCCATGATCGGACGTCTGAACCATGTTGCCATTGCCGTGCCGGATCTTGAGGCTGCGGCGGCACAATACCGCGATACGCTGGGGGCCAAGGTGGGCGCGCCGCAGGCGGAGCCGGACCACGGTGTGACGGTGGTTTTCATCGAGCTGCCCAATACCAAGATCGAGCTGCTGCATCCGCTGGGGGAGGCCTCGCCGATCCAGGGGTTCCTCGACAAGAACCCGGCCGGCGGCATTCACCACATCTGCTATGAGGTCGAGGACATTCTGGCGGCGCGGGACCGGCTGCAGGCGCAGGGCGCCCGGGTGCTGGGCACCGGAGAGCCCAAGATCGGCGCCCATGGCAAGCCGGTGCTGTTCCTGCACCCCAAGGATTTCAACGGCTGCCTGGTGGAACTCGAACAGGTTTGAGACTAGATAGACCGCAAGCTGGCAAGGCGGTCGGATACGGGCCCTGATGCCGGCTGTGGCGTGTGGCGGGGCGCAGACTTCCCCGTATATGAGAGGAATATTCCATGGGTATCACATCCGCGATCGTGCTCTATGCGGTGATCTGGTTCCTGACCTTCCTGGTGGTGATCCCCATCCGTCTGGAAACACAGGGCGACGTGGGCGAGGTGGTGCCTGGCACCCACGCCGGCGCGCCCGAGCGGCATTTCCTGAAGCAGAAGGCCTGGATCACCACGGCGGCGGCGGCGGTGCTCTGGGCGATCATTGCCGGGGTCATCCTGTCCGGCGCGATCAGCGTCAATGATTTCGACTGGTTCGACCGGCTGCCAGACCGTCCCTGACACGATCCCTGACGATCCGGTGATTGTCGTCGCCCCCGCGCGGGTCTCGGCGCGTAGAGGCGATATGGACGGGGAGGCTCCCGCCCGTTGGCCCGGTCTGACACAGACCAGGCCGCCCGTTGGGCCGGGCGCCGGTCCTGGCGGACCGGCGCAGGGCGCCAGGATCGGACTTGGGCATGCCCTTGCCACCCGCGCATCCGCCGCGCCCCGCCAGGGGCGCGGCCGGGCCCAAGGCTGATTGGGTCGCATCTGTGATGCGGCGCACAGGCGCGGGAGCGTCCCCGGTGACAGGCAGCCGGGGACCTCCGGTCACTCCGCCCGCCACAGGGCGTGGAAGATATGGGTGAAGGTGGCCGCGCCGAGGATCGGGATCACCAGGTTCACCAGAGGCAGCGACAGCGGCATCGCCATCAGCACACCCGCAGCCCAGATCGTGGCGCCATGACGGCGGCGCAGTCGTTTGGCCTCCACCAGACCGACCCGGCGCGCGGCGGCGAGGGTGAAATACTCCCGCCCCAGCAGAAACCCGTTCAGCCCCCAGAAGATGAACAGGGCCGCCGGTGCAAACATCAGATACAGCACCAGCGCCAGCACATTGGCGGTGATCAGCACGCCGAGGAAGTTCACCGTGTCCTTCACCCCGTCCCAGACCGAGAGCCCGGGCACCGGCGCAAGATGCGGGTAGTGGCGGGCCTCCACCGCGGCAGCGACCTCATCCAGGAACATCGAGGTGATCGCAGAGGCGACCGGCACCATCAGAAACACCGACAGCAGCATCATGAAGAAGAAGGAGCCCACCGACAGCAGATCGTTGAGCCAGGTTACCTCGCCGATCAGGGGCAGGGTGGTTTCCGGCCCCACCATCCATTGGATCAGCATCAACAGCGCCGCATAGGCGACCACCAGCAGGGCGAAGGTCAGGCCGACGCCAAGGAACAGCACCCGGCGAAAGCGCGGATCGCCGGTCTGGCCCAGGGCCTTGCCAAAGGCCGCAAAAATCATGTCTCGACCCAGCTGGTGAGCGCCGCCACATCGGGGCGCGGGCGGTCGGGCGGCACCGCACCTTCGGTGGCGATATGCACCAGCCCCGCGATGCGCTCGTTGGGGGCGAGGTCAAAGGCCGCCTCGCAGAAGCCCCGGTCGTGGCTCATCCAGCCCGAGATCCAATTCGCCCCCCAGCCAGCCGCCAGCGCCGCGTTCAGCAGGGCCAGACAGACCGCACCCGCGGAATAGGTCATTTCCAGCGCCGGGATCTTGGGGTTGTCCTTCTGGATCTCCACCACCACCACGGCAAGCTGGCCGAGGTCGAACTGGCTGCGGGCCTTGGCGATGTCGTCCGCCGATTTGCCCAGGCGCGCACCGGTCTCCTCGGTCAGCTGCGCCAGCCGTGCCATGGCCCCGTGTTCCACCACGATAAAGCGCCAGGGCTCCAGCTTGCCATGGTCCGGCGTGCGGGCGGCGGCGGTCAGGAGGTCCATCAGCTCCGCGCGGTCGGGCGCCGGGGCGACCAGGGTCTTGGCCGGGCGGGAGCGGCGGCGGTGCAGGAAGTCGAGGGCGGCCTCGTTGCGTTGCGGCATATGTAAAACCTCTTTACATTTGGTCTCCCCCTATGTCGGGCAGCGGGAGCGGGGTTTCAAGGGGAAAGGGGCCGGGCTGCGGACCTGTATGAGGGCGGGCACGCGGGGCTGGGACCGGATCGTCACAGGGTGTACGAAGGCGCAGGTCGGTCGTCCACTGGTGCGGCTGCACAGGCAGGCGAGCGATGACGCACATTGCGCAAAAAGGGGGATCGACATATGGCACGGCCAAAGGCGCGGGAACTGGCGGATCTGAGCGACCTTGCGCAGCCGGGGGCGGAGATTGCGGTGCGGGTGACGCCGCGATCAGCCTATAACGCGGTGGTGCGGCGGGGGGATGTCATCAAGGTGCTGGTGACGACTGTGCCTGAGGGCGGCAAGGCCACGGCGGATGTACAGGCGCTGCTGGCCCGTGCCCTTGGTCTTGCGCCGTCGCGGCTGGAGTTGCGGCGCGGCGCTGCCGCGCGGGACAAGGTCTTTGTCATCCGCTATGGCGATTAGGGACGGCCTGCGGCGGGGCCACAGGGCGCGCTCTGGTCTCCGGCGGTGCCCGGCACAGGCAGAGAGGGCTGACGCGGCCGTCCGCGGGGCTCAGCCGTTCTTTTCCAGCACCAGGCGATAGACGCCTTCGGGCAGATCCAGCGCCGCGGCAAGGTCCTGCACCTGTTCCGGCGACAGGGTGATGCGCTGCACGACATTGGTGCGCGGGTCGAATTGTTCGATGGTCACGCATTCGGCAAAGGCGTTCAGGATCACATCCTCGTTCAGATGCGTCTTGCCCTCGTCGACGAGCGTGATCACGGTGGAATCGAATTCGTGCTCGATGGTAAACATGTCTCCAGAGTGCCACCCAGCGCCCGTCTCTGGCAAGTCGGGATCGGGGGCGCCGGTCCGCTGGCACACATTCCCGCCAACCGTTTGCACCCGCGCGGTGATCCGGTCTAGCGTGGAGATGCTCTAGTTTTGGAATAGCATGCGCCGTTATCTGATTCTCATTCTCCTGTGGGTGGCAGGCTGTACCGGGGTGATGCCCGATGATCCGGCCTATCGCGCCTTTGTCGCGGTGGCGCAGGACGTGGAGCCCGTGGCGGAAGCCGAATGCATCAAGCAGAACCCCAACCGCAACTGCGATTTCGACGTGCAGCTGGATCTCGACCCGCAGGCGCCGGCCAATGCGTTCCAGACCGTTGATCGCAACGGGCGTCCGGTGGTGATCTTCACCGCCGCCATGCTGAAGACCTTTCGCAACCCCGACGAGATGGCCTTTGTGATGAGCCATGAGGTGGCGCATCACATCCTCGGGCATCTGGATCAGCAGCGGCGCAACGCGGTGCAGGGGGCGGTGTTCCTGGGCGAGCTGGTCTCGCTCGAAGGGGGCACACCGGAGGAAATCGCCAATGCGCAATATGTCGGTGCGGTGGTGGGTGCGCGCAGCTATTCCAAGGCGTTTGAGTTGGAAGCGGATGCGCTGGGCACGGTCATCACCCATCTGGCGGGCTATCGCCCCAGTGTCGGGGTCCGCTTTTTCGAGCAGATCCCCGATCCCGGTGATGCGTTCCTCGGCACCCATCCGGCCAATCCGGACCGTATCCTGGTGGTGCGGGAGACGATCCGCACCTACGGGCTGAACTGAGGCAGGCAATGACACGGAATGACAAGGCCGCGACGCCGGCCCTGACCCGGCTTGGCGTGGTGCTGACAGATCGCGGGTCCAAATATGCGGTGAGCGGCGCGCCGGTCACCAGCCGCGCCGAGGTCGACGCGGTGCTGGCCGCGCTGAAGGAAGACCGCGCCTATGCCAAGGCCACCCACAACACCTGGGCGGCGATGCTGCCCGCCGGCGCGCTCAAGGCCGACGATGGCGAAAGCGGCGCCGGCATGGTGATCCTGCGGATGATGGAGCGCGAGGAGATCGCCGATCACGTCATCATCGTCACCCGCTGGTACGGCGGCAAGAAGCTGGGCGGCGACCGGTTCCGCCGGGTGCAGGATGCGGTCCGCGCCTATCTGGAGGCGCGCTGAGGGCGGCAGGGGCGGATTTGACCTCGATCAAGGCGCGCGGCTGCGGCGGCGGGCATGGTGGTCCCCGTGAACAGGATCAGGAGCCGCGCGATGACCGACCCGGAGACACTGAAGACCCACGCCGACCTCTTTGACCGCATGGGGCGGGCCATGGGCCTCGACCTTGAACAGGAAGCCGTGAATGGCACGCTCAGGTTCGAGGAAATCGCCGAAGCGGTCCTGCGCTGCACCCGCTGCGCCTGCCCGCAGGTCTGTGACCGCAAGCTGGCCAGCCTGCAGGGCGAGATCGAGCGCACCCCGGATTACTGCCGCAACGCCGATCTGTTGGCCTATCTGAAGGAAGAGCAGGCAGTGGCAGCGGAGTAGGGGGCAGCCGCAAAAGCCATTTGGCCGCCTATTCAAGCCTGTGCAGCGCACAGGCAGCGCCCGACCCTCCCCCCGGGAGGGCGCTTGCGCACCCACCCAGGCTCGGGCGCTCAGGTGGGGCCCTGCCATTCTGTGACAAAGATGAATTTCGCTCCCGTGGGGGAGGTCGGGGGCTGTCCGGCCGCTCGGCCGGACCGATCAATCGAGGTTAGCGCAGCGCGCCCCAGAGATCATACTCCCCGGCCTCATCCACCTCGACCGTCACCAGATCGCCAACGTTCAGCCCTTCGGTGCCCTCGTCGATGAACAGGTTGCCGTCGATCTCCGGCGCGTCGGCCTTGGTGCGGCAGGTGGCGATGCCGTCTGCGTCGATGTCGTCCACGATCACTTGCATCACCTGACCGACCTTGGCGGCCAGCTTCGCCTCGGAAATCGCCTGCGCCTTTTCCATGAACCGGTCCCAGCGCTCCTGCTTGACCTCTTCGGGCACGTGATCGGGCAGCGCGTTGGAGCGCGCGCCGTCGACGTTTTCGTATTTGAAGCAACCCACCCGATCCAGCTGCGCCTCGTCCATCCAGTCCAGCAGATGCTGGAACTCGGCTTCCGTCTCGCCGGGGTAGCCGACGATGAAGGTCGACCGCAGGGTGATCTCGGGGCAGATCGCGCGCCAGGCGCGGATTTCGTCCAGGGTCTTGGCCGCCGCCGCGGGACGCGCCATGCGCTTCAGCACATCCGGGTGGGCGTGCTGGAAGGGGATGTCGAGATAGGGCAGCACTGCGTTGGCGGGGTCGGCCATCAGCGGGATCAGCTCGCGCACCGAGGGGTAGGGGTAGACATAGTGCAGCCGCACCCACAGCTCCTCGGCCGGGGCCAGCTCCCCCAGAGCGCGGGTGAGGTCGGTGATATGGCTGCGGACCTCGCCGTCCTTCCACGGGTTCACGTCATATTTGCGATCCAGACCATAGGCGGAGGTGTCCTGAGAGATCACCAGGAGTTCACGCACGCCGGCACCGACCAGCTTTTCCGCCTCGCGCAGTACCGCATGGGCGGGGCGCGACGCCAGACGCCCGCGCATGGCCGGAATGATGCAGAACTTGCACTTGTGATTGCAGCCCTCGGAGATCTTCAGATAGCTGAAGTGGCGCGGGGTGAGCTTCACGCCCGCCGCCGGCAGCAGGTCCACAAAGGGGTTGGGCGCGGGCGGCACCGCGGCATGCACCGCGTCCAGCACCTGTTCGTATTGATGCGGGCCGGTCACGGCGAGGATGCGCGGGTGGTGGTCGCGGATGTAGTCCGGCTCCGCCCCCAGACAGCCGGTCACGATCACCTTGCCGTTTTCCTTCAGCGCCTCGCCGATGGCCTCAAGGCTCTCAGCCTTGGCGCTGTCGAGAAAACCGCAGGTGTTGACGATCACCGCATCGGCGCCGGAATAGTCGGCCGAGATGCCATAGCCCTCGGCCCGCAGCCGGGTGAGGATGCGTTCGCTGTCCACCAGCGCCTTGGGGCAGCCGAGCGAGACCATGCCGAGGGTCGGCTGGTCGGGGCGGGGGGCTGACCCGAAGGTGGGTTTCGGAGCAAGGTCGGGGCGGAGATCTGGCGGATTGCTGGTCATGGCCGTCGTATAAACCGCGCGCGCGGGCAAGGGAATGCAGGATTTGCATGCTCCGCTGACCGCCGCGCGGAGGCGGGAGCGGTTTTCTGACGCGGCCTGGCGCAAAACACCCTTGGCCCGGCCCCTGCACGCTGGTTAGGCTGGCTGTACCACGATTTTGATGACGAAAGCCGATTGATGACTGATGCGCCCGAGACCCCAGAGAGCCTAAGCCCCGCCAATGAAAACCCCTGGTACATCCTGATGACGCTTCATGGCGAGCAGAAGGGGGAGGAGATTGATTGGGAGTTGCACGAGAAAAATCGACAATCTTGGCACGCTTGGATTGGACAATATATCCTAGAAGGGCCGCAGCTTTCGGCTGTCGAAGGATCAAGAATAGATATCAACGAACTGCATCCAAGCAATCACAACAAAAAAGCATTTGAGCGACAGTGGCAAAACAGGATTATAGGAACCGATGTAGGTTCCCCTCCAGATCCGAAGGGGCGAATACGTTTAGAGAACGCCATTTTTAGTAGCAGTCTTCATCTTGATAAATTTGTTTTTCAATCAAGAGTTTCTTTTCAAGGATCAGTTTTTACCAAAGGCGTTAGCTTTGAGAACGCCTCGTTCACGCAGGAGGCTCATCTGGAAAAAGCCACCTTCGAGGGAACCGTATCTTTTCGATCCGCATACATTCGAGGTTTTTCTTATTTTACTAAAACACGATTTGGAATCGGCGGGAACAAAATCTGTCTTCCGGATTTCACCGACTGTCAATTTGAAAAACCAATCTCTTTTCGTCAGGCGCTGTTCCGCGATGGTTGCCCTGATTTCACTGGGGCGGTGCTGCACGAAAAAACCAGTTTCACCGCGCGGCTGCAGCCGACTTCGGATGAAATTGCCGAAGATAAGGACCTCGAGGGGCAGACCTACTGGCCCCAGAAAACCAAACAGGACCCGGTCAGTGCGCGCGAAAGCTGTGCCACCATCCGGCATGTGCTGACCCAGCAAGGGCTGCCGGAGGAGGCGCATTTCTTCTTTCGCCGGGAAATGCATTTTGCCGGGCTGCCCAGTGAAGGGCGGAGCCTCGGCGCGCGGCTGCCTTATCTGTTGTTCGGCTGGTTGTCCGATTTTGGGTATTCGATCCAGCGGCCTCTTGTGTGGCTGCTGTGTCTGTGGGCCTTTGGCGGTGCTGCCTTCTGGGGCTATCTTGCAAGCTGTTGCGTGCCCGCGCCGCTGGATGTGGTGGAGCGCCCGATGGGCACGGCGATGGCGCTGAGCTTTTCCAACCTGTTTCCGCTCTTTGGCTTTGGTCGAGGCACCCTCGGTGAGATCCTGGACAAGATGCCGCCCGTGCTCCAGGTGCTGTCGGGGGCGCAGACCGTGTTGTCGCTGCCGCTGTTGTTTTTCCTCGGTCTGGCGCTGCGGCAGCGGTTTCGATTGCGCTGAGGTCGCGGTGGGCGGCTGCGGTGGATTGATCCCGCGCGCGAGCGGTGTAATCTGCGCCAAAGCCCACGCACTGCGGGCTCAATCCCGACGCACTCCCAGAAGGGGCCAAGACCTATGCGCCTGATTTTTCGTATCCTCTCTGCATTTCTGCTGACCATTGCCGTGGCGCTTGTGCTGCTGACCTTTCTGCCCGGGCAGAAGCTGGCCGAGCTGGCCGGACAGCAGATCGAGAAACAGACCGGACGGCAGGTGGTCTTTGGCGGCGATGTGCGGTTTTCCTTCTGGCCGACGCTGGGCATCCAGGCGGACAATGTGGCCTTTGCCAATGCCGACTGGGCCGGGCCGGAGCCGATGCTGACGGCCGGTCGGCTGACCATCGGGGTGGATGCGGCGCGGCTGATCCGGGGCGATGTGCGGGTCACCGAGCTGACCGCGATCGTGCCGCATCTGAACCTGGAGACCCGGGCGGATGGCACCGGAAACTGGGTCTTTGAACCCGCTGAAGGGGCGGCGGGCGGCGCCGCGGCCGAGGGGGCGGGCGATGCGCAGGCCTCCTTTGCCATCGAGGCGATCTCGCTCAGCGGGGCCTCGCTGCGCTATGCGCCCCACGGCCAGGAGCCGGTGGAGATGGACCAGCTGGACCTCAACCTGCTGTGGCCGGAGCCCACCGGCACCGCGACGGTGGATCTGACCCTGCGTCCAGCAGGATCGCCGCTGCGGGTGCAGGGCGAGGTGGGCCAGTTTGCCCGTTTTCTTGGCGGCGAGGTGGCGTCGGTCGGGCTGACGATGACGGCGGCGGCCAGCAAGCTGCGGCTGGACGGGCGGGCGGATCTGACCGGGGCCTTTGACGGCCGCGTGACCGGCGCCAGCGAGGACACCCGTGCCCTGATGACGGCGCTGGGACAGGCGCCGGTGGAGATCCCGCGCGGCCTCGGTCAGGCGGTTCAGGTGGCGGCGGACACCACCTATACGCCGGATGGCAAGCTGGCGCTGCGCGACCTCAGCCTGACGCTGGATCACAACAGCCTCGGCGGCGAGGCGGATCTGACGCTTGGCAGTGCGCCGATACGGGTGACGGCGGCGTTGCGGGCGGATGTGCTGGATCTGAGCGCGCTGGATGCGCCGCAACCGGGGGCTGCCGGGGGCGGCGCTGCGGGGGCGGGTGCGCAGGGCTGGTCGAGCGATCCCATTGATGCCTCGGCGCTGGGGCTGCTGGACGGGCAGATCGGCCTTGATGTGCAGGGGCTGAAGACCAGCGCGCTGACGCTGGGGCCAAGCCGGCTGAACCTGGTCATCGACCGGTCGCGGGCGGTGTTGTCCCTGCTGCCGGTCCAGGCCTTTGGCGGCAGTCTTCAGGGCGAGCTGATCGCCAACAATCGCAACGGGTTGTCGGTGGCCGGGCGGCTGAGCTTTGCCGATGTGAAGATGCAGGAGGCGCTGGGGCAGCTGGCGGGCTATGACAAGCTGACGGGCGAGGCGCTGGGCACGCTGGAGTTTCTCGGTGTCGGCAACTCCATGGATCAGATCATGCGGTCGCTTGATGGCAAGGGGACGCTGGAGATCGGCAAGGGGTTCTTTACCGGGTTTGACCTGCAGTCGATCATGGATCCCGACGGCGGCAATGGCGGCACCACCGTGTTCGACGGTCTGACGGCGAGTTTCAACATCGCCGATGGCACGCTGACCAATCAAGATTTCCTGGCCACGCTGGAGGCGCTGAAGGCCGAGGGGGAGGGGCGCGTCGGGATCGGGGCGCAGGATCTGGACTATACCTTTACCCCGACCGCCTTTGCCAGTGAGACCTCCGCCGGGGTGTCGGTGCCGGTGCGCATATCCGGGTCCTGGTTCGATCCGAAGATCAAGCCGGACCTGAGCAAGCTGGTGGAGCCGCAGCTGGAAGACGCCGAGGAGAAGGCGAAACAGGCGGTGAAGGACAAGCTGAGCGAGGAGCTGGGGGTGCCGGTAGAGACCGAAGAGGACCTGAATGACGCGCTGAAACGCCGGGTCGAGGAAGAGGCACGGGAGCAGTTGCTGAAATTCCTCGGCGGCAACTGAGGCTGCGTTCCGGACCGGGGCGCGGCCCCGGACCCCGGGATATTTGTCAAGAAGATGAAGGTGAAGAGCCACGCCTCCTGTCCGGGGCGCGGCTGCTCTGTGCGGGGGGCGCCGGTCAGATGGTCTGGTCGTAGTCGCCGACGGCGGGTTCGGTGCGGATCACGGCATCGATGTCGGCGAAGATGGCGCGCATCTCGGCCTCGCTGTCGGAGCTTTCGCAGACCACCACCAGGTTCGGCGTGTTCGAAGACGCGCGCACCAGCCCCCAGGAGCCGTTGTCCAGGATGACGCGGGCGCCGTTGACGGTGACCACCTCTTTGATGGTGCGGCCGGCAAAGGTGTCACCCGCCTCGTGTTTGGCGACGAGTTTCTGCACCAGCCGGTCGAGGATGTCGTATTTCTCGGTATCGGCGGCATAGGGCGACATGGTGGGGGTGGACCAGGTTTTCGGCAGCGCCTTGCGCAGGTCGGACATCTGCATGTCGGGATTGCGGTCCATCAGCTTGCAGATTTCCACCGCGACGCGCATGCCGTCGTCATAGCCACGGCCCACCGGCTCTGCCATGAAGTAGTGGCCGGATTTCTCGAAGCCCGCCAGCGCGCCGAGTTCGTGCACGCGGCGTTTCATGTGGCTGTGGCCGGTCTTCCAGTAGTCGGCGGTAACGCCATTGGCCTGAAGCTCCGGGTCGGAGGCGAAGAGGCCGGTGGATTTCACATCCGCAACGAAGGTGGCGTTGGGGTGGAGTTTCGACAGGTCCCGCGCCATGATGACGCCCACCTTGTCGGCAAAGATCTCCTCGCCCTCGTCATCGACCACGCCGCAGCGGTCGCCGTCGCCGTCAAACCCCAGCGCGAAATCCGCGCCCGAGGCGCGCACGCTGTCCGCCATGTCGTGCAGCATTTCCATCGCTTCGGGATTGGGATTGTAGTGCGGGAAGGTGTAGTCGAGGGAATTGTGGCTTTCGACCACCTCGACGCCGATGCGTTTGAACAGCGCCGGTGCAAAGGCGGCGGCGGTGCCGTTGCCGGTGGCGCAGACGACCTTGAGCTTGCGGGACATTTTGAAGTCGCCGACGAGGTCGTCCATATAGGCGTCCCAGACGCCATCGACGAATTCATAGGCGCCGCCGGGGCGCGGCTCGCCCTTGCCGTTGAGCACGATGTCCTTCAGCTCTGCCATTTCGTCCGGGCCGTGGGTCAGCGGCATGTTGAAGCCCATCTTGACCCCGGTCCAGCCGTTGGGGTTGTGCGAGGCGGTGACCATGGCCACCGCGCAGCCGCCGAGGTGGAAGGATGAAAAATAGGCCATCGGCGTGATGCAGGGGCCGATGTCCTTGACCGTGATGCCGGCCTGCATGAGGCCGAGGATCAGCGCGTTCTTGATGGTCAGCGAATAATCGCGGTAGTCGTTGCCCACCGCGATCACCGGGTCGATGCCATTGCGGATCATCTGGGTGCCAAGGCCGAGGCCGAGGGCGGTCATGCCGGGCAGGTTGATCTCGTCGGGGTATTTCCAGCGCGCGTCATATTCGCGAAAGCCGGTGGGCGTGATCATCGGATCGCGCAGGAATTCCCAGGTGTTTGGCGTCACTTCGGGCAGCGGTTTGGTCATCGGAAAACAGGTCCTTTGGCAATCACATTCGGATCGGGTTGGCTTTGGCAAGCGCATCAAAGCCCATCAAAGTCTCAATCAATTGCGGCATGTCGCGGAGGTAAATCATATTCGGCCCGTCGGAGGGCGCATTGTCCGGATCCTCGTGGGTTTCGATGAAAACGGCGGCAATGCCCAAGGAAACGGCAGCCCGTGCCATCACCGGGGCGAATTCGCGCTGGCCGCCGGTGGAGCCGCCCTGGCCGCCCGGTTGCTGCACCGAATGGGTGGCGTCCATCACCACCGGGTAGCCGGTCTGCGCCATGCGGGGCAGGCCGCGCATGTCGGCCACCAGGGCGTTGTAGCCAAAGGAGGTGCCGCGCTCGGTCAGGAGGATCTTGTCGTTGCCGGTGCTTTCGACCTTGGACACCACATTGTCCATGTCCCAGGGCGCGAGGAACTGGCCCTTCTTGATGTTCACCGCCTTGCCGGTGTTGCCCGCGGCCAGCAGCATGTCGGTCTGGCGGCAGAGGAAGGCCGGGATCTGCAGGATGTCGACCACGTCGCCGGCGATGCCGCATTGGGCTTCGGTGTGGACATCGGTCAGCACCGGCACGCCAAGGGTATCGCGCACGTCCGCCAGAACCTGGAGCCCGGCGTCGATGCCGAGACCGCGCTTGCCCGACAGCGAGGTGCGGTTGGCCTTGTCATAGGAGGCCTTGAAGACATATTGCGCGCCCACGGCGTCGCAGGCTTCCTTCATCTTGCCGGCGATCATCTGGGCGTGATCGGCGCTTTCCAACTGGCAGGGGCCGGCAATGACGGTCAGCGGACAGTCATTGCCAATGGTGAGACCATTGATGTCGATTTTTTTCATGAGCTTACGAAGAGACCTGTTCCCGGAGAATGGATGCCGTCAGGGCACACATCAGGTAGATACCGGAAAAGATCAGGAAAGCCAAAATCGTATTCTCGAATTTTCGCGGGTAGGAGGGCGTGTCGGCGGGAACCGGCTCGACCGCGGTGGTGAGGTAGCGCACCTGGCGGTTGGCCTCCATCCGGGTCTGTTCCACCTGTTGCAGCGCCGATTGCAGCATCATGTCGCGGGTGGCGAGGTCGGCCTGGGCCATCTGGATCTTGACGCTGAGCGAGGCCAGGGAGTTTTCCCCCTGGGAGGCATCGGTCATCCGTTCGTTCAGCTCAAAGATCAGTGTTTCCAGACGCTTGATGTCTGCGGCGGTGCCTTCGACCTTGGCCTGGTTGGGGCGCAGGTTGTCCTTCAGCGCCGCCAGTTCCAGACGTTTCTGCTGCAGCTGAAGCTCGAAGGTATTGATCTGGGAGCGCAGCGAGGCAATCACCCCCTCGGGGTCAAGAACAGCGCCCTGTTGTTGCAGGCGGACCAGTTCGGCCTGGGCGTCGCGGCGCTGCTGTTCGGCCAGTTCCAGCGCGTCTTCGGCATCGCCCACCTGATCGGCGCGTTTCTGTTCGGACAGGTGGTTCACGTTTTCCTGCGCGTAGGAGATCAGACGGCGCGAGAACTCGGCCGCGACCTCGGGCTCGGCGGCCGAAACCTCGAGCCGGACGACCCCTTCGGTCGGGTCGTAGCCGATCTTCACGTTGCGCTTGTAGATCTTGTAGGCGTCATCGTTGCTGGCCCCCGGTTCCAGCCGCTGGATCGGGTCGATCCAGTCCTGCGAGAAATGGGCGCGGAAGCCGGCCTCCTCATCGAGGCGCCGCATGGCGACCTTGGATTGCAGGTAGGCCTGCACGGCGATCGAGTCCTGGCTGGTGGCAAACTGGGTGCCGCTGAGCAACCCGCCGAAGCCGGAGGAGCCGGTGCTGTCGGCCTTGAGCACCAGGAACTCCGACTTGGAGGAGTACATCGGCGTGGCGATGGTATAGAAATAGATCCCCGCCAGCAGGGTCGGCAACAGCACAAAGGCGCTAAGACGCACGCCGAGCAGGGCCATTTTGCGGCGACGACGGCGCGCGATGTCGCGCTGGATCGACTGGATCTCGCGGTTGCGCCGCTCTGCCGGGCTGAGGGTTTCGGTGCTCGGTACGGGGCGGTCGCCTGCGGGGACCGTTTGCGGCAGGGTCTGCGGCTTGGCGGTGTCGCTGGGGGCGGTCTTGGCCGGGACGCCGGATTTCTGCCCCTCGGGGACCACCAGTTCCAGCATGTTGGCGCGTTTGAAGGGATCGATGCCGCGCAGGCGCAAGAGGCGCACCGCGTCGTAGTCCGAGGTGGCGGGCAGGTCGTGTTTCTGGGCCACGCGGCGTGCGAGGCGCAGCTGTCGGCCGGTCAGCCCTTCCTGTTTGATGGCGTCAATATCGGTGCTTGCGGCGGTTTCCGCGGCAGAGGACAGCTGACCGCTGCGGGGCGTGGCCGCCGGATCAGCGGCGTTGGTCCCCGCGGCGGAGCGGGCCCCAGCGTCCGGGCCGGTCGCGGAGGCAGAGGTGGGACCGGGCTGCGGCCCCGGTGCGGCCTGGTCCCGTGCTGCGGCGTTGCCCGCCCGCGGCGCGGCCTGATCGGACTGAGCAGCGCCAGCCTGAGCAAATTCCGCCCGGTCGGGTCCCGGCACGGGGCGTGCCGTGGCGGCGTCCGGGCGCGCGTCGCCTTGCTCTGCCGCGGCCGTGGCGCTGCGGCGGATGCGGAATTTCTTAGCCTTGGGTTTCGTAGTCATAGAGCTGTTTCGCTTCTTCCAAGGTTTCAAACATATGGAGCTGCCCGTTCATCAGCACCGCCGCCGAATTGGCGAATTTCTCCAGGGTGCGGGGCTGGTGCGACACGATCACGATGGTCGTGGTTTGCAGGCGTTCCTGGAGAATCGCACCGGCCTTGCGGTTGAATTCCACGTCGGTGGAACTGGGCATGCCCTCGTCAATCAGATAGATGTCAAAATCCAGCGCCAGCATCAATGCAAAGGAAAACCGCGACTTCATGCCGGCAGAATAGGTTCCCAGCGGCTGGTCGAAGTATTCGTTCAGCCCGCAGAGCCAGCGGCAGTAGCTTTCCACGTAATCCGGGTCGAGCCCGTAGAGGCGGGCGATATAGCGGCTGTTTTCCATGCCGGACAGGCGACCGATGACGCCGCCCATAAAACCGAGCGGAAAGGAGATCTTGCAGCCGCGATAAATCTCCCCTTCGTCGGGTTTTTCCAGCCCGGCCATCATGTTGATCAGGGTGGTCTTGCCGGTGCCATTGGGCGCGAGGATGCCAAGCGAGGTCCCCAGGTTCACCTCAAAGGAGACCCGATCCAGGATCACCTTGCGCTGGGTCCCGGTCCAGAAGGATTTGCTGACGTTCACGAATTCCAACATTGCCCGATCGGTCTGTCGCCTCTTGCCTCATGTTCCCGGAGGCATCGGCTGCGGGCCGTGCGCTCCTTGCTTGTTCTTATCATGCGGCACCGGATTTTTGCATCCGGATGCGCCGCATCCCGTCACCCTCGTGTGGCGGGCCGGTTTCGGCCGCGCCGTGCCATTGCGCCATACACGGCGTCTGCCGTGCTCCGCGCCTGCCTTGCTCCGTGTCTGCCGTGCGCACCGCCTGTCGGCGTCGTTGCCTTGACGCATGCGCATGTCGGACCAGCTGCCTGCTTAGCGAGCCCTAGCACAGGATCGTTAACGGTTTACGCGTTGATTTGGGCGCAAATATGTCGAATTTGAGCAAACCTGTGCAACTGTGCCGCAGGGCCCGGGCGGTCCGGAGGCGGGGCGAGGGCTGCAGCAGCGAGGGTGGGATGAGCCATCATGACTGAGATCTTAACGTTAAAACAACGCATTGCTGCATGCCGCATTTGTGCGGACCGGTTTGCTGCCACGGCGACCGCGCATGCGCCGCGGCCGGTGGTCTGGTTCGAGCCCGGCGCGCGTATCCTGATTGCCGGACAGGCGCCGGGGCTTCGCGTGCATGAAAGTGGTAAACCCTTTACGGATGCGTCGGGGGATCGTCTGCGGGATTGGCTTGGGCTGGACGCCGAGCAGTTCTACGACCAGCGTCGGGTGGCGATCGTGCCGATGGCCTTTTGTTTTCCGGGCTATGACGCCGGGGGGGCTGATCTGCCGCCGCCGCGGATCTGCGGCGCGACCTGGCACGGTCAGGTGATGGCGGAGCTGGACGAGATCCGCCTGCGCATCATCGTGGGCGGGCATGCTCACCGCTATCACCTCGGCACCCGCAAGGGGGTGACGGAGGTTGTTCAGGCCTGGCGCGACCTGCCGGAGGGGGTCTTTGCCTTGCCTCATCCGTCGTGGCGCAATACGGCTTGGCTGAAACGAAACCCCTGGTTCGAGGCGGAACTGCTGCCGGTTCTGCGCGCCCGGGTGAAGGAGCAGATGCAAGATGACTGAGATGACCCCGCTGGACCTGGCCCATGCGGCGATGGAGGCCGCGCCCGAAGACGACGCGGCGCGGTTGCGGTTCTTTGAGCGGCTGGCCGATTGTGAGCTGTTCATCCTGCTGGACAAGGAACCCGAAGGGGATCGCATCAGCCCGGAGATCTTTGACACTGGCGAGGGGCGCTTTGTGCTGGTGTTCGACCGCGAGGAGCGTCTGGCGCAGTTCGCTGATCGGATCGTGCCCTATGCGGCGCTGTCGGGCCGGGTGATCGCCGCGATGCTGGCGGGGCAGGGGATTGGTCTTGGGGTCAATCTGGAGGTCGCGCCCTCGTCGATCCTGATCCCGGATGCGGCGATGGGGTGGCTGGCGGAGACCCTGTCGCATGCCCCGGGCGAGGTGGAAGCGGCGATCAGCGAAGTGCGCCCGCCGCAGGGCTTGCCGGAGGTGCTGTTGACGGCGCTGGATGCCAAGCTGGCCACCTCGGGCGGGCTGGCCAAGATGGCCTATCTGGCGGCGGTGACCTACGAGGGCGGCGGCAGCGGCCATTTGCTGGCCTTTGTAGGGGCCCGCCCCGGGTCCGAGGGGGCGCTGGCCAAGGCTGTGGGGGAGGCGTTGACGTTCTCCGGCATCGAGGCCGGAGCACTGGACGTCGGGTTCTTTGCCGCCCGCGACGAGATCTCCGCACGCCTGTCGCGGGTGGGGTTGCGGTTCGACCTGCCGGAGCCCGCATCGGCGCCAACACATGCCCCACAGATACCGGGCGCGGATCCGGCCAAGCCCCCGCGCTTGAAATAACCATGGAGCGTTGACAGCGGCGGGGGTGCTCCCGCCCGTCGTCGGATCATCTGCATGATCCGCTCCCGTTGGGCCGGGCGCCGGGCCTGTCGGCCCGGCGCGGCCTCCAGCCCCGAATGGGGCTGGAGGCTGGGCCCAACGCTGCCAGGGGGATCTGCCGCAGGCAGGGCACCCGCAGGGGCGGGAGCGCCCCGTCCCTGGTGCCGCGACGGTGAATGCTGCCTTGATCCCGCTGTTCTGGCTCGGCTCCGTACAGTTCAAAAAACCGCCGCTCAAACAAAACGGCCAGAAGCCCCGCGGGACCTGCGGCCGATTTCATGATCCAAGGCCGGAGATCACTCGGCCGCTTCGAGCTTGTCCTGTGTCTTGGTGTCGAAATCCTCTGCCGCGTGGCGTTCGTGCAGCTGCGAGGACAGCTCGCCAAAGACACGGTTCACCATGCGGCCGCGCTGGACGGCCGGGCGGGCATCAATCGCCTTGGCCCACCGCATGACGTACTCATAGCTCTCCACATCGAGGAACTCTGCCGCATTATACTGCCGGCCCAGAACCAATTGGCCATACCAGGGCCAGATCGCCATATCGGCAATCGTGTAGTCCTCGCCGGCGATATAGGTTTTGGTCGCCAGTTCCCGGTTCAGCACATCCAGCTGACGCTTGACCTCCATGGTGAACCGGTTGATCGGGTATTCGAATTTCTCCGGCGCATAGGCGTAGAAATGGCCAAACCCGCCGCCCAGATAGGGGGCGGAGCCCATCTGCCAGAACAGCCAGTTCAGAACCTCGGTGCGCGCGCTGCCCTCCTTGGGCAGGAAGTGGCCGAACTTTTCGGCCAGATGCATCAGGATCGACGCACTTTCGAACACCCGGACAGGCTCTGCGCCGCTGCGATCGAGCAGCGCGGGGATCTTGGAATTCGGGTTGATCTCGACGAAGCCGGAGCCGAACTGATCGCCGTCGCCGATCTTGATCAGCCAGGCATCATATTCCGCCTCCTTGACGCCCGCGGCCAGCAGTTCTTCCAGCATCACCGTGACCTTGACGCCATTGGGCGTTGCCAGCGAATAGAGCTGGAAGGGATGCGCGCCCACCGGCAGATCCTTGTCATGGGTGGCGCCGGCTATGGGGCGGTTGATGGAGGCGAACTGGCCGCCGCTTTCCTGCTCCCAGGTCCAGACCTTCGGAGGGGTATAGGTCGAATCGCTCATGGAGGGCCTCTTTGTTCCCGTGTCAGACGTTGGTGAAGGGCCAGCCCGCAGGCGGCGCCTCACCTCAGATGGGGACGATACCGAAAATTCCAATGACTGGAAGGTCTGGCGCGGTAAATTTTTGGACACCTGATTGTGCGCGGTTCTTGCGCGGCGGGGCCGGAGGCCCGATCCTCCGCGATCTGCGGCGCAATTTGGCGCTGGCGGGGACCTCAGCGGTTTTCATTTCCGCTCAGCCGCGTATGTATGGGGAAAGCCCCTTACAGACAGGCAGAATATCCCATGGCCACAAGCGAAAAACCGCCTCTACTGGCGGTCCTGATCGACGCGGACAATATCTCCGCAAAATTTGCAGAAGCCATGTTCGAGGAGATCGCCTCGCTGGGGGAGGCGAGCATCCGGCGCATCTACGGGGATTTCTCCGGCGGCGGTCCGCAAGGCTGGAGCAAGGACAAGCTTGCCGCCTATGCGATTGTTCCGCATCAGCAATTTGCCAACACCACCGGCAAGAACGCCAGCGATATCGCGCTGGTGATCGACGCGATGGACATCCTGCATTCGGGCCGGTTCGACGGGTTTGTACTGATCTCGTCCGACAGCGATTTCACCCGTCTGGCCAGTCGCATCCGCGAACAGGGACTGGATGTCTACGGCATGGGGATGCGCAAGACGCCGGCGGCCTTTGTGCGGGCGTGCAAGCGGTTCATCTATGTGGAGAATCTCCTGAAAGAGGAACCCAAACCGCAAAAACCGAAACAGAAACCAGCCGCGCAGGCGACCGAGCAGACCGCAGCACCGCAGGACGATCAGGCCCCGGCAGAGCTGGAGGATCCGCAGAAACTGGTGCTGCGCGCCATGGATGCGATCAGCCAGGAGGACGAGTGGTTCTCGCTTGGGCAGATCGGCCAGTATATCACCGCCGCCAGCCCGGATTTCGACACCCGCAGCTACGGCAAGAGCAAGCTCTCGGATCTGATCGCCACGATGAAAATCCTGGAAACCCGCAGGGGGGACGGCAACCAGATCCTCGTGCGGCGGCTCGATTGATGCCGAAACCGCAACCTGCCGCGCTCCGCTGGCAAAAGGCCGAGGGCGCGGTGATCTGTGCGGCCGGTCTGTGGCTCTATGCCGGGGCGGAGGCGGTGCTGCCGATCTGGGGGGCGGTGCTTGTGTTCTTTGCCCCGGATCTGAGCTTTCTCGGCTATCTATTCGGGCGCCGTGTCGGGGCGATTTGTTACAATCTGGTCCACGTCTACGCGGCGGCAATTGTTACATTGGTGCTGGCGCATCTGTGGCAGGCGCCGCTGGGGTGGGAGCTGGGTGCGCTCTGGCTGGCGCATTGCGGTCTCGACCGGATGCTCGGCTACGGGTTGAAAACACCGCAAGGCTTTGAATTTACGCATCTCGGCCGCATCGGGCGTGCGCGTCAGGACGCAGAATAGCGCCAGACGCACGGCCGATCACGCGTATCTCACGCGGTCTCGTCTCTCAACACAGCCGCGTGAGAGCCACTTCGCATGTGACCAATCTCGCGTATCTTCGCCTCAGATCCCGCACTGATGCGGATCAACTGGAGTTTGCTGCGCCGTCTGGCGCGAGGAGAGGAATTGGCGATGAAACGTTTTGCATTGGCTGCGGTGGCAGCCCTGTCTTTTGGTCTGCCCGCGTTTGCTGGTGAGCAGTTTGTGGACGACACCGGTTATGCGGTTTCGGGCTATGACGTTGTGGCCTACCGCAGCCTGGCGCAGGCCCCGGTTGGGCAGGCGCAGCCCGCCGCGGTCCCCGGCAAGGCCGACATTACCGCGGATTACAATGGCGCGACCTTCGCCTTTGCGACCGAGGAAAACCGCGACACCTTCCTTGAGAACCCGGCCTATTATGCCCCGGCCTATGACGGCCATTGTGCCTATGGCGTCTCCAAGGGCGGCAAGGTGCCGGGCAATCCCAACCTGTGGCGGATCGTGGATGACAAGCTGTATCTGAACATCACCAAGAATGTGGTGAGCTTCTGGGAAGAAGACATTCCCGGCAATATTACCCTGGCTGAGGGCAACTGGCCCGGCATTGATCCCAACCCGGCGTCGACCAATCCGATCCCGAACTTTGCGTCCAGCGCTCCGGCGCAGGACTGACGGTTAAAGGTCAGTCATACAGAGGCCCCGCAGGTGATGCGGGGCCTTTGTGTTTGCACTGTCCGCAGCGGGGGCGGGGTGGGATCAGCGGACCGGTGACGGGCCTGCCATCCGTTGCCACCGCCCCGGAGACATGCCCACGGCGGCGGTAAACTGGCGGGTCATATGCGGCTGGTCGCTGAAGCCCGCATAGGCCGCCGCCTCCGCCAGAGACATGCCGTCGGAAATCGCTTGCCGCGCCCGGTCCACCCGACGCAACGTCAGGTAGCGATAGGGGCTGGTTCCCAGCGCAGCACGGAATTGCCGGGACAGGCTGTAGCGGTCGTGCCGAGTCAGGTTCTCCAGGTCCTCGGACGGAACCACCTGGTCCGCGTGGGCATCCAGATAGGCGCGCGCCTGCTCCACGGCGCGGAGATCAATGCGGGACGTCCGCATCTGGCCCGCGCTCTGGTCCTGCGCGAGCAATCCTTGCGCCAGCAGCGTGATGATCTGATCCAGTTGCAGCGGCTCCAGGGTCCGGCCCATATCCGCGCAGGCGCTCTGGAGCGCCTGCAACAATGCGCCATCGGTCAGCACCGGATCGCGGGCAAACGGCAGCGCGCGGGCGTTTGGGCCGAGCGCGTCCCGGATGCGGGCCGGGGCGATATAGAGCATCCGGTAGGAAAACCCGGCGTCGTGACCAGCTTCGCCATCGTGCAGCTCGTCCGGGTGAATGACGATCACGTTCCCCGCAAGACTGTCCGCCCGCGCCCCGCGATAGCGAAAGCTCTGCACGCCGGTGATGGTATAGCCGATCGCGTAGGTGTCGTGGCGGTGCGGACCATAGGCATGGCCGTCGAAATGCGCCTCGATCCGCTCGATGCCGGGGGTTTGCGGCGCCACCCGCAGCCAGTCACCGGGGCTTGGCAATGCGCAGGATCGTTCAAGACCGGGTGGTTCGGCTCTGGCAGGGTGCGGCTCTGACGACGTGTCGGTCATGGGCGGGGATCCTTGGGCGGCACGGGACATATCCTGCTGGCCCGGCTCGGGCTGGTTGGCACTTCAACAAGGAGTATCCCTTTGCCGCCTGAAAAACTCAATATTCTCGATCAGGTAGATGCGCAGATAACGCAGGTCTTCGATCCGCATATCGTGGCGGATGTGAATGACGCGCAGGTCAAGGTCGCCAAGTTCGGTCCCCTGTTCGACTGGCACAGCCACCCGGCGGAGGACGAGGCGTTTCTGGTTCTGCGCGGGCGTATTGCGATCGATTTTCGCGATGGTGTGGTCGAACTGGGGCAGGGGGAGTTCCTCTGTGTGCCGCGTGGCGTCGAACATCGCCCCCGGGCGCTGACGCCGGAGCCGGTGGTGATCATGGTGGAACCCGCCGGCACGGTGAACACCGGCGATGCCGAGAGTGCCCTGACCGTGGCGGCGCCAAAGCGCCTGCAGGCGGAGGGCTGAGCGATGCAGTTCGAGACCAAGATCGCCATTGTCCTGCGCGCGGATCTTGCCACCTGGCAGAAGCTCAATGTCACCGCGTTTCTGATGTCGGGCATCGTCGGCGCGGCGCCGGAGCTGATCGGGGAGCGCTACCGCGACGCGGACGGCAACAGCTATAACGCGCTGGCCATTCAGCCGGTGATCGTTCTGGCCAGCGACGGCGCGGGGCTGGGCAAGATCCATGCCCGGGCGCTGAGCCGGGATGTGCCGCTGTCGCTTTATACCGAGGAGATGTTTGCCACCGGCCATGACGCCGCCAACCGCGCGGTGGTGGCGGAGTACGCAGCGGCGGATCTGACCCTCGCGGGGCTGGCGCTGCGTGCAGACAGGAAGCTGGTCGACAAGATCACCAAAGGCGCAAAGATGCACCCCTAGGGCAGCGCTTCGGGCGGGAGATGCGCCGCTGCCCTGGCGGCGGCGCGCATCCGGACCGATCCCGCCCCGCATGGGCCGCGTGCAACGAAAAACCCCGGCTGTCCCAAAAGGCGCCGGGGTTTCTGTCGTGTCGTGTCGGATGCGCGCTCAGCGCTTGCGGTCGCGGCGCGAGCTCATCGGCTGGAAGGCAACGCCCACATGCGCCTCGCAATAGGGTTTGCCCTGTTGGGTGGGCAGGCCGCAGAACCAGAAATCATCGGTCGCCGGATCCCCCACGGGCCATTTGCAGGTGCGCTCCGTCAGTTCCATCAGCGTCAGCTTCTTGGCCTTTTTTTCGATCTCGTTGACCTTGGCCAGGGCTTCGGGGCTGATTTCATTGGCCGAGGGCTGCGGCGGCAGCGGCTGACCTGCGGGGATGATCTGCTTGCGCGCCGGGGCGGCGGGTTTCGGCTCTGCCGCCGGAGCTTCGGCAACGGGGGCCGGTGCGGCCGGGCGGGCCGGTTCCGTCTTGGGCGCGGCCTTGGGCTTTGCGGCCGCCTTGGGCGCGGGCTTTTCCTTCGGCTCGGCTGCGGCCTTGCTGCTGCCGCCGGTGGTGCGATTGGACAGGCCGAGGCGGTGAACCTTGCCGATCACTGCATTGCGGGTCACCCCGCCGAGTTCCTTTGCGATCTGACTGGCCGACTGGCCTTCGCCCCACATTTTCTTGAGCAGTTCGACGCGCTCGTCTGTCCAGGACATAAGGTGCCTTTCAAAGCTAATAGCGGCCTCAAGAAACCTGTGGCCGCCATCGAATTCCAGAGTGTTGCCCTACAATAGTCACTGGCGGGCGAGATACAAGTCATGAACCGACCCCTGACGGCACAGAACCGCAGCTTGCATCCCGGGAATGAGCGATTATGCAGGGGGGACTGAGACGATGAGGATGCTATGACGGACAACAACACGCAATCGAGCTTTCGCATCGAGGTCGGCGAACGCCGGTTCGGCCGGGTCAACTGGCTGGGTCTGAAAACCCTGGCGGAGCGCGAGATCAAGCGGTTCCTGGTGGTCTATACCCAGACGCTGGTGGCGCCGATGGTGACGGCGGCGCTGTTCCTGCTGATCTTTTCCATCGCCATCGGTCCGCGTCGGGGCGATGTCATGGGCGTGGACTTCATGTCGTTCATCGCGCCGGGCATCATGATGATGACGGTGATCCAGAACGCCTTTGCCAATACCTCCTCGTCGCTGGTGATCTCGAAGGTGCAGGGCAATATCGTCGACACGCTGATGCCGCCCTTGTCGGGGCTGGAGATCCTGCTGGGCTATCTCGCCGGGGCGATCGCACGCGGATTGCTGGTGGCGACGGGAATCGGTCTCGGGTTGGTGCTGGTGCTGGGGCTGGTGCCCGCGCATCCGCTGGTGGCGCTGGGCTTTGTGGTGCTGGGAGCCGCGTTTCTGGGCGGCTTGGGCATCGTGGCCGGGGTATTTGCCGAGAAGTTCGACCAGATGGCAGCGATTACCAACTTCATCGTGACGCCGCTGGCCTTCCTGTCGGGGACCTTCTACTCGGTCGAGGCGCTGCCGCCGGTGCTCTATGCGATCAGCCACGTCAACCCGGTGTTCTACCTCATTGATGGGGTGCGGTTCGGCATGATCGGCGTGTCCGACAGCGACCCGGCCTTTGGCGCTCTGGTGTGCCTTGGGGCAACGGCCGTCATTCTGGTCGTGGCCTGGCAGATGCTGCGCCGCGGATACCGGCTGAAGGACTGAACGACGCAGAAAGATCGGTGGCTCAGGGGGCGGGGCGGCGTGCGGTCACGCTGGGGCGCTTGCCGTTGACGCTCTCGCGCCAGGCCAGCAGCGCCGCGCCGGAGAGGATGATGCCGGCCCCCAGAAGGGTGATCCAATCCGGCAGCACGCCAAAGATCACCGCATCGTAGATCGCAGCAAAGACCAGCGTGCCATAGGCAAAGGGCGCCACAAAGGACGCATCCGCCCGCGCCATGCCATTGATGAAACAGGCCTGGGCACAGGCCATCAACGCGCCAAGCGCGGCCAGCGCGCCCCATTGCGCCGGGGTCGGCATCTGCCAGACCGCCAGCGCGGCGCAGCTGGCGATCACCATGCCGATCAGGTTGTTCACCCACAGCACCTGCAAGGGCGGTTCGCGTCCCGCCAGTTTCTTGATAAAGATCAGCTCCGCCCCCATGGCCACCGCAGCGCCAAGCGCCAGAACCGCTGCGGGCTGGAAACTCTCCGGTGCCGGGCGCAGCAGGATCATCGCACCCGCAAGGGCGATGGCGGCGGCCAGCCAGCGCCAGGGGCCGACCTTCTCGCCCAGAAACGGGATCGCCAGCAGCATGCCGATCACCGGGTTCAGAAAGGAAATCGCGGTCGCATCCGCCAGCGGGATGAAGGCGACGGAGGCAAACATCAGCGTGACACCGCCCCAGCCAAAGGAGGAGCGCCCGATGTGCAACCCCCAGTGCGGCGCGCGAATCTGCTGGCGCCGCGCCATCACCGCAACCGAAATCCCGATAAAGGCAAAGACAAACCGCCCTTGGCTGATCTGCAAGGCATGCAACGGCGGGCCGAGCGTGTCGGTGCCGAGCGACTTTGCCAGCAGCGTGGTGCCGGCGATGAAGACGGTCGCCAGCAGGATCAGCGCGGCGGCAAGCGGTGGGTTTTGCGGGGTCACATGGCTCATGCGTCAATCGGTGCGTCAGGCCGCCGCCAAAGGCAAGCGCAAAGGCTGCGCTCCGGGGTGATGCGTCCCGTGCCCCCGGACGGGCTGGGATGCCGCTTTGCGCTGATGAAGGTGTCAAAGGGGGTTTTCATGCCGATAAACTTCCGTTATGGACCCTGACTATGATCAAACACGCGTCTTTCCTGTCGACCCGACGTCGACGCCAATGTGCCTGACACGCTGCCATCCGCAGCGCCTTTGATCCCGCGCGCCTTGCTTGTTCATCAAGGGGGCGCGACCTTCTCGAACCCAGACCGGACCAGTTATTGACCGTCGCCCCGTGGTGGGGCACTGATCTGGTCCTGATCCCTCATTGTCATGATAAGGATGACCCCCATGATCCCCTCCGTTCTTCCGACCTATAATCGGGCGCCCCTGACCTTCGTCAAAGGCGAAGGCTCCTGGCTGATCGAGGCGGATGGCCGACGTTTTCTGGATCTGGGCTCCGGTATCGCGGTGAACGCGCTGGGCCATGCGCATCCGGCGCTGGTGGCGGCACTGACCAGCCAGGCGCAAAACCTGTGGCATGTCTCCAACCTCTACGAGATACCGCAGCAGCAGGCGCTGGCGGACAAGCTGGTGGCGGAAACCTTTGCCGATACGGTGTTCTTCACCAACTCCGGCACCGAGGCCTGCGAGCTGGCGGTGAAGATGGCGCGCAAATATCACTTTGAGCAGGGCCAGCCGGAGAAAGTGGAAATCATCACCTTCGAGGGGTCTTTCCACGGCCGGTCCTCCGCCGGCATCGCCGCGGCGGGATCGGAAAAGATGACCAAGGGCTTTGGCCCGCTGCTGCCGGGATTTGTGCATCTGCCCTGGGGCGATGCCGAGGCCGTCGAGGCCGCCATTGGCGAGACCACCGCGGCGGTGCTGGTGGAGCCGGTGCAGGGCGAGGGCGGCATCCGTCCGATGCCCGATCAGGAGTTGAAGGACCTGCGCGCGCTCTGTGATGAACACGGCATCCTGCTGATCCTCGACGAGGTGCAATGCGGGGTGGGCCGCACAGGCAAGCTCTTCGCCCATGAATGGGCGGGCATCACCCCGGACATCATGATGGTGGCCAAGGGCATCGGCGGCGGCTTCCCGCTGGGCGCGGTGCTGGCCACCGAAACGGCCGCCTCCGGCATGACGGCGGGCACCCATGGCTCCACCTATGGCGGCAACCCGCTGGGCTGCGCGGTGGGCTGCGCGGTGATGGATCACGTGGCCGCGCCCGAGTTTCTGGCCGAGGTGAACCGCAAGGCGGGCCTCATGCGCCAGAAGCTCGAAGGGCTGGTGGCCTCGCACCCCGAGGTGTTCGAGGAGGTGCGCGGCTCCGGCCTGATGCTGGGGCTGAAATGCAGGGCGGTGAACGCCGACGTGGTCAAGGCGGGCTATGCCGCCGAGGTCATCACGGTGCCCGCCGCCGACAATGTGATCCGCCTGCTGCCCGCATTGACCATCACCGATGCGGATATCGAGGAGGCCGTCCTGCGCCTCGATGCAGCTGCCACGGCGGTCGAGGCTGCCTGAGCTTCATCTTTTCCCAAATACCTCAGGGGTGCGGGGACGGGTCCCCGCGTCACCTCTGGCACAACAAAGCGATACACCTCATGAACCATTTCCTCGACATCCATAAGACCTCTACCGACGACCTGCGGCAGATCATCGACCATGCCGCGCAGATGAAAACCGCGCGTGCGGGGCGTCCCAAGGGCACGCCCGACGACGACCAGCCGCTTTCGGGGCGCATGGTGGCGCTGATCTTCGAAAAACCCTCGACCCGGACCCGGGTGTCGTTCGACGTCGGCGTGCGCCAGATGGGCGGCGAGACCATGGTGCTGTCGGGCAAGGATATGCAGTTGGGGCACGGCGAGACCATCGCCGATACCGCCCGCGTCATGTCGCGCTATGTGGATCTGATCATGATCCGCACCTTTGACGAGACGGTGCTGACCGAGATGGCGGAATATGCCGATGTGCCGGTGATCAACGGCCTCACCGACCGCACCCACCCCTGCCAGATCATGGCCGATATCCTCACCTATGAGGAGCATCGCGGCCCCATCAAGGGCAAGAAGGTGGTCTGGACCGGGGACGGCAACAACGTCTGCGCTTCCTTCATCCATGCGGCGGGGCAGTTCGGCTTTGACCTCACGTTCACCGGCCCCTCGCAACTGGACCCGGAGGAGGAATTCATCGGTCTGGCGCGCAAGGCGGGCGCCACCATCACCATCGAACGCGATGCGGCTAAGGCCGTGGCAGGCGCCGATCTGGTGGTGGCGGACACCTGGGTGTCGATGCATGACAGCCAGTCCTCCAAGGAGCGGCGCCACAACATGCTGCGGCCCTATCAGGTCAATGATGCGCTGATGGCCCACGCCAAGCCCGATGCGCTGTTCATGCACTGCCTGCCCGCGCACCGCGAGGAAGAGGTGACCTCGGCGGTGATGGACGGGCCGCAGTCGGTGATCTTTGACGAGGCCGAAAACCGCTTGCACGCGCAGAAGGCCGTGATGCGCTGGTGTCTCGGCGTCTGATCCACCGGCACTGACAAGACCGGGGCGGGGGCGCTCCCGCCCGTTGCGCCTGCATGTTCATGCAGGCCCGCCCGTTGGGCGTGGCGCCGGGCCAATGGCCCGGCGCGTTGCGTCTGGCGCGAGGCAGTGCCTCTGGTCAGCCGTCTGCGCCTCTGACAGGGTGGCGGCGAAACACGCATCCGAAAGGACCGGTATCATGGCGGAAGGACATATCGTGGTTCTGGGCGCCCCGGCACCGGCCGGGTTCTGCGCTGCGCTCTGGGCTGCGGCCGGGCATTTGGTCACCTGGATTGCGCCACCGGACTGGCAGGCGGCCTATCTGCGCGACGGGGTGCATCTGACCGATCACAGCGGCCTTGATGCGCGTGTGGGCGCCGACACGCTGGCCTGCACCACCAGTCCCGAGATCCTGAGCCAGGCTGCGATGATCGTGGTGCTGTCCGCCACACCGGAGGCGTGCGCCCTGCTGCGCGCGGCCGAGACCGAACCGGCGACCGCGCCGGCGTCCCGCGGCGCTGCTGCACCCGTGCTGCTGTTTCACGCCGGGCCTGCGGTATCGATGGCCGACGGCCCCTACGATCCGCGCCCGTCCTGTGTGCCATCGGCAGAAGGGGTGCTGCCCTGGCAGGTGGAGGTGCGGCAGCAGGCGGGACCGCTTCGGCTGCACCGCTGTGGGAGCGGGCCGCTCTTGGTGTCAGAGGCGGCCGGGGCAATGGCCCGAGAGCTTGATGTGCCCTGCCTCGAAACCACCACCCACCGGGATATTCCCGGCCTCCTGTGGGGGCTGCGACTGGCGGAGCTGTTGCGTATCAATGCAGGCGAGGCGGAGGCGCCGGATCTGCCGGAACACCCGCAGGCCCTGTTGCAAGAGGCGCTAGGCACTCTGGCACAGGCGGGCATACGGCCCTGCTTGCCCGGCGGCGTGCCCTTTGCCCTGCGGGTTGGACTGTGGCGGTCACGCCTGTTGCCAGCGTCCTGGCGCGACGGGCTGGCAAGGCCTCACTGGCCGGGGCCGCTGGGGGACCAGCGCGCCGCTGCAATCGAGACCATGTTGGCGCAGCTTCTCCGGATGGGGCGGCGACATGGGGTCGAGATGCCGGAGACCTCTGCCTGGATCGACCGTCGCAGGCAACGTGCGCCGCTGGGGGCGGAGCGCTGATCCCGGCCCACCACGCAGAGTTATTTGCGACGCACTGTCCAGGGCGCACTGACAGGCGGGCAGGCGGGCGGCAGGCAGGCCGGGGTGGGCAGGCGGGCCGGGGCGCTCAGCGGCCGAGCAGATGCAACAGCGTATAGATCCCCGCCGACAGGGCGGCCGACAGCGGCACGGTGATCAGCCAGGCGGCGAGAATGGTCAGCACATGGCTGCGGCGGACCAGACGCCGGCGGCTGCGGTCCTCGCGCGGCAGGCCGGGACGCGCGGCGCGAGCGCCGATGCGGCGGGCGCGGGCGGCCATGTGCTCGCGGTAGAAGCCGACGCCGAACACGGCACCGACCGCAACATGGGTCGAGGACACCGGCATGCCGAGCCAGCTGGCCACGATCACGGTCAGCGCGGCGGAGGTGGAGACACAATAGGCGCGGATCGGGTTGAGCTTGGTGATCTGGCTGCCGACCATGTTCACCAGCCGGGGGCCAAACAGCAACACCCCCATCGCCATGCCAAGGGCTCCGATCACCAGCACCCAGAGCGGCACCGGGATCGGGGCAAAGGCGTTGATTTCAGCCGGGTGGGTGCCGCCGCCACTGTTGGTCATGACCTGCATGATCGTGGCCAGTGGCCCGATCGCATTGGCGACGTCATTGGCGCCATGGGCAAAGGACATCAGCACCGCGGCGATCACCAGCGGCAGGCGGAACAGCGCCTTGATCGCGCCCTTCTGGTGTTCCAGCTGGGCCGCGCGGTGCAGCACCACCGGGCGGGCGACCAGATAGGACAGCGCACCGGCGATCAGCCCGGCCAGTGCGGCCTGGTCGGGCGTGGGGCTGGCGATGCGCTCCGGCAGCTTGAGCGCGAAGAACACGGCAAAGGCCCCGCCCATGCCGGCCAGCAGCACCGGCACCCAGCGGCGCGCGGCGGCCATCTTGTCCGGGCGGTTGCTGATCAAGCGCTGGATCAGCGCCAGCAGCGCCATCGCCAGCGCCGCGCCGATCAGCGGCGACAGCATCCAGCTGGTCGCGATGCCACCGAAGGTCAGCCAGTCCACGGCGGCAAACCCGGCGGCAGCGGTGGTGGCGCCGAGGATGGCGCCGATGATGCTCTGAGTGGTGGAGACCGGCGCCCCCAGCCAGGTGGCCAGATTGACCCAGAGCGCCGAGGCGATCATGGCCGACATCATCGCCTGCACCATGATCTGGGGCGCGCTCACGGCCGAGGGGTCGATCAGGCGGCGGGACACCGTGGCGACCACCTCGCTGCCGCCCAGAAGCGCGCCGGTGACCTCTGCCAGCGCCGCGGCGATCAGGGCGGCCGTCATCGGCAGGGCCTTGGCGCCCACTGCGGGGCCCATGTTGTTTGCCACATCGTTGGCGCCGATGTTGAGTGCCAGATAGGCGCCAAAGACCGCCGCCACCATGGCCATGATCGTGGTGGGTGAGGTGCCCAGCACCAGGGCGGCCTCCAGCCCGGCCAAGGCCATGAACGCCAGCGCCAGCCCCAGCCCCAGCAGCGGACGCACCACATAGCCGGTCACCCGCTCCACCTGGTTCAGGCGGGCAAGATCCTTGTCCAGGGATCGCCAGTCGGGGCGGGTCGTCATGGGGTTGCCTTCCTTGCGCATGTCTGCAGTCCCAGGGTGCGCGGGGGACCCTGGCGCAGGCACAGGCTGAGATCGGAATGTGACACCTGCATCACGGCGATCAGAAATTGTTCAACAAATCGCGCAGCTCCGGTTCGTCGACACGGGTTGCGGCCTCGGCCGGCGACATCCAGCTGCGGCTCCGTTCGTGGGCTTCGGGAAAGCACTCCTGAAGCTCCTGCACCTCCACCGCGTAGACCAGCGTTTCCAGCGGCTCAACAGCGCCATTGTCGAGACGCTTGTCGTAACTGTAGCAGCCCAGGGGCGTCTCGTCGAAGCGGCTTTTGGCGACGCCGGCCTCTTCCCAGGCTTCCTGAACGGCGCTTTCGGCGCTGGTCTTGCCCGCCATCGGCCAGCCCTTTGGCAGCACCCAGCGACCGGTGTCGCGGCTGGTGATCAGCAGGACCTCACGCCCGGTATCGGTCTGGCGATAGCACAACGCCGCCACCTGCAGCCGTCGCGGGCGCGACAGCATCGGCAGGAGGGTCTGGGACCAGAGCTTGTTGAGGGCGTTCAGCATGGGTAGCGGTCATGGTCCGGAGGTGTCCGGGCGGCCTTGTTGGTTGCATGTGGCGATTGACCGACGGCACCTATGCAAAACCGACCCTGTTTGCAACGATTAAATGACAGGGGTGTTTGAAATTGCCCGAAATCAGCCCATTATGTGTGGGAAAACGCACGTTTCAGCCGCGCGGGCGGGCACGCAGGGTCGCTTCGGCCTGGGTCGGGTCCTCGGGCCAGGGGTGTTTGGGGTACTGCGCGCGCATGTCCTTGCGCACATCGGCGTAGGAGCCGGACCAGAAGCCCGGCAGATCGCGGGTGATCTGGATCGGGCGACGGGCGGGCGACAAGAGCGTGACCTTCAGCGCCACACCCGCCACGGTCGGGTGGCGGGTGACGCCGAACATCTCCTGCAGGCGGACCTCGATCCCCGGCGTGTCGCCCGCGTAGTCAATGGGGATCTTGCGCCCGAGCGGTGTCACGAAACTGCCCGGAACCTCACGGTCAAGGAGCTGGGTCTGCTCCCACGTCAGCGCGGCGCGCAGGGCCGGGAGTGCGTCGAACCCCTTCCAGTCGGCGTCGGTGCGCACGCCCGTGAGCATGGGCAGCAGCCAGTCCTCGAGAGTTGCCATCAGGCCCGCCTCGGAGAAATCCGGCAGGTCGTGGCCTTCGGCGCGCAGCAGTTCGACACGGGTGGCAAGCCGCGCGGCGGCGGGCGACAGGCGCAGGCCGAGGTCACGCACGCCGTCGAGCATGGCGGTGGCGGTGGCCTCGGGCGGGACGTCCTTCCAGATGCGGTCGTCCAGCACCAGCGCGCCAAAGCGTTCCTGTTTGCGCGCCACCACGCGGCGGTCGCGTTTGGACCAGCTGCAGAGGTCCTGCCAGTGGATCTGATCTGCGAACAACGCGCGGATTTCGGCCAGGGTGATCTGTGTGGCAAGGCGGATCTTGGCCTCGCGCGGATTGCCATCGCTGTCGGTGACGACAAGATAGGGGGCCGCGGCCAGCGGGTCGGAGTTTTCCAGCACCGCGCCCTTGCCACCGGAAAGCACATAGCGGGCGTCATCACCCTTGCGGCGCTGGGCCACCCGATCCGGATAGGCCAGCGCGGCCATGGCTGCCGGAGAGAGTGGATCTGATGTGGCGGGAGCGGCGGGTTGGCCCGCGGCGCGGGGCGCAGCGTCGCTCTGCCCGCCGCGTTGCCGGCGCAGGCGCTTTGCCTCACTGGTGATCGCCTGCAGCGCGGGGGTCTTGACCTGATAGGGGCGGCGGTCGCGGAAGCGGCGCAGATCCCGCAGGGCCTCAAGACGCAGCGCCAGATCGACCGGCGCGCCACGCAACGGATCGCGGTCCGCCATCAGCGCCGCCAGTGTGGCGCTCTCCGGTCCCGCCACCGCCAGCATATGCGCCAGACGCGGGTGCAGGGGCAGGCGGGCCAGCGCGCGGCCATGGTCGGTGATCCGCATCTGCCCATCCAGCGCGCCGAGCATCTGCAACAGGGCACGCGCCTCGGACAGGCTGCCGGCGGGGGGCTGGGTCAGCAGCGGCAGATCCGCGGGCTCTGCCCCCCAAAGCGCCAGTTCCAGCGCCAGCCCGGTGAGGTCTGCGGCCTCGATCTCGGCCGGGGGATAGGCCATCAGCGCGCCCTCTTCGCCCTTGGACCAGAGCCGATAGCAGGTGCCCTCGGCCACGCGACCGGCGCGGCCCTGTCGCTGGGTGGCTTCGGCACGCGTCACACGTTCCGTCACCAGCCGCGACATGCCTGCACCGGGATCGAACCGGGCGCGCCGGGCCTGTCCCATATCCACCACGACGCGGATGTCCTCGATCGTCAGGGAGGTTTCGGCGATGGAGGTCGCCAGCACCACCTTGCGCCCCTCGGAGACGGGGGCGATGGCGGCGCGTTGCTCGGCGAAGGGGAGGGCGCCAAACAGCGGGCGGATCTGGCAATTCCCGGGCAGACGGGCCTCCAGCGCGCTGGCGGCACGGCGGATTTCGCCCTCGCCGGGCAGAAACACCAAAAGGCCACCACCGGTGTCGCGGGTCTCACCTTCTGCGCGGGTGACCAGATCCACCAGCGCGTCCAGCTTGCGTGCCTTGGCGGGCAGGGGGCTGTCGAGCCAGCGGGTTTCGACCGGGTAGCTGCGGCCCTCGGAGGTCACAATGGGCGCGTCCATCAAGTCCGCCACCGGGCCTGCGTCCAGCGTGGCGGACATCGCCAGCAGCAAGAGATCGTCGCGCAGGGCGCCTGCGACCTCAAGGCAGAAGGCGAGCCCCAGATCGCCATTGAGGGAGCGTTCGTGAAATTCGTCGAAGATTACCGCACCGACGCCCGGCAGATCCGGGTCCGATTGCAGCATCCGGGTCAGGATGCCTTCGGTGACAACCTCGATGCGGGTGGATTTTGAGGTCTTGGCCTCGCCGCGCACCCGGTAGCCGACGGTCTGGCCGGGGCTTTCCCCAAGGGTTGACGCCATGCGCTCTGCCGCGGTGCGGGCGGCGAGGCGGCGAGGCTCCAGCATCAGGATGCGCCCGGTGGTCAATCCCGCCTCAAGGATCGCAAGCGGCACCTTAGTGGTCTTGCCCGCACCGGGGGGCGCTTGCAGCACCGCACGGCCCCGCGCGCGCAGAGCATCAATCAGGTCGGGGAGCGCGTCATCAATCGGGAGCCGTATCATGGCGGCGCTTATCGCCAATCGCGGGCTTAACGTCCAGCCTGCGTAAGCCCACCTTGCAGCGTGACAGTGCCAAAAACCGTGGCGACTTTGGCGGTGGACATGTGGAAACGCCCCTCCGGCCCGGCCTCGTAGCTGAGTTCGAGGTCAAAGGACTTTGCCCGCGCCAGTTCTTGCGCGCTGTAGCCGTCTTCGCGGTGCAATGTGCCCCGGCAGACAAACCCCGCTCCCTTTGGACGTGGCGGGCCAAGAACCAGCCGCGTGCGTCGTGCCCCATCAAAGATCGGCTGATCGAAAGAGCAGAGATCATCTGCGGCCTGCGGTGCCACTGCGCGGAAAATGGCAGTTGCCGGATCAACCGTGTCGCGCTGGTGGTTTGGGCGAAGAGGCGGGGTGTCAGAGCCAAGACGCCCGCCGGTGACCCGGGGCACGCCATTCGCATAATCGAGTTGAGCCGTCGATTGCCGCTGCCCGGTATTGACGTTTTCCAGGAACCACGCGGGCTGAGGGCCTGCGGAGGTCCAGCGCCCCGTGGCCTGCATCTCAAAGTGAACCCGCGCGAGCAGTGCCACCGCACCGGTCGAGGTAAAGCGGCTGCGCACGCCATAGGTGCCACCGCTGCGCTGGCTGGCAAGGGTGAAGGTGCCAAGTTTGACGCCCAGACCCCGCACGACATAGTGCTGCTGATCGCTTGCGGCTGGTTCATGCGCACGCAGGGCCACGGGCGCTGTGAAGGCTGTGAGCAGGATCACCCCTCCGAGGACAAGGTAACGACGCATCAAGGCAATTCCTTTCCGATCTCAAGCCCGTGTTTCACAGCGGCATCGGGGTTTTGCAGCCGCGCCACTGGACAAGCGCGCCCCGGCTGCGCCATCAATGCGCGGCAAGGACGAGAGGCGCGCCATGGACATCGCACAGCTGAGTGACAGGATCTTGAACGCGGACCGTCGGGCGCTCGCCCGCGCCATCACATTGGTGGAAAGCGCCCGTCCGGATCACCGCGCGCGGGCGGATGAGTTGCTATCGCGTCTGGCCAAAAGCGACCGTCAGGCACTCAGGATCGGATTGTCGGGCACGCCCGGGGTGGGAAAATCCACCTTTATCGAGGCCTTTGGCATGATGCTCATCGGGCAGGGGCTGCGGGTTGCGGTGCTGGCGGTTGATCCCAGCTCGGCGCGGTCTGGTGGATCAATTCTGGGGGACAAAACCCGGATGGAGCGGCTCAGTCGTGAACGCGCGGCCTTTATTCGCCCCAGTCCCAGCCAGAGCCACCTTGGTGGTGTTGCCCGCCGCACTCGCGATGCGGTGGCGCTGTGCGAGGCGGCAGGCTTTGACGTGGTGCTGATCGAAACCGTGGGGGTCGGGCAGTCGGAAACCGTTGTGGCGGAACTGTCCGATTTGTTCCTGTTGCTGTTGGCTCCGGCGGGTGGCGATGAGCTTCAGGGCGTGAAGCGCGGCATCATGGAGATCGCCGACATGATTCTGATCAACAAGGCCGATGGCGATCTGAAGGCGACGGCGACTCGCACCTGCGCCGATTATGCCGGGGCGCTGCGGCTGTTGCGCAAACGTCCGCAAGATCCCGATGGCTTTCCCAAGGCGTTGACCGTCTCGGCGATCGAGGCCGCGGGGCTGGACAAGGCGTGGGCAGAGGTGCAGGCGCTGGCCGGGTGGCGGCGCGACAACGGGTTTTGGGATCAGAACCGGGCGCAGCAGGCGCAGTACTGGTTTTCCGAGGAGGTGCGACAGGCGCTTCTGGCGCGGCTTCAGACCTCTTGGGCCAAGTCGCGCATGACGGAATTGTCGAAAAAGGTGGCCGAGGGGGCGCAAACCCCACAAGAGGCTGCGCGCGATCTGCTGACGGGGTTGGGTGTCGCGGACCTTGATCCGTCGCGCGTGGGCTAAGACCTGCGACTCAGGTGCGGCGATTGGGGTGTTCGCGGCCTAATATGGCGTGCATAGGCTTGCATCTTAGCCCTGAAATTGTAAAAGCCCGCCAGCGCTGGAGGGGATGGCGCGGGAATGTCGGCTGGAGTGCCATAAAAGCGTTGCATATGGCTTGACCATCTTTGCGATTCCTCCTAAACGCATCCAACCAGTTTTCGGGCGCAGCCAATGGCAGCGCCCTTGTAATTTGGCGACTGATTCCCAAAGGCCGGGCAGGCCGCACACGGGTCGGGACGCCGCAGATACGAAGGATAACACCATGTCGCGCCGTTGCGAACTGACCGGAAAAGGCCCGATGACTGGCAACAATGTCAGCCACGCCAACAACAAAACCCGTCGCCGGTTTCTGCCGAACCTGAACGACGTCACCCTGCAGTCCGAGACCCTCGGCCGCGGTGTGAAGCTGCGCATCTCCGCAGCCGCCCTGCGTTCCGTTGACCACCGCGGTGGTCTGGACGCCTTCCTGGCCAAAGCCAAGGACGAAGAGCTGTCCGATGCCGCTCTGAAGGTGAAGAAAGAGATCGCGAAGGCACAAGCTGCGCAGGCCTGATCGGCCCGCCTCTCTTGTGATCCTGCCCGGATTTATCTGAAAGACCGTTGGCCCGGCGCCAGCGGTCTTTTTGCATTTGCGTGGAGGGGGGGCGCGACTCTTTGCCCGCGTCTTGCGCAAGGGGCTTGAGGCGGGGGCCTCTTCCTGAGATATGACGACGCCAATGACAGTGTTCGGACGGTATATCACCCTGCTGCTGACTGCGGCCCTGCTGCTGACCGGCCATAGTGCCGCCGCCAGCCGCTTTGACCGTGATGCCACGGGGCAGGTGATCCTGTGTACCGGCTCCGGTCCGGTCACCGTCTATGTCGATGAAAACGGCGAACCAACGGGCGCGCCGCATATCTGCCCGGATTGCATTACCCATCTCCTTGATCTGGTTCAGGGCGCTCCGGCGCTGCGGGCACCGATCACAACGGCGCGACAGGCGCCCCGGCTGCCGTCGCGCGCGCAACGCGACGTTGCACCTGAACGCACGGCCCGAGCGCGCGCGCCACCGCTGGTCTGACACACCCACACGTGCGAAGTCAGACCGGTCGCAGCGCCTGCGCCCGGATACCCCCTGTTCCCGTCTCAAGGAGACCAATCATGACCCTGAAATCCCTCGGCCTTTCCGCCGTTTTCTCCGCGCTTGCTGCCGCTGCCGTCGCCACCTCCGCCTCGGCGCAGATGGTTGTGCATGACGCCTATGCCCGTGCTTCCAACAAGATGGCCGGCGCCGCCTTTATGGAGATCATCAACGAAGGCGACGCAGATGACCGCCTGATCGCTGCGCGCTCCGATGTGGCCAAGCGGGTGCAGCTCCACACCCACACCGAAGACGCCAATGGCGTGATGAAGATGACCCATGTCGAAGACGGCTTTGCCATCCCGGCCGGCGCGACCCATCTGCTCCAGCGCGGCGGTGACCATGTGATGTTCATGGGGCTGAACCGGGAGCTGGCGGACGGCGACACCATCGACGTCATCCTCGACTTTGAAAAGGCCGGTGAAGTGGCGATCGAGGTCCCCGTCGACATGGCGCGCATGCCCGAGGGCGGACATGGCGGCCACGGCGATCATTCGGGTCACGGCGATGATCACGGCGACCACTCCCACTAACACCTTTCCCCGCGACAGATCTGACAAGCCCCGGTTGACGCCGGGGCTTCGTCATTCAGGGCCGTGATGCAGCAGCGCCCGGACCCAATCGGGCACCACCTCGGTGGCCGGGCCAAAACGACGTTCGTCAAAGGCGTCGCTGATGCCCGAGGGGGCAAGATTGAGCTCGACCGTCTGTGCCCCGCCAGAGGCCGCCTCCTGCACAAAGGAGGCAGCCGGCTGCACCTGACCGGAAGTCCCGATCGCCGCAAACAGGCTGGCCTCCGCCAGGTGGTCGCCGATCTCGTCCAGGTGATAGGGCACCTCGCCGAACCAGACCACGTCAGGGCGGCTGCGGGGCGCATGGCAGGCGGGGCAGGTGGTGTCGGTGGTCATCTCCTGCGGTGCGGGCCAGCGATGATCGCAAGCGGCGCAGAGGGCACCGGCAAGCGTGCCATGCATGTGCAGCACGTTGCGCGATCCGGCCGCCTCATGCAGCGGATCGACGTTCTGGGTGACAATGACCACCTCGCCGGGCCACCGCTGTTCCAGCTCCGCCAGAGCGCGATGGGCGGCGTTTGGCGTCGCGCGGGCGGCTTGCTGGCGACGCGCGCTGTAGAACCGATGCACGCGCGCCGGATCCCGGGCAAAGCCCTCGGGGGTTGCGACATCTTCGATCCGGTGTTGCGACCACAGGCCTTTTGCGTCGCGAAAGGTGCCAAGCCCGCTTTCGGCGGAAATACCCGCGCCGGTCAGGATCACAATTTTGGTCATGGCGGGATCTCCTGTCCGGGCATCTGCTATCGGGGGCTTGGCCCGTCAGTGCAAAACCTGACATAGAGAGCGGGGCGGGTAAACACGGACCACCGTCCCCGTTTCTTCTGACCTGAGAGAGTAGCGATGCGTAAAATCCTGTTTGTCTGCCTTGGCAATATCTGTCGCTCTCCGGCGGCGGAGGCGCTGTTTCGCGCCCGCTGCCCGCAGATTGCCACCGACAGTGCCGGCACCTCGGACTATCATATCGGTGATCCGCCCTATGGGCCGATGCAGGCGGCGGCGCTGGCACGGGGCGTTGATATGTCCGATCTGAGGGCGCGGCAGTTCTCGGCTGGGGATTTTGCAGCCTTCGACCTGATTGTCGTGATGGATCATGCAAACCGGCATGAGGTCGAAGCCCTGCGCCCGTCGGGTTCCACTACACCGGTGATGCTGTTTGCGCCCATGGCCGGGGCGGCCGCGGTGCAGGAGGTCCCCGATCCGTACTACACGCGGGATTTTGACGGCTGTCTGGATCTGCTTGAGGCCGCGGCGGCGGGATTGCAGCGTCATGTGGCGCTGTCGGACTGACGCGCGCCCCCGGTTCGCCGAAGGGGTGCGTGGGGCGCGTGTCAGACAGGCGGACCTAGGCCTCCAGCACCCGCAATTGCCCAGCGAGCCAGGGCAGCCGGTTCACGGCCGGGGCAATCATCTGGCTTTGTACGAGGCGACGCATGGTTCCGGCCACTTCGAGCGGCACGGTGTCAGGCCAGTCGGACTGTGAAAACAGCGAAATGCGCCGGGTGAATTCGGTTAGGGGCAGGGCAAAGGCGTCGATCTCGTCATGGAAACGCGCGGCCCGCATATAGCCCAGCGGGGTGGTGATCGCCCAGCCGATGCGGCGCGCCACCATGGCCATCAGCGCCAGATGAGATCCGATTTCAAACCGGTCCTCGAATTCCAGCTTGCTGCGGCTGAGGTGCGACTCGATCTGTTGCGAGATCAGCTGGTCGCGGGCGTAGCGCAGCAAGGGCAGGTGGTTGAGCTGGTTGCCGACGTCATCGGGGTCGGTGACCGCGCCACGGGGGGCCACCAGGATGAAGGGTTCCTCGACCAGCGGATATTCGGTCACGCCCGGGCGCAGCTCGCCGGTGGAGGCGGCGATGCCGATGTGCAGTTCCTTTGCGTCCATGGCGCGGATGATGTCATGGCTGGATGCGGTCACCATCTTGAACCGGCACTGGGTCAGGCTGTCGGCAAGAATGGTGGCAAGCCGCGGCGTGAGGTCGTTGTCGAAATCGTCGATCAACCCGAGCGATAGCGCCGGCAGGTGCGACAGGTCCATCACCGTCAGCTCGCTCTGGGCCAGCCGCAATTCGCTCAGGACAGCCTGGGTGCGGGAAAGGAAGCTGCGCCCGGCGGGTGTCAGAACCATGGGGCGGCGACCGTGATCGACAAGATCCGATCCAAGCGCTTTTTCAAGATTGCGAAGTTGTTGGCTCACGGCCGGTTGGCTCAATCCGGTAATATCGGCGGCCTGCGCGACCGATCCGGACTTTGCCAATGCTTCAAAAACTTCCAACCCCCGAAGTGTGACGCCTTTCATCAGCATATATTCGCTCCAAAAAATCCAAACTCTGATAACTCCGTCACGCGATGCTTCTGCCGGGGGAGCGTCTGACCACTGCACAGTGCAGGCTTTTCCTGCATACACACAAAAATATATGCCGTTTTTATTTTCATTTGAATAGTTTGGGAAGAGTAAAATTATCCTTTCGGGTAATTTATGGCGGTTTTAGTGGAATCTCAAATGTAATTGGCGCGGCGGCTGGCGGAATTAACCATTTTGAATGGTGCCTGCCGCCACCATTTCAGCCGCAGATTCGTTCGGCGTCGGTTCCGAACAGCTGGTATTTCTTCCACAACCGGGAGTCGCTGCTCTTTGCGGATTGGCGCACTTCTTGTGCGCGATGCGGATCCGAGAACCATTTTGAAACCGTGCGCTGTTCGGATCGGGTCAATCGGCGTTCGGCAACCTGCTGGATGCAATGGCACAGCGACGCCTGTGCCGCGCCGCGGTCGGAGCTGCGGCAGGCGCGTTCGATGGTGCCGGCGGTGGCCTGTGGCGCGACGGGCACAAAACTCAGCGTGGTCGCGCAGAGCGCGGTGACGGATAGAAGTCGGAACACGTGTATCAATCTCCTGTTTGTGCGAAAGGACGCTGACCGATGTCGCCGCGCATATTCCATAGCTCGCGGCCGGTTTTCAATGGCGGATGCGCCGGATCGGGACCAGACGCGGCGCTGTTGCGGTGAAAGCGGTCCGGCGCCTGCAGATGGTGCGGCTCGGACGCATGATCCACCTTGACCAAAGGCGAAATCCCAATCATATGCGCTTGTCATGACAGAGCTCTCGAAAATCCGCAACTTCTCCATTGTCGCTCATATCGACCACGGCAAGTCCACGCTTGCTGACCGCCTCATCCAATCGACGGGGACGGTGCAGGATCGTGACATGAAAGAGCAGCTGCTCGACGCCATGGACATCGAGCGTGAACGTGGCATCACCATCAAGGCCAACACCGTCCGTATCGACTATGAGGCCGACGATGGCGAACGCTATGTGCTGAACCTGATCGACACCCCCGGACACGTCGATTTTGCCTATGAGGTCTCCCGCTCCATGCGCGCGGTCGAAGGCTCTCTGCTGGTGGTCGACTCGACCCAGGGGGTCGAGGCGCAGACGCTGGCCAATGTCTACCAGGCGATCGACGCGGATCACGAGATTGTCCCGGTGCTCAACAAGATCGACCTGCCCGCCTCCGATTGTGATCGGGTGGCAGAGCAGATCGAGGATGTGATCGGGATCGACGCCACCGATGCGATCCATGTCTCCGCAAAGACCGGCATCGGCATCAAGGAAACGCTTGAGGCCATTGTGCAGCGGCTGCCTGCGCCCACCGGGGATAGGGATGCACCGCTGAAGGCGATGCTGGTGGACAGCTGGTATGATGCCTATCTCGGCGTCATCGTGCTGGTGCGGATCATGGACGGGGTCCTGAAGAAAAGCGACCAGATCAAGATGATGCAGACCGGCGCGCGCTATGGCGTTGACCGGATTGGTGTTTTCCGTCCTGCCATGCAAGTGGTGGATGAACTGGGCCCCGGCGAGATCGGCTTTATCACCGCCTCGATCAAACAGGTGCGCGATACCAAGGTGGGCGACACCATCACCCACGACAAGAAAGGCGCAGAAACACCTTTGCCGGGCTTTAAGCCGTCCGTGCCGGTGGTCTTCTGCGGTCTGTTCCCCGTGGACAGTTCCGAGTTCGAGGATCTGCGCAACGCGATCGAAAAGCTGGCGCTGAACGATGCATCCTTCTCGTATGAGATGGAAACCTCCGCCGCGCTTGGCTTCGGCTTCCGCTGCGGGTTCCTGGGCCTGCTGCACCTTGAGGTGATCCGGGACCGGATCGAGCGCGAATATAATATCGAACTGATTACCACCGCGCCGTCGGTGGTCTATCACGTGTTCATGAAGGACGGGGAGATGCGCGAGCTGCACAACCCCGCCGACATGCCCGATCTGACCCATGTCGATCACATCGAAGAGCCGCGCATCAAGGCGACCATTCTGGTGCCGGATGAATTCCTCGGCGATGTGCTGAAGCTCTGCCAGGACCGCCGTGGTATTCAGGAGGACCTCTCTTACGCGGGGTCTCGCGCCATGGTTGTGTATGACCTGCCGCTGAACGAGGTGGTGTTTGACTTCTACGACCGGTTGAAGTCGGTGACCAAGGGCTATGCCTCCTTCGACTATCACATGACCGGCTACCGCGAAGACACCTTGGTGAAGATGGCGATTCTGGTGAACGATGAGCCCGTCGACGCGCTGTCGACCATGGTGCATCGGGATCGTGCCGAAATGCGGGGGCGCGCCATGTGCGAAAAGCTCAAGGATCTGATCCCGCGTCACATGTTCAAGATCCCGATTCAGGCGGCCATCGGCGGTAAGGTGATCGCGCGTGAAACGCTGTCGGCGCTGCGCAAGGACGTGACCGCAAAATGCTACGGCGGCGACGCGACCCGGAAACGCAAGCTGCTGGAAAAGCAGAAGGCGGGTAAGAAAAAGATGCGTCAATTTGGCCGCGTGGAAATACCGCAGGAGGCCTTTATCTCGGCCCTCAAGATGGACGATTGATCCCGTGACCTGAGAAAATGCGAAATAGGAAACCCGGTGCAAGCCGGGTTTTTTGCTGTTCGCTGCGCCGCGTTTGAACGCAGTGGCCCCTTTTAGAGGCCATACCAAGAGGCGGGGGCGGCGAAATCCGGGTCAGATCCCCCGCGTCGAAACGCCGCCCAGTGATCTTTTCCCTGCGATACGCTGGCGACAGCCTGTGCGGGAGTTCCTTTAGGCAGAGATATACGCAATATAAAATATTGGGAATTTTCGATTTCTGGAAACAGCAAAACCTATACTTTCGTATAGATGATCCATGTCAATTCACGGGCCGAAACCTTCTGTTATATTTCGCGCAAACGTCGACTTGTGACCAGGAGGGTAAACATGTTTCGCCTAGCGTTGATCTTGCACATCTTCATCGGCTCCACCCTTGCGGGCAGCGCGGTCATCGCAGCGCTGGTGCTGGGGCAGTCCTCGCTGTGGGGGATCCTGATTGCAGCGCTGGTGGGTTTTGTGGTCGCGATCCCGGTCAGCGCCTGGGTCGCCCGCAAGCTCTATGTCGGATGACGGGCCCGAGAGCGGGCGCTGAGGGGCGGGCGATACCGCGGGCGATCTGGCGCGCGACTCAGAGCGCGTCCTGCACGTTTCGTGCGGTGTTCGAGATGGCCTGTCCGGCCTTCTGCAGGTCGCGCCCGGCACCTTTGGTGGTTTCGCAGGCGGCGAGGCTGAGGATCAGGAGGCCAAAAAGCAGCGGGCGGATCATGGCGGCGTGTCTTTCTCATGAGTTTGGTTCAAATTCGGAACCTGTTCAGCATAGGGAAAATTCCCCGATCCCCGCGCAAATGGCAAGAGTGCGATTGGGGGCGTGCGCCGAGGCTCTTTTGCAGATGCAGAAACGATTTGGCGGTGCTTTATCGCGCAAAGGTTGTATTCTTGGCCTAGGCTGATCCCAGCGAGCACCCACCTGAAGATGTGCAATACGGGCGCAAATTCGCCCGGGGCAAGGCAGCAGCCAGGCAGAGACTTGAAGGTCACCGCGTGTGACACAGATCGGATCATACCTGTTTCGGGAGGTTACATCATGGATTTTTCGGCTCAGAAAGAGCGTCTTGAAACCCGGCTTAGCGCGTTGTCGGCAGGGATGCTGGCCGGGCAGGGGTTGTCGGCGCTGACACGGAACGCCAATACAGCCCGGGCCGCGCACAGTCGCGCGGGCAAGACCACCCAGATCACCGAGATCCTGACGGCGCTGGATCGGTTGAAGGCCGGCGAATATGGCTATTGCAGGATTTGCGGCGCTGATCTGACCCACGATCAATTGCGCCAGAATCCTGAGACCCCCTTTTGCGAGTCATGCTCTGCGTGAACTCTCCCAGACGCGGGGCCAGGCCGGGACGCACGTCTGGCCGGACGGAGAGAGGGCGCCGACATCTGTTGGGGCGGCGTCGCGTCAAATGACCGGGATGGTGTCCGGGAGCGGTCGCGCCATGCCGGTGCCGTTGCGGACTGCGTCCAGATAGGGAATGGCGAGGGCCGGGCAGGGGGCGATCCTTGCGATGCGGAAAAAGGGACCGTTGCCGCGACGCCGGCAATGTGGCAGAAGACCAGCAACCGGCTGACCACATGAGTTTTGCAGATGACAGATTTCTCCGCACTCCGCCGCATGATGGTGGACACGCAGATCCGCCCGTCGGACGTGACCAAATACCCGATCATCGAAGCCATGCTGGCTGTCCCGCGCGAGACCTTCGTGCCGGACGCCCAGACCGAGGTCGCCTATGCGGATCAGAACGTGCCGCTGGGCGCGCAGCGCGTGGTGCCGGAGCCGCGCACCCTGGCCAAGATGCTGGACGCGCTGGATGTGTGCGAGGATGAACTGGTGCTCGATGTCGGCTGTGGATTGGGATACTCGACCGCGGTTGTGGCCCGTCTGGCGCAGATGGTGATCGGCGTCGAAGAAGACGAGCAGCTGGCATCCGAGGCGCAGGACCTGTTGAGCGAGAGCAATGCCGACAATGCCATCGTGCATGAGGGCACGCTTGCCGCAGGTGCCGCAGAGCATGGCCCCTACGATGTGATCCTGATCCAGGGCGGTATCGAGGTGCTGCCCGCGGAGATCCTGGCGCAGCTCAAGGATGGCGGGCGTATTGCGGCCCTGTTCATGGATGGGGCCCTGGGCGAGGTCAAAATCGGCTACAAAAGCGATGATCGCGTCTCCTGGCGGTTCGAATTCAACGCTGGCGCGCCGGTACTGCCCGGCTTTGCCAAGGCGCCGGAGTTCGCGCTCTGATCCTCCGCCGTCTGTCTCGATCTTGACACGATCGCCGGAAATTCATGTTGCGCCTCTTCAACTTGTGGTGAGCCTCGCCTATGTTTCTGGTAAACTGACGCCTGCGTAAGTCGGGCGCAAATCGAGTGTAACGGGGTAGCCCCCAACAAGCGGATCGAGGCGACAGGATGCGAGGATTTTTCAACATACGGCGGGTCAGGGCTCTGGTCTCTGTCAGCGCCGTTGCAACGGCTGCGGCCTTGGTGCCGCAGGCGCGTGCGGACAATCTCACCGATGCAATGATCGGCGCCTATACCAGCAGCGGCTTGCTGGAACAGAACCGTGCATTGCTGCGCGTTGCGGACGAAGGCGTTGCCGCATCGGTATCGGGCTTGCGTCCGGTGATTTCCACCGCTCTGAACATCGCACGGGATTACAACCGCACCGGGCTTGGCGCCGCGGGCGCGCGGTCGAGCCACAGCACCGGCGCGTCCGTCAGTGTCAGCCTCAACTGGCTGTTGTTTGACAATGGCGCAACCCGTCTGGACACCGCCGCCGCACAGGAAACGGTTCTGGCCACGCGCCAGACCCTGGTGGATGTGGAGCAGCAGGTGCTGTTCGCGGCGGTGCAGGCCTATGTCAACGTGTTGACGCAACAGGATATCGTCGCGCTGCGCCGCAACAACCTGCGCCTGTTGCAGGAAGAATTGCGCGCCGCCAATGATCGGTTCGAGGTCGGCGAGGTGACCCGCACGGATGTGGCACTGGCGGAAAGCCAGGTCGCCGAGGCGCGCGCCAATCTGACCGACGCCCGGGGCGCTTTGCTGACCGCGCGAGCCACATACGAGGAGGTCGTGGGACGTGCCCCGGGCACCGTCTCCACCTACCCACCGCTGCCGCGTCGGGCGAACAGCCTGGACGCGGCCCAAGCGCTGGCGCTGCGCAATCACCCCAGCCTGCGGTCGCAGCAGCACGCGGTGAAGGCGGCTCAGCTGACGGCGGACAGCTCTCTGCGCGACATGGGGCCGAGCCTCAACTTCAGCGCCACCGCCTCGCATGGCGAGTTGCACAGCACCGACAACAGCTCTGACAATTTTGACTTGGGGCTGTCGTTGTCGCAGACCATCTATGCCGGCGGCGCGCTGGCATCGGCCCGTCGGGCGGATCTGGCGCGGCTGGATGCGGAGCGCGGCGCGCTGTTGTCGACGCAGCGCAGCATCACGTCGAACGCCGCCAGCGCCTATACCTCGTTTGAGACCGCAGCGGCCAGCCTGGTGTCCTCGACCGAGCGGGTGCGGGCGGCGCAGGTCGCCTTTGACGGGATTCGCGAGGAGGCAACACTGGGGTCGCGGACAACGCTGGATGTCTTGCAGGCCGAGCAGGAGCTTCTGGATGCGCAGACCGCACGTCTGCAAGCCCGGGCCACCCAGGCTCTGGCCGCATATGACCTCCTTCAGGCCCAGGGGTTGCTGACGGCGGAGAACCTCAACCTCGCGGTGGAGCGCTATGATCCCGAGATCTATCACAATCAGGTGCGATCTGCGCCGGCCTTTGTGACCAAGCGGGGGCAGGATCTGGATCGCGTGCTCAAGGCTCTGAGAAAGAACTGAGAATCCGAGGTTGCTGTTGTGTGATGCGGGCAAGCTGGCTAGACTTGTCTCAAGAGGTGAGCTTGGCCAACAAAAATGTCTGAACCCGTTACGCACGCTGAAATCGAAGATGTCCTGTCCTCCATCCGCCGTCTGGTTCGCGAAACCGGGCGGAACGAGGGCGGTTCCGGCGGTGAGTCCGCCGCTGCGGCAGTTGCAACCGGGCCGGCGGAGCCTGCAAGCCGGCCTGCAACACGTCTGGTTCTGACACCCGCCCTGCGGGTGCCGGACGATGAAATCAGCCGCGCCGACACTGTTTCTCCCGATCCCGAACCCAAACATGCCGCGCCCGAGACCCATGCCGCGCCCGAGGCCGAGCGCACGCCCGACGGGGCAAAGGCGCATGAAGCGCCTGGCAATGTGTCCCGGGTGCTGGCCGATCAGCTGTCGGCCGGACCGAATGCGGATGGGGCCTCGGATCGTCAGGCGGAGGAGAGCGGCGCAGAGGCTGCGGAATACGCCGAAGAAGCGCCTTTTGTGGCCGTGGAGGACGATGAGGCGGCGGATCTCGGCACTCCGAACGGCACAACAGCTTCGTTGCACATGACCCATCACGCGGAGCTGCGCGAGACGCAGGCCGCGCCTGCGGAAGCGCGTGACGCCGGTGGCGCGATCGATGCGGTGACAGATCCGTCGGCAGAGGAGATCGCTCCGGAACCGGACGCTGAATCCGAACCGGAGCAGGCACCGTGGCGCGACCCGAACGCCAAGTTGTTTGACGTGGTGAGCGAGCAGGCGTTGCGCAGCGAAACCAGCGCCCCGGCACTGGACAGCGTCACCTCCCAGCCGCCGCGCGAGCAGAGCGCCCGGGTGGCCGCAGTGGTCCGCCGGATTGCCGAACTCGAAACCGCGGGGCAGGGCGCCGGAGAGGCGCCCGCCAGCCGCAACGGCGTGCCTGTGCCGGACCTGAACGAGGATGAGATTGAGGCCGTGCCCGCAAGCGGCCCGTCGGTGGAAACCATTCAGTGGGAAGATCACCTGGACGCAGCCCCTGCGCGCCCGTCGTTCTCTTCCAGCCGCGAGGCCACCGAAGATACCGCGCGCAGGCTGACGCAGGATGCCGCCGAGGAAACCGCAATGGCGGCGGTGTCGGCAAGCGAAGAGTTTCTCGACGAGGAAAGCCTGCGTGAGCTTGTGTCCGATATCGTGCGCGAAGAGCTGCAGGGAGCGTTGGGGGAGCGGATCACCCGCAACGTGCGCAAACTGGTGCGCCGCGAGATCCAGCGCGCCCTGGCGTCACAAGAGTTGCTCTGAGGCACCTTGCCTGGCTGCTTGTCGCCGGGCATCAGGACGCTGACGGAGTGCGGGGCCGGGGGCGCTCCCGCCCATCCATCATGTTTTCTGCGAAAACCCGCCGTCTGGTTGGGCCGGGCAGCGGGCTGGCGCCCGCTGCGGGCGCGCCTTGGTGCAGACGCAGTGGTAAACGCAGGCAGGGTGCTTAGAGCGCGCGGGCGGGGATCGGTTCCGCGAGGTCCAGCAGGTGGTCGATATCCATGTAGCGCTCCAGATGGGCGGCCAGCGCATCCAGTGTGGCTTCCACACCTGCGTCATAGCCAATGTCGGACTGGTGGCCTAGGTCAGCCAAGAAGCGGGCGCGAAACGCATCCGAGGTGAACAGCCCGTGCAGGTAGGAGCCGCGCACGCGGCCATCTGCGGAGGTTGCACCCTCCGCGCGCCCCTCCAGCGTCAGCCAGGCGCGGGCGCAATCTGGACCGGTGGTGCGGCCCATGTGGATTTCATAGCCAGACACGGGCAGATCGCCCGCAAGCGTGCGCGCGTCGCTCAGGGTGACGCGTTTGTCGCCCGCCATCACCGTATGCACATCCAAGAGGCCCAGCCCCGCGACCTTGCCCGGCTGCCCATCGACGCCGTCGGGGTCGTCGATGGTCTGGCCGAGCATCTGGTAGCCGCCGCACAGCCCCAGCACATGGCCGCCGCGCCGGTGATGGGCGAGGATGTCGATGTCCCAGCCCTGTGCGCGCAGGTACGCCAGATCACCGATGGTGGATTTGGAGCCAGGGATCAGCACCAGATCCGCATCGCCGGGCAGGGCGCGGCCGGGGGGGATGATCTCAACGGTGACGGAGGGCTCAGCGGCGAGCGGGTCGAGGTCGTCGAAATTCGCCATCCGCTCCAGTTGCGGCACCACCACTTTGCAGGCTCCGCCCGCGTGTGAGGTGATGTCCATCATATCCTCGGCCGGCAGTTTCCACGCATCCCAAAACCACGGCACCACGCCCACCGAGGGCCAGCCGGTCCAGCGCGCAATGTCATCGCGCCCGCCATCAAAGAGGCTGAGGTCGCCGCGAAAGCGATTGACCGCGAAGGCTTTGATACGGGCGCGGTCGTTTGGCTCCAGCACCGTATGGGTGCCGACGATCTGCGCGATCACGCCGCCACGGTGAATATCACCCACCAACACCACCGGCACGCCTGCGGCCTCGGCAAAGCCCATATTGGCGATGTCCCCCTGGCGCAGATTGGTTTCTGCTGGGGAGCCTGCGCCCTCAATGAGGATAATGTCATGCTGGGCGGCGAGGCGGTGAAAGCTCTCCAGTGCGGCCTCCAGCAGGCCCGCCTTGTCGCGCATAAACGACCCCGCCGCGCGGGTGCCGCGCCGTTTGCCTTGCACGATCACCTGTGCGCCCGTGTCGGTTTCAGGCTTCAAGAGCACCGGGTTCATATCTGTATGTGGCGCGAGTCCCGCCGCGCGGGCCTGTAGTGCCTGCGCCCGGCCAATCTCACCCCCGTCAGCGGTCACGGCGGCGTTGTTGGACATATTCTGCGGCTTGAACGGCGCAACTGAGAGCCCGCGCAGGCGCAAGGCGCGCGCCAACCCCGCCACCAGCATGGATTTCCCGACATTGCTGCCGGTGCCTTGGATCATGAGGGCCTTGGTGGTCATTTGGGTGTCTTTTTGCTGTCCATCTGTGGCGAGGGTTGCAATGCCAGAGGCCAAAGGTCAATCGCGCAGGTTGGCACGGGGAGTTCTGTCAGTGCTGTTGGCGCAGGGCGTCTGCAAAAGCAAATCCCCAAAAAGAAAAACGCGCCCCCCAGGGACGCGCTTTTCGTTCAAGCATGGCAGCTTATTCCAGCGTTCAGGCCGCTTCGGCCTGCGCTGCGTTTCGACGTTCACTCTCTTCGCGCGACAGCGCGACAGAGGTCCGTACACCGCGACCAACGAATTCCATCAGGCCTTCGACCACACGTTCGTTGGGGTCGATACCTGCGCAGGTCAATACTTCGCGCCCATCGCGCGATCGTGCCCAGCGGGCGATCTGCTCGGGACCGTTGCCGTATTTCTTGTCGTCGGCAATGGCATCATCCAGCGCAGCCAGCACAACCGCCGCAAACAGTTTGCGTGCCCGGTTGCCCTGTTCGTTATTGTATGCGGTGCCGTCAACGAAATCTCGCATCTCGTTTCCTTTGTTGTTCTTGCTATTGCATTTTCGGCGTGACGCTCCTTATGGCGGAATTGTGACGATTCGGGTACCCCAAAGATGCATATCTTTTATGCATCATGTGCATGCCTATTTCGCGGTCACGCCTGCCCTGAAACACGACATATCGTCATCTTGTCAGCCTTCCACCTGCCGGATATAGGGGTGTCCAAGCTGTCATCAACCACCTGAAAGAGTTTTCCATGCCCAAGATCAACGGCAATGAAATCCGCCCCGGCAACGTTCTGGAGCATAACGGCGGCCTCTGGGCTGCGGTCAAAGTCGATCACGTGAAACCGGGCAAGGGCGGCGCGTTTGCTCAGGTCGAGCTGCGCAACCTGCGCAACGGCTCCAAACTGAACGAGCGGTTCCGGTCTGCCGACAAGGTCGAGCGTGTGCGTCTGGAGCAAAAGGACCAGCAGTTCCTCTATGAGACAGACGGGATGCTGGTGTTCATGGACACCGAAACCTACGAGCAGATCGAACTGCCGGCAGAGCTGTTGGGCGATCGCCGCCCGTTCCTGCAGGACGGTATGACCATCGTGGTGGAGTTCTACGACTCCGAGGCGCTGAACGCGACCGTGCCGCAGAAAGTGACCTGCAAGATTGTCGAGACCGAGCCAGTGGTCAAAGGCCAGACGGCTGCGAACTCCTTCAAGCCGGCAATCCTTGATAACGGCGTCAAGGTCATGGTGCCGCCCTTTGTGGGCCAGGACGAGATGATCGTCGTCAACACCGAGACCATGGAATATTCCGAACGCGCCTGAACCGCGCGGAGTTCTATTGCAAAGCCTCGGTCCTGCATCCTGCGGGGCCGGGGCTTTTTTCTGCGCACTGAGGGGCAGGTCCGCGCCGCGCAGCGGCGCCGGGCCCAACGGGGGAGGGGGCATTTCAATGCGCCCGAGACGGGCGGGAGCGCCCCCGGATCTGGATCAGCGCGGGATCTCCATGGAATGGCCGCAGCGGTCCATCATCTTGCCACAGGCGGCGGTGACCCCGGTCATCGAGGCCACATCGGTCTGGGTGCTGGCGCGACAGGCGTCCAAGGCGCGCAGCTCCAAATGAGAGGCCGCTTGCATCCACAGCAGCGCGTTTTTCACATCCTGCCAGCGCGGCGTGTCATCCCATGTCCCATGTTGTCTGCCCGGCCCTGTTCCTGGCCCGGTGCGCGAACCTATTCGCGGGTCTGAACGCGCGCCAGTCTTGCGCGTCGACAGCCAGTGCGCGCAAGGGTAACGGCCAAGGGGTAAACAATTGCCTCAGTCTGCGGGGGCCTCCGGCCAGCGCAGCACAGTGCCCTCGGCCTCCAGCGCGCCCTTGGCACGATCAAAGCGCAGATAGGCAATCGCCTTGCCGCCGGATTGGGTCAGGACCTGACCCACCGGTTTGCCCGCTGCGGTGATCTGCGCGCCCACCGGAACTACGCCGTCGATCTCAACCTGTGCCAGACCTTTGCGCAGCTCGGTCTTGTGTTTCATACGGGCGGTGACCTCCTGGCCGACATAGCATCCCTTGCGGAAATCAACGCCGTTGAGGCGTTCAAAGCCCACTTCAAGGATATAGCTGTCGGGCGTCAGTTCAATGCCGGTTTCAGGGATCACATGCGCCACCCGGATTGCATCCCAGTCGCTGCCGTCATCGCCCGTGGCATCGCCATAAAGACGCCAGCCGAGGGCCGGGTGGCGCGGGTCCGTCAGGGCGCCTTCGGGGGCCTCCCCAGTGCCGCGCTGCACCTTCAGCTCGGTCTCGTCTATGGTGACATTGGCGCGCAGCTTGTACATCTTGAGCCGCTTCAGAAGATCATCTGCCAGATCATCGGCCACATCCAGCAGCACCGCCTCGCCTTCGGGGACGAGAAAGAAATCCGCGAGGTATTTGCCCTGGGGGGTCAGGATCGCCGTATAAACCAGCCCTTCGGAGAGGCGGTCAACGTCACTGGTGACCAATCCTTGCAAGAAGCTGTGCGTGTCCGGTCCATGCAGGCGAAAGATGCGGCGGTCGGCCATGTACGTCTCCCATTGGGCTGTTTGCGCGGTCTGCAAAAGATGTGACCCCGAACGCGCCGGAGTTCAAGCGGGTCTGGCTCGCCGTGGGTCAGCCGAACAGACGACGGGCAAATCGGCGCAGCAGGCCTGCACGCTCTCCCTCGTTGCGATTGGCGTTGCGGGACAGCTGTGCGGTGACCCCATCGGTATCGATCACCGTTTTACCGTCCTGGAATTGCAGGCGATAGAGATCGGCATAGATGCCGCCCCGTGCGAGCAGATCCTCGTGTCGGCCCTCGTCCATGACGCGGCCGCGTTCCATCACCACGATCTTGTCGGCCGAGCGAATGGTCGAAAGTCGGTGTGCGATCACGATCGTGGTGCGCCCGCCAGAGAGCTTCTCCAGCGCCTTTTGCACCACTTTCTCGGACTGGGCATCGAGCGCCGATGTCGCCTCATCCAAGAGCAGCAGCGGTGTGTCGCGCAGCAATGCGCGTGCAATCACCACACGTTGGCGCTGCCCGCCCGACAGCGCAGAACCACGCGGTCCGACCCGGGTTTCCAGCCCATCCGGCAGTTTGTGCAGGAAATCCGAAACATGGGCGGCGTCCAGCACCTCTGAGAGGCGTTCGTCACTGACGTCGGTGCGCCCCAGCAGGATGTTTTCCTTGAGCGTTTCATCAAACAGCAGCGCATCCTGCGTCACCACGGAGAACAGATCCCGCAGATCGCCAAGATCGAGATCGCGCACCTCGGTTCCGTCAAGCGTGACAGAGCCATCCTGCGGATCAACCAGACGTGTCAGGATGTTGAAAATCGTGGATTTCCCCGCCCCCGATGCGCCCACCAATGCGGTGGTCTTGCCGGCCTCGGCTACCAGTGACAGATCGCGCAGGATATGCGCCTCGCCATAATAGAGGTTCACATTGTCGAGGCGAATTTCAGGCAGGCCCTTGGGCGCAGGTTTGGGCTCTTCCGGCGACACCAGCGTGATCGGGGCATCCATCAGCTCTTTGATGCGCTCCATCGCGGCGGCGGCCCCCTGCCAGATGCCCATAATGGCGGCGAGGCGGCGCATCGGGTCAAAGGCGAGGCCAATGGCAGTGAAAAAGCTCATGAACTCGCCGACGGTCTTGTCGCCATCAATGATCTCGCGCCCGCCAAACAGGATCACACACATCACCCCAAGCCCGGCCATCATATCAACCATGCCGGTGGTGGAGGACGCGCCGAGCGCGGCTTTGATCTGAGCGCGGACAAAGGCGGCGGTCGCGGTGCGGTAGCGGCCGCTTTGATAGTCTTCCAGCCGGTTCAGCTTGATCGGGACGATGCCGTGGAACACCTCGTCAAGACGGGTGGCCTGCACCGCGCCAAGGTCACGGGCCATGCTGGCTTTTTTGCGCACGTAGCGCTGCACGATCGACAGCGGCAGCACCAGCAGCGGCACGCCGATCAGCATGATCAGCGTCCAGCGCCAATCGACGCTGATGGCAACCCCCAGTACGGCAATCAACTGGGCCACGTCACGCCCCGACCCGGTGATGATCGCCTGCCAGACCTGGTTGATCGCCGCCACATCTGATTGCACCCGTTGGATCAGAAAACCGGGCGGGTGGTTCTGGTGGAAACTGGCGTCCTGATGGATCAGCCGGTCCAGCATATCGGTGCGCATATGCGCCTCGGACCGCTGGTTAATCGTCGCGAGGATCACCTTCTGCGTCACCGAGCTGAACCCGCGCAGCAGAAAGATGCAGAAAAAGGCGATACTGACCCAGACAAGGGCATTCTCGCTGCCATCCACAAAGACCAGGTCGAACATCGGCTGCATCATGTAGCTGAGCCCCCCGACAGAGGCCCCTTCGAGCAGCATGAAGAACACGGCAATGGCAAGCAGGCCAACGTGGTGGCGCAGGTATCCGCGCCAGAGCCAACGCAGCAATTCGCGCGAGGACATGTATTGAGTGCTCATTCCAGACGTTTCCCTGCTCGATATGCCCGATGTGCCAGGTGCTGTCGCCACCTGCCTCTGGTTTTGGACTGATCGCAAATTTTGCGACAAGCCCCGCCATTTAAGCAGCTCAGGATCAGGGTGCAAGCCACCTGCCGGTACGGGGCATCGCAGTGGCAAGACCGCGATTGACCTCGCAGAAAGCCGCGCTAGGCTGCGGCCAGTTTGCAATAAAGCGGCACGGCCTGGCTTCAGTACAGGTCCGTACCAGCCCCCAGCAGGACATTTGAATATGCGCGATTCTGTGAAACTCTCCTCCGGTCGGTCCTATCTGGCGATCCCGGGGCCTTCGGTGATGCCGGACCAGGTGTTGCAGGCGATGCATCGCGCCTCTCCCAATATCTACGCCGGTGAATTGGTCGAGATGACCGACACGCTGCCCCCCGATCTGCGCAAAGTGGTCCGCACCGAGCATCATGTGGCGATCTATATCGCCAACGGCCACGGCGCGTGGGAGGCGGCGCTGTCAAACACCTTGCAGGAGGGCGACAAGGTTCTGGTGCCGGCCTCCGGGCGGTTTGCCTATGGCTGGAGCGAGATGGCCGAAGCGATTGGCTTGCAGATCGAGGTGATGGATTTCGGCATGCAGGCCGCCTTTGATCTGGCGCGCGTGGCGGAGCGGCTGGCCGCAGATACGGCGCATGAGATCAAGGCGGTGCTGGGTGTTCATACCGATACCTCCACGTCGATCCGAAATGATATCAAGGGCTTGCGCGGGGCGCTGGACGCGGCGAACCACCCGGCGTTGTTGATGGCCGATTGCATTGCCTCACTCGGGTGCGACCGGTTCGAGATGGACGCCTGGGGCGTTGATGTGATGGTCACCGGCAGCCAGAAGGGGCTGATGGTGCCTGCGGGGATGTCGTTTGTGTTCTTTAACGACAAGGCCGCAGAGGCCCGCGCGCGTCTGCCTCGGGTCAGCCGCTACTGGGATTGGTCGCCGCGCGCCAACCCGGAATATTTCTATCAGTTCTTTGGCGGCACCGCGCCGACGCATCATCTATATGGTCTGCGCGCGGCATTGGATTTGATCCACGCAGAGGGGATCGAGCAGATCTGGGATCGTCATGAGACCTTGGCGCGGGCGATCTGGGCGGCCTGCGACCGCTGGAGCGAAGGCGGCGCGCTGGCGATGAATGTGGCAGATCCTGCGCTGCGCTCCCATGCGGTGACGGCGCTCAGGCTGCCCTCACCACGGGCCACGGATCTGCGGATGTGGCTGGAGGAGAACCTTGGCCTGACGCTGGGCATCGGGCTTGGGATGGCGCCGCCCGATAGCGCGGAGTGGCACGGGTTTTTCCGTCTCGGCCATATGGGGCACGTCAACGGCCATATGATTATGGGGCTGTTGGGCGGCATCGAAACGGGTCTGAGTGCGCTGGATATCCCGCATGGCTCTGGCGCGCTGGAGGCGGCGGCTCAGGTGCTCGCCGGATCACAGGCAGGCTGAGATCACATGGCGGGGCGGGCCGCTTAGGTCCGCCTCTCGCGGGGTCAGATGCGCCGGTTGAGGGAATGCGTGCCTCGGGTGTCGGCGCGTTGCTCGGCACGGATCATGCGCACCTCAAGCCGGTTGATCATGTGGTTCATCGCAACCGCCAGCAACAGCACCGGCACCATTCCATAAAGAAGCCAGAGCGCAATGAAGATCCACAGCAGGTTCACGGCCAGAAAACTGAGCGTGGTGGACAGAAGATCCGTGCTGTCATGGTGCATATCTTGGTGTTTCATGATTACCCCTCCAGGCAGGCACTGTCCGAGCAGCCTAGCCCTAAAGGGGTAAACCCCGGGTAAAGCGCCCGCACCGACGGGAGGTTTTACCGGTTCGCTTGCGCTATGCGCGACCGCGCCGCTGGGTCAGCCGCGTTTGCCGCGCGCCTCTTCCAGCGCGAGAGGCAGCGCCGCGGCAAAGGCGGCGCGCTCGGCCTCGGGGCCGCAGCTGACGCGGATGCAGCGGTTTTGCGGTGCTGCAAAGGGCATGCGCACAAAGATGTCGCGCGCCACCAGCGCCTCCAAGACCGCCTTGGCAAAATCTCCGTCGTGGCCACAGTCGATCGCGACGAAATTGGTGGCAGAGGGCAGCGGCGTCAGGTCATTGTCGCGCGCAATGCGGGAAATCTCATCACGGGCGGTGGCAATCTCTGCCTGCACATGGGCCAGCCAGTCCTGATCCTTGATTGCCTCGGTGGCGCCAATCTGGGCACAACGGTTCATGCCAAAATGATTGCGCACCTTGTGAAAGGCGGAAATCACCTCAACCGCGCCCATTGCATAGCCGACGCGCGCGCCTGCCATGCCATAGGCCTTTGAGAGGGTGCGCATGCGGATCACGCGCGGGTCGGTCACATCCACCGGTGCGGCGGGGCCTGCGGGGGCGCATTCCACGTAGGCCTCATCCAGCAGCAAGAGGCTGCCCTCGGGCAGATCATCCAAAGCGGCGACGATATCCGCGCCGCGATGCCAGCTGCCCATCGGGTTGTCGGGGTTGGCGAGGTAGACGATCTTGGCGTTGACCTCATGGGCCTTGGCCATCAATGCGGCGATGTCCTCGTGGTCGTCCTTGTAGGGGACGGTGTGCAGCACGCCGCCAAACCCTGCCACATGGTAGTTGAACGTGGGATAGGCCCCAAGCGAGGTCACCACCGCATCCCCAGCGCCCACATAAAGCCGCACCAGATTGCCCAGAAGCCCGTCGATCCCCTCACCAACCATGATGTGATCAGGGGCAACGCCGTGCAGATCAGAAAGCGCCTGACGCAGCTCATAGCTCTCGGCGTCGCCGTATTTCCAGATCTCTGCCGCCGAGGCCTGCATGGCAGCGACGGCCTTGGGCGAGGGGCCAAAGAGATTCTCATTGGCGCCGAGCCGCGCCACAAAGGGCGCGCCGCGCTGGCGTTCATGGGTTTCGGGCCCCACAAAAGGGACCGAAGCGGGCAGGGACTGGGCGAGCGGGGTTTGGCGGCTGTCTGTCATGCGTCAAGACCTAGCCGGGCGGACGCGGCCGGGCAAGGGGCCAGCCGTGATCCGGTGCCCCGGCGTCAGGCTGGAAAGCGCGGGCGAAGCGCGGCAAGCTGAGTGCAACCAACGAGGGTGCCACAGCGACGGCACGCGAGACGACCAGAGGAGGAGCCCGTGATGGCTGAGGAAAACGCGCGTGTATCCGTCGAGATCCGCGACCATGTGGCCCATGTCACCCTGACCCGCGCCGACAAGATGAACGCGGTCGACAAACATATGCTGGCGGCGGTGATCCAAGCGGCCAAGGAGGTTGCGGCCTCGGACGCGCGGGCGGTGGTTTTGTCGGGCGAGGGCAAGAGTTTCTGCGCGGGCCTTGATGTGATGAGCTTTGCCGCGATGGGGCAGATGCAGGACTCCGGCTGGATTATGGATCGCACCGAGGGGGACGCCAATGATTTTCAGGCCGTCGCCATGATGTGGCGCGCCTTGGATATTCCGGTGATTGCGGCCTTGCAGGGGGCAACCTTTGGCGCAGGGCTTCAGATTGCGCTGGGGGCGGATATGCGCATTGCGGCCCCGGATGCAAAGCTCGCGGTGATGGAAATGGAATGGGGCCTGATCCCGGATATGGGGGGCATGGCGCTCCTGCCGCAGCTGGTACGTTCGGACGTGCTGCGCGTGCTGACCTATACGGCAACGCCGGTGGAGGCCGAGCAGGCCGAGCGCTGGGGGCTGGTCACCGAGATCGCGGATGATCCGTTGGCCCGCGCGCAGGCGCTTGCGGCAGAGATCGCAGGCAAGGGCCCCAATGCCATCCGCGCCGCCAAGCGCCTGATCGCCTATGCCGAAAGCGGTGCCCATGCCGCAGAGGTGCTGTTGCGCGAAAGCGAAGAACAGGCGGCACTGATCGGCAAGCCCGAACAGATGGAAGTGGTGATGGCGAACATGCAAAAACGCCCGCCGGTCTTTAAGTAGCGCCGCCGGGGCGCGCAGGCTGGGCAGGTCCATTCGGGGAGGAGCGGACATGATGCGGTTGAAACTCTTGCTGTCGCACCCGTCGGTGCCGGTGATGCTGGCGGCGGTGGCGCTGGGTGTGGCGATCCTGCTGATGCAGGGGGCGACATGGCAATGGGGCTTTGTGGTGCTGGGGGTCGGCTTGCAGATGCTCAATGAATACGGGCTGCACCGGTATATCTTTCACCTGAAACCGCCGCGCCGACAGTGGGCCTTTGATCTGCTCTATCAGGCGCATTACGGCCACCATGATTTTCCGACCAATCACCGGCTGTTCTTTGCGCCGATCTGGGTGGCGCTGCCGATGCTGGCGGTGAATTTTGCGCTGATCTACGGGCTGGTGTGGCTGGTCCTGCCGCTGCATGCGCTGACGCTTGCGGCGGCGATTGTGCTGGTGGGCGGGGTTGCGACCTTTCTGGGGTATGAATGGTTTCACATGACCGCGCATCTGACAGTGTCCAAAACACGGGTGGAGCGGCATGTGACCCAGCTTCACAACCAGCACCATTTCCGCGATTTCTCCAAATGGTTCCACGTCTCGCCCGGCGGTGAGGTGATCGACCGCGCGATGGGCACGGCCATCGACCGCGAGGCGCTGAAGAACCAGCAACGGGTCGAGTTTATCCGCACCCTTGGCATGACACCGGACGACCCGAGGCTGGTGGCGGCGCGGAAACGGTTTGCAAATCGTTACCAGCTGAGTGCCGAAGAGATCGCCCGGGCTTGTCGCGCGTAAACACGCCCATATCGCCACCGCGCCGATCACACAGCGGCGCGGCGCATGATTTGCCCCCGACCTCTCTCACCGGTGATTGTCTGAAATTCGCGTGGAATAGGCCATTTTGGGGCCCACGCTGGATTTGACATCGGCGTTCTGAGACCGCATCGCTGACATCACCAACCGAATCATGCAAAAAACGTGACTGTCAGATGTATGTGTGTCTGCCGCCACGTGATGGCGTCATATCCGTGCGGTGCGACAGCTGAAGCAATGAAAATTCAGTGTTTTACACGCGTAAACCATAAACTTTTCAACATTCAGCATTCGTTCGCAAATCCTCCATAATCCTCTCCGGGTCTTGCGGCGCTCATTTTTACGATACACTCACGGCGCTCGCTGCTTTTTAGGGAATGCGGAGGAGTAGTCCTGTGACGATTGACATAAACGCGCTGTTGGCGACTTACGATCTTGACGGGGAAAACGGGACCCGTCTGCAACGCGCGGCGCCGATGGTGATGGCGCTGTTGCCCGAGGTCCTGGCTCATTTTTACGACCGGGTTGGGCGCGAACCGGAAATGGCCGCCTTCTTCAAAAGTGATGCCATGATGGAGCGCGCAAAGGCGGAACAGCTGAAACACTGGTCGCGCCTGTTTTCCGGTGATTTCAGTGCCGAGTATCTGGCCTCGGCACAGAACATCGGCCGCGTTCACACCCGGATCGGGCTGCCGTTCTCCTTCTTCAATGCGGGCTATGCCCATGCGACCGCCCATATTCAGGCGCTGGTCCTGAAACAGGGGGCGCGGCGGTTCCTGCGCCCCGCCAAGGAAACGCATCAGTTGCTGGGCATCCTGTCCCGCGCGATGGCGCTGGATATCCAGTTGATTTTTGATGCCCATGCAGAGGCCGTTCAGGAAGAGCAGAACCGAGGGTTCCGCTATATGACCGAGGCGATCGAGGCGTTGGCGGCTCAGGATCTGAGCCATGACATCCCGTCTCCGCAGGACAGCGATTTTCCGGAACAGTTCAATGGGATCAGAGAGAGCTTCAATGCGGCGCTCGGGGCCCTGCGGCAGGTGATCGCGGGCATTCGCAGCTCGGCACAACAATTGGACAGCGGTGCGCTGGAGGTCTCGCAAGCCTCCCAGGATCTGTCACAACGTACCGAATCCCAGGCAGCCACGCTGGAGGAAACAGCGGCCGCGGTGGAAGAGATCAGCGCCAGCATGCGCTCGTCGGCGGAGGCCACGCAGAAAACAAGCCTCACCGTCGGCACCACCCGCCAGCGCGCCGAAGAGGGCAGCGTGGTGGTGCGCAATGCGGTTGAGAAAATGAACGAGATTGCCGACTCCTCGGCCCAGATTTCCAAAATCATCTCGGTGATCGACGACATCTCCTTTCAGACCAACCTGTTGGCGCTGAACGCGGGCGTGGAGGCCGCCCGCGCCGGCGAGAGCGGGCGCGGATTTGCCGTGGTGGCCTCCGAGGTGCGCAATCTTGCTCAACGCACGGCGGATTCTGCTGGCGAAATCAAAGAGCTGATCGCCATCAGCAGCAAGCATGTGGAAAGCGGTGTCGAACTCGTGGGCAACGCGGGGGACGTGCTGGAGAGCATCGTGAGCCAGATCAACGAAGCGGCGGAGCTGACCGAGCAGGTGGCAAGCTCGGCAGATCAGCAATCCACGGCCTTTGGCGAGATCAACATCGGCGTGTCGCAGCTTGATAGCGTGACCCAGCAGAACGCGGCCATGGTCGAACAAAGCACGGCCGCCCTGATGGAGATGCGCAATGAGGCATCGACCCTCTCGGGGCTGGTGTCCGTGTTCCAACTGGACGCAGGCACGCAGAGCGTCGGTGCTGAGGGCGGGCAGGACGCAGCCTTCCGCCGCGCGGGCTAACCTATGATGTAAAAGCAAAAAAGGCCGCAGCGGGTGCTGCGGCCGTTTCTGTTTCAAGCAACGGTCTGAACACGTCGTGTCTCAGAGCGAGGCTTTGTAGATCTTGTCGATGTTGGAGCCAAGGGCGGCGTTGTAGTCCGCATCCGACATCGCCACGTTCAACCCCTCGGTCAGGGCGCGCGAGAACGAGGCGATCATCTTGCTGTTTTGCGACAGGCGCGCGCAGGCATCATCGGTGGTGTAGCCACCAGACAGCGCCACCACACGCACCACGGCGGAGTGATCCGCGAGGCTGTCATACAGACCTGCCTCATCAGGAATGGTGAGTTTGAGCGCGACCTTGGTGCCCTCGGGCAGGGCGTCAAGCTGTGCTGCGATCTCGGCCTTCAGCAGGGCTTCGGCCTCGGATTTGGTGGCGGAGTTGATGTCCACCTCGGGTTCGATGATCGGAACCAGACCGGCGCGGGCGATCTGCAGGCCAACCTCGAACTGCTGCGCCACCACGGATTTGATGCCGACCTCGTTGGCTTCTTTGACGACGGAGCGCATCTTGGTGCCAAAAATGCCAGCCGCAACCGCGCGTTCCAACAGCGCGTCGAGATCGGGCATCGGCTTCATCAACTGGACGCCGTCTGCTTCATCCGCAAGACCCTTGTCGACCTTCAGGAAGGGTACAACGCCGCATTTTTCCCAGAGGTAGGTGGGGACGGGCGTGCCGTCGATGGCATTGTCCATGGTCTTTTCAAACAGGATCGCGCCGAGGATCTTGTCGCTGTTGAAATCCGGTGCGGTGATGATGCGAGCGCGCATCTTCTGGATTTCCGCAAACATTTCCTCGTCATTGGAATAGGCGTCTTCCATCACGCCATAAAGCGCCAGCGCCTTGGGTGTGGAGCCGCCGGACTGGTCCAGCGCGGCGATGAAGCCCTTGCCAGTTGCAATGCGGTCAAACTGTTGCTGATGGGTTGCGGGGTCTGTCGCCATGACGCGCGGCCTCCTTGGGAAATGCACGGATACTGTTGCTGCCACTTCTATACCGGGGGCCGAGACAGAGACAACAAATGCTTTGCGTTGGTTGCGCTAACGCCCTGCCGTTTCAGCGAAAAAACACTTGGCGCGTAGCAGGGCGCGCATCATGGGGTTCAGCCGGCGGATGTGCAGGCACGGACCACGCAGCATCACGCCGCAAGGGAGGACCCGATGAAGTGTTTCAGCGCCGTGTGCGGCAGGCATTTTTCGCGGCTGCGCCCGGCCAGACGCACGGTGTCAAACAGCACCGTGAGGGTCATGTCGGTGAAAGACAGGCTCCAGTAGCGGGCATCCATCGCGGCCCAGCGGGCGGCTTTTTCGCTGCCGCAGATTTCGGTGATATTCCATGCTGAGACCGGGTAGGGCGAGTCCGAAAGTTCATCCACATTCATGGGATCAACGCGGAAATCCAGCACATCGTCAAACTCCAGAATGGCGAGCCCGCCGCCTGCAATGGGCGCCACCTCGTAGCATAAGAGCAGCTTGTCGCCGTCGAAAAAGACCGCGGGAACCTCGTCGGTTCCGATCACCGGGAACTCCTCTCGGGGTTCCTTGCTCGTTATGGTGCCTGTTTCTGGCATCGCTGTCTCCAGCGGCCATTCTCGGCCGCGCTTGGGTCGTCACTTCGACTCAGGACCATACGAGATGGGGGCTTCCAAATTGCTAACGGGGCTCACCTGTCGGGCGCAAAAATACGGCTTGATACAGAGACCGAATTGCCGTCCGGGTCCTTGCGATTGGCAAAGTGGTAGCCGTCCGCCTGGTGGAGGCTGCCAAAGGCAAAGCCGGCCTTTGAGGCAGCGGCGCAAAACCCGGCCACATCCTCGACGTCAAAGACCAGTTTTACGCTGGATTGACCGATTTTCTGACTGCGGGCGGCGGGATGCAAGATCAGGGCTGCACCGGCGGCAGGGGGGCGCAGTTCGACGATCCGGTCGCCGGGGAGGTCGTGGCGGGTGTAGCCAAAAAGGGCGGAGTAAAACGCCACCATATCATTGATGCGTTTTGTATAGATGAGGATGCGCCCCAAACATGTTTGCATGTCTTCTCCTCCGGTACGTTCGGAGTGTGGCAGCAGCTCATCGCGCTGCCAAGTGCACATGAAAAAGGAGCGCATGCAAAAAGGGCACCCCGATAGAGATGCCCTTTGTTCCGTTATCGTGACGTTGCGCAGGTATCAGACCAGACGCGAGGTTTCCTTGGCTGCGCGGACGAAATCCTTGAACAGCGGGTGCGGATCGAAGGGCTTCGATTTGAGTTCCGGGTGGAACTGCACGCCGATGAACCAAGGATGATCGCTCCATTCAACGATCTCGGGCAGGCGGCCATCCGGGCTCATGCCAGTGAACTTCAGACCGCAGGCCTCGAGTTTTTCGCGGTATTTGATGTCGACCTCATAGCGGTGACGGTGGCGTTCCTCGATGGAGGTGGAGCCATAGACCTCGGCCACTTTGGACCCATCGGAGAGGGACGCGTCATAGGCACCCAGACGCATGGTGCCCCCTTTGTCGTCATCGGCGCTGCGGCTCACCTTGTGGTTGCCCTGCACCCATTCCTTGAGGTGATAAACCACGGGTTCAAAACGCTTTTTACCCGCTTCATGGTCGAATTCTTCCGAGCCTGCTTCCTCGATACCGGCCACGTTACGGGCGGCCTCGATCACGGCCATCTGCATGCCGAGACAGATGCCGAGGTAGGGCACCTTGTGCTCGCGGGCATATTGCGCCGCCTTGATCTTGCCTTCGGTGCCGCGCTCGCCAAAGCCGCCGGGCACGAGGATCGCATGGAAGCCCTGCAGGTATGGCGTTGCGTCTTCCTTGTCGAAGAGCTCTGCGTCGACCCACTCGATACGCACCTTCACCCGGTTCGCCATGCCACCATGGGTGAGCGCCTCGGCGATGGATTTATAGGCGTCCTCAAGCTGGGTGTATTTGCCCACGATGGCGACTTTGACCTCACCTTCGGGGTTGTAGATGCGGTCGGCCACGTCTTCCCAGGTGTCCAGCGTCGGGCGCGGGGCAGGGGCGATGCCAAAGGCGTCCAGAACCGCCTGATCGAGGCCTTCGCGGTGATAGGCCAGCGGCGCCTCGTAGATGGATTTCAGATCCTGCGCCGCAATCACGCTGTCGGCACGCACGTTGCAGAACAACGCCAGCTTTTCGCGTTCCTTCACCGGGATCGGCCCCTCGGAACGGCAGACCAGAATATCGGGGGCCAGACCGATGGAGCGCAGTTCCTTCACGGAGTGCTGGGTCGGTTTAGTCTTTAGCTCGCCAGAGGCCTTGATGTAGGGCAGCAGCGTCAGGTGCATAAAGATACACTGACCGCGCGGCTTATCCTGGCTGAACTGACGGATGGCCTCAAAGAAAGGCAGCCCTTCGATGTCGCCCACGGTGCCGCCAATCTCGCAGAGCATGAAATCGACCTCATCCTCACCGATGGAGATGAAGTCCTTGATCTCGTTGGTGACATGCGGAATCACCTGAATGGTCTTGCCGAGGTAGTCGCCGCGGCGCTCCTTCTCCAGCACGTTGGTGTAGATCCGCCCGGAGGAGATCGAGTCGGTCTTGCGGGCTGGTACGCCGGTGAACCGCTCGTAATGGCCCAGATCGAGGTCGGTTTCGGCCCCGTCGTCGGTCACAAAGACCTCTCCGTGTTCAAACGGGCTCATGGTGCCCGGATCGACGTTCAGATAGGGGTCGAGTTTGCGCAGGCGGACGGAATAGCCCCGCGCTTGCAGCAGCGCACCCAGCGCAGCAGAGGCCAGTCCCTTGCCCAGAGAAGAGACGACACCGCCAGTAATAAAGATGAAACGCGCCATGTTTTCGGCTGCCCCCGTGAGATCGTGTCAGGTCCAAATCGGTTCAGTCGTGATCCGGGGAAGACCCCGCATCTCTTGCTGCCCGGCGGTGATTCAAGCGCGAAGTTCACGCCTCAAAAACCGCAGCATCACGGGACTTAACAGTTATCAGATTCGCAAAGCATGCGCAAGGGAACCGCAAGATGCTGTTACGGTTCCCTTAAGTCTGTCTAGGTTTTGTATGTCAGTCGGCGCTTGGCACCAGCGGCGCGTTTTCACCCTGGCTGGGTGGCAACAGGTCGTTGCCCAGCGGCGTGGCGGGTGCGGTAGGTGCCTCACCATCGGCCGGTGCGCTCAGGCTGTCGGTGATCGAGCTGCCTGCGGATTTCTGTGCTGCGAGCACGGTCAGGGTGATCGACGTGGCGATAAACGCGATCGCGAGCACCCAGGTGATCTTGCTCAGCGCCGTTGCTGCCGCGCGGCCGGTCATGGCGCCACCGCCACCACCGCCACCCATGCCAAGGCCACCGCCCTCCGACCGTTGCAGAAGAACAACGGCAATGAGGCCGAGCGCCAGAAGAAGATGGATGATGAGAACGACGTTTTCCATAGGACCCTGCGGCTGTTGGCTGAGTATCGGGCGGTTCATAGGGAAGATTGCCGGTCGGGGCAAGGGGCGAGTTCCAGCCGGTTCCGCCGTTGGGCCGGATTACGGTGCCGCAGCGGTCGCTCAGGCTGGACAGGGGCGGGTGGGGCAGGCACTCTCGGGGCATGCCGCATGATACCTCCGACCGGCAACAGCCGCCGCATTCGCATTTGCCCTCCGATCCGTCCCTGCGGGTCAAGGCGCTGGAAACGATTCTGACTCGCAAGGGGCTGATCGACCCGGCGGCGCTGGATGAAATCATCGATACCTATGAAAACAGGATCGGTCCGCAGAACGGCGCGCGCGTGGTGGCCCGCGCCTGGGCCGATGCGGCGTTTCGGACCGCCTTGCTGGAAGACGCCGATCCCGTCCTGACGCAGATGGGATTCAACGGACGTCAGGGCGAACATGTGGTTGTGGTCGAAAACACGCCCGAGCGGCACAATATGGTCGTGTGCACCCTGTGCAGTTGCTACCCGTGGCCGCTGCTGGGGATTCCGCCGGGGTGGTACAAATCCGATGCCTATCGGGCCCGCGCGGTGCGAGAGCCGCGCAAAGTTCTGTCTGAGTTTGGCGTGACGCTGCCAGAGGGCACCGCTGTCCGGGTGTGGGATTCCACGGCCGAGGTCCGCTATCTGGTCTTGCCCATGCGCCCCGCAGGCACCGACGACTGGAGCGAGGATCAGCTGATGCGATTGGTCAGCCGCGATTCGATGATCGGAACAGCCCTGGCGCGTCGGCCGGATACAGGGGGCGTGGCGGGGCAGGAGGGGGCTGAATGACTCGAGTGCATGACATGGGCGGACGTTTCGGCGAGGGCCGGATCACGCCCGAGGCCGAGGACGCACCGGTGTTTTCCACGGACTGGCATGCCCGGGCGCTGGCGGTCACGTTGGCCTGCGGTGCGCTGGGGCAATGGAACATCGACGGGTCGCGCCACGCGCGTGAGCGGTTGAGTGCGGCGGATTACACCCGGTTGTCCTACTACGAGAAATGGATGGCGGCGCTGGCCAATCTCCTCGTGGAACAGGGTGTCCTGCGCGAAGAAGATCTCGCCCAGCCTTTCGCCACTGAGGAAACCCCGGCGCTGCCCCAGCATCCGCTGGCGGCGCGCTGCCTGCACCCGGAGGCGGTCGCGCAGGTTCTGGCCGCGGGGGGACCCGCTGTGCGCGACAGCCAGGTTGCCGCGCAGTTCAGACCCGGCGACAGGGTGCGCACCCGGCGCCCGGCCAATACCCTCGTAAACGGCGGGCATACCCGTCTTCCGGCCTATGCCGGCTCCGCCGAGGGGCAGGTTCTGCGCCTGCATGGCAGCCATGTCTTTCCCGACAGCAACGCCCACGACCGCGGCGAGGCCCCGGAGCCGCTCTATGCCGTGTCTTTTGCCGCGCAGAGCCTCTGGCCGCATGCCGAACATCCGCGCGATGAGGTGGTCCTTGATCTCTGGCAAAGCTATCTGGAGCCCGCCTGACCATGGCAGCCCCCTCGCACCGTCCGGACCCCGTGTTTGACAGCCCCTGGCACGCGCAGGTCTTTGCCCTTGTCGTGCACCTCAACGAGCGCGGTCTGTTCACCTGGCCGGACTGGGTGGCGCGGTTTTCCTCGGCGCTGCGGCAGGCGGGACTGTCGCAGGCCCTGAATGGCGGCGACGATTACTTTGCCGTCTGGCTGGATACGCTGGAGCACGTGATGCTTGAGCAGGGTCTCGCCGGGGTGGAGGACCTCACCGACATGAAACGCGCCTGGGAGCAGGCCTATGTGCAGACGCCGCATGGCGAACCCGTGCATCTTGAGGACCCGTCCCGAGGTCCTTGAAGGCGTTTCGGGGGCGGATGGCGATGTGGACGGGGCTTTGTAACGGCGCTGCGACGAGATTCCGGTTTCCTCGCCCGCGCTGCCTCGCTATACGGGGCGTCGGTTTCAACCAGCATGCAAAGGACCTGAGATGGCCAATGTCGTGGTAGTCGGCGCCCAGTGGGGCGATGAAGGGAAGGGCAAGATCGTTGACTGGCTCAGCGAACGCGCCGATGTGATCGCGCGTTTTCAGGGCGGTCACAATGCCGGTCACACGCTGGTCATCGACAAGAAGGTCTACAAGCTGCACGCGCTGCCCTCGGGCGTGGTGCGCGGTGGCAAGCTCTCTGTCATCGGCAATGGCGTCGTGCTCGACCCGTGGCACCTGATCAAAGAGATCGAGACCGTGCGCGCCCAGGGTGTGGACATCACGCCGGAGACGCTGATGATCGCGGAAAACACGCCGCTGATCATGCCCTTCCACGGTGAATTGGACCGCGCCCGCGAAGAGGCGGCCTCCAAGGGCACCAAGATCGGCACCACCGGTCGCGGCATCGGCCCGGCCTATGAGGATAAGGTGGGCCGCCGCGCCATTCGCGTGGCCGATCTGGCCGATCATGCGACGCTCGAGGCGCGTGTGGACCGGGCGCTGCAGCACCATGACCCGCTGCGCAAGGGCCTCGGCGTGGAGCCGATCGACCGTGACGCACTGGTCGACTTGCTGAAAGAGATCGCGGGCGAGATTCTGCCCTTCGCCGCGCCGGTCTGGAAGGTGATGAACGAGAAGCGCAAAGCCGGCAAACGTATCCTCTTTGAGGGCGCTCAGGGCGCGCTTCTGGACATTGACTTTGGCACCTATCCCTTTGTGACCTCGTCGAATGTAATCGCCGGTCAGGCGGCGACCGGTGTTGGCATTGGCCCCAATTCCATCGACTATGTGCTGGGCATCGTCAAAGCCTATACCACCCGCGTTGGCGAAGGTCCGTTCCCGACCGAACTGCTGGGCGCGGACGGCACACCGGATGCGGATGGCGAGCGTCTGGGCACCCGGGGGCATGAGTTTGGCACCACCACCGGCCGTCAGCGCCGCTGTGGCTGGTTTGATGCCTGTCTCGTGCGCCAGACCTGCGCAACCTCCGGCATTAACGGGATTTCGCTGACCAAGCTTGACGTTCTGGACGGGTTTGAGACGCTGAAGATCTGTGTGGGCTATGATCTGGACGGCACCCGTCTGGATTATCTGCCGACCGCCGCCGATCAGCAGGCGCGCTGCACGCCGATCTACGAAGAGATGGACGGCTGGAGCGAATCCACCGAGGGCGCGCGCAGCTGGGCGGATCTGCCCGCCAACGCGATCAAATATGTGCGCCGGGTTGAAGAGCTGATCCAATGCCCGGTCGCGTTGCTGTCCACCAGCCCGGAGCGGGACGACACCATTCTGGTGACCGATCCCTTCGCTGACTGATGGCAAAGGATGGTCTCAGCTATCGCGCCCGGAGGATCTGGGCGCTGGTGATCCTGCTTGTGGGGATGCCGGTCTATATCGTGCTGGCGGTGACGATCCTCAATCTGCTGGATCGTCCGCCGCTCTGGCTGGAACTGCTGGTTTATGTCGCGCTGGGCGTGGCCTGGGTTCTGCCGTTCAAGTTCGTCTTCAAAGGTGTCGGCAAGGAAGACCCCGACGCGCTCCACGACGAACATCCAAAGTAACACCGCTCCGTATCGGCGCACATGATGTGAGGGCGGGGAGCTCCCGCCCGCGCTCCGTGCCCCCTGCAGGACCCATCGCCCAGTTGGGCCCGGCGCCGCGCTCCCCGCAGGGGAGCGCGGCGCCGGTCGCTTCGGGCTTTGCCCGAAGCGAAACAGCTTTCTCCCGTCAGGGGATATTGACTCCACTTGTACGTCGCACCGTTTGATCGAGAAGAAAGCGCGGCACGCGAGACCGTTCCGCAGATACAAAAACACCGCCCGGGTTGGGCGGTGTTTCGGGTGTCTTGCATCTGGATCAGGCTTGCTCAACCGGCAGCGCGATCTCCTGGACGAAAGCCGATTTGCGACGACACGGAGAACCGCCCGTTCGAGGCCTTCTTCAGCTTGCCCTCGCGCAAAAGCTGACCGAAGGAGCGCAGGCTGTCCTCGCGGTTGAAGTCGTCCTGACCATCGAGCATGCGCACCTTGTTGATCAGCTGCGGGCGCGAGAAGCTCTCGCGGCCCTCGACAAAGCTCATGTAGGAGGCTGCGGCTTCCAGCAGTTCATGTAGTTCCACAGCGCCCTTCTCTGCCGCGAAGGTGGCAAAGGCGCTGTCTTCGGTACGGGGCGGTGTGTCCTCGTCATCGGCCTGCAGCAGCGCGCTGGAGACGCGACGCGGGCGGACAGGGGCGGCTGCGGCCGTCGGTTTGCGCTCTGCGGGGCGGGTGGCGTCGGTGGCGGGCTGCTCCGGGGCGGAGGCGGCATCGATGCGTTGTTCCGCCACCAGTTTCAGCGGCGCAGGGCGCGCGCTCTCCTGAGGGCGGCCGTCCGCGCCGGTGCCACCGCGGGACGGGCGCACGACACTGGCCAGATCGGCGCGGAACGCTTGCGTGCGCGCCTCGCGGCGGGCGTCGTCCGATCCGTCACTATCGGCTTGCGCGGCTGCAACCGCTGCACGCAGCTGATTGTAGGTTTCCCGCGATGTCGTGGCGTCCTCATGGCTCAGGCGATCATCGGCCGCTGCCATCAGCCGTGACACATCACCGTCCGGCGATCGGTCACTTGCGGTGAGAATGTCGCGCGCGGGGCGTGCGGGGGAGGCCGGGGACTCCGACGCTGCCTGCGCATCACCAGACCGCGGATCATCTGCGTCGTCATCCTCGTGCGCCGCATTTGCGTCGGTCTCGTCGCCGGAGGAGGCGACCAGTTCCGCTTCGACGGCGGCGAGTTCCGCCATCAGCTCCGCTTCATCGTCATCCGAAAGGCTGCTTGCGGCGGGGGCGGCAGGTCGCGACGGTGTTTCAGCCGGGGCAGCTGCGGCGGGCGCCGGCGCGTCCGAGAGGTCCTCTGCGGTGGAATCGATCAGGTTTGCATCCACCTGCGCGCGTTTGACGCGGATCACACGTCCGCGCGCCGGGCGGCGTGGCGTGACCGGGCCGGGCGCGGGCTGCGCGGACGGGGTGTCGGCCGCAGGGGCGTCGGCCGCCTCGGACGGTGCCGCTTGCTCCGCTGCATCCGATTGTGCAGGGGGCGCGGCAGCCGGTTTAGCCGGTTCCTTATCGGCATCAGAGGCGGCCGGCTGGGTCGGGTCCTCATCGGCATCCTCATCCAGATCCGAACCGGTCAGGTTCAGACGGTCGAGGACATCGCTGACGGATTCCTCCTCCTCGGTGAAGGCGTCCAGGTCCAGGTCGGGGTCCGCTGCTACGTCCCGTGCCTGCCCCTCGGACGTCTCGTCAGAGGGTTCCACATGAGAGAGCACATGCTCCAGCTCGTTGTGCTGATCCGCCTGAAGGCTCTCTGCGTGCTCGTCTTCGGTGAAATCTTCTTCTTCTGCCGGCGCCTTGGCCACCACGGCACGAATGCGCTGCAGTTTAGCGGCGATGCTGTCATGGGCGGGGACGGTGTCCTCGTCACGACGCTGCGAGGCGCTCATCTCCGCGTCCTGATCTTCGTCGTCGTCATCGGAGGCCGTGAGCGTGGTATTCACGCCCCACAGAAATGCGTCCGAATCCGAGGTCGCATCGGGGTGATCCTCCGCTGCTGTCTCCGCAACCGTGTCGGCGGACAGATCAGCTGTATCGTCTTCCGCAGCGGTATGATCCTGTGCGGGCGCGGTCTCCTCGACCGATCCAGACGTTGCAATGAGCGGACGCGACGGGGTTTCCGGATCAGCGGCGGTTTCCTCTGGCGCACTGGGCGCGGCAGGCGCAGGCGTGTCCACCGCAGGCGACAGCGCGGATGCGGTGGTTTCGGCCGTTGCGGCACGCAGGTGGATGCCGCCTTCGCTGCTGCGGGCTTCGACCTGGCGGGCAATTTCCCGTTGGGCAATCCGGGCCAGCATATCTGCGTCCGGCTGCGGTGGTTCCGCCCCGAAATAGCGGTCGTCTGCGGCGAGGTCGCGAAAATACTCGGCAATCGCCTTCATGGTGTCGAATGAGTCCTCGAACCCTTCGAGCGTGCATGAAAACGTTCCGTAGGAAACGGTCAATACTTTGTTATTCTGTACCATCGGTCGGTTCGTCCTCAGCAAAGTCGCATCGTCCACCCTATTCATGCTCGGGTCAAATTCGGCCCGAATCCTAGCAATTGTTCGTATAATTTTGTGTTTAGATTGTGGCTTGTTTCCATTTCTGCGAGAGATACCCGCATGACAGAGGTGATTGTTCATCAGGCTGCCCCGGTGACCCTGATCGGCGGCGGGGAGGTCACGGCGGCTGACCTGGAGGCGGCCCTTGCGCTGGCGCCGGTGCTCGTCGCCGCGGATGGGGGCGCGGACACCGCACTTGCACTTGGATATAAGCCTAGCGCGGTGATCGGAGATTTCGACTCGGTCTCTGAGGCCGCCCGGGCGGCCCTCTCCGACAGTCTACTGCATCTTGTCGCGGAGCAGGAGACCACGGATTTCGACAAGGCCCTGCGCGCGGTCAGCGCGCCGCTGGTGCTGGCGGTCGGGTTCCTGGGGGCGCGCGTCGATCATCAACTGGCAGCGCTGCATGTTCTGACGCAACCGCATGCGGCACGATGCATTCTGATCGGGGCTCATGAGATCGTCCTGCATATCACGGCGCCTCTGGATATGGCGCTGACGGCGGGGGATGTGGTGTCGCTGTTCCCGCTGGCACCGGTCACGGCACGGTCTGTCGGGCTGGAATGGTCGCTGGACGGATTGCAGCTGTCGCCGATGACACGGATCGGCACGTCGAACCGTGCCACCGGACCGGTACGGATCGAGGCCGATGGGCCGGGCTTGCTTGCGATCCTGCCGCGGGGCTCTCTCGGGGCGGTTATTCCGGCGATGCCGGCAACCCGGTAGCGGCTGGCGGCGATTGCGCCTGCTGCGCGGCACTGAGACGCGCCTCTCGGCTGACCTTTCTTTCCCGCATCACCGCATAAAGCCCCGCCGCCATGGTCAGAAGGATGCCGCAGGCGGCCATGGCGTTTGGCAACTCGGCAAAGAACAGCCATCCCACCAGGACCGCCATCGGAATTTCGAGATATTGCATGGAAGCCAGCGTGCTGGTTGGCGCATAGCGCAGCGACCAGGTCATCATGAGGTGTGCGATGGTACCAAGCACGCCTGCGAGCAGCAGCAGATTGATCTCAGGCCGGGCGGGCAGGGTGATGTCCAGCTCCGCCACCTCGAACACGCGACCAAGCAGAAACAGCACAGCCATCAGACCGCAGGCAATACCGCCAGAGACCGCCTGGATGGCGATCGGATCGGTTTCCCGCGCGATGCGGCGGGTGACCATCATGAAGAGAGAGAAGATCAGCGCAACGGCCAGCGGCCAGCAGGCATTGAGGCCGACTTCGGCAAAGCTGGGCTGGATCACCAGAAGCGTGCCGCAGAAGCCGACGACGCAGGCGGCGAGCCGGCGCAGGCCCACCTCTTCTTTGAGGATGTATTTGCCCAAGAGCAACATGATAAAGGGCATCACAAAGGCGATCGCCACCGCATCCGCAAGCGGCAAGAACCGCAGCGCCATGAACATGGCGGTGATGCCCGCCATCTGTAGCACCGTGCGCAGCAGCACGATGGGCATGATGCGTGCAGGCAGGCGCAAAGAGATCCCCAGCATCAGCGCCACCGGTGCGAGGATGATCCCCTGTGCTGCAAAGCGGACAAAGACGATCTGCCCCACCGGAATGCGCGTTGACAGAATCTTTGCCACCGCATCGCCCAATGGAATGACGGCGCAAAAGCCCAGCATCAGGGCAATGCCCAGTAGCGGGCGGTCCATTGTGTCAGGCGTGGCAGGTGTTGTTTGGCTCATCCGGCGACGCTAGGGGCGGCGGCGGAGCTTGGCAAGTGGTGAATATGTTCAGGAGTTGTGGGCCACAGACGCTATAACGCCTGCCGGATCGGCGCTGCGTCGACCTGCGCGGTCTGCTGCAGCAGGAGGTCGTCCCAGGCGGCCTCGTTGCCCGCACCGAGACCTGAACCGAGAAAGCTCACATGGCCCAGGTGCTTCAACCCATAGGTGCCGGGATCAAACATGCGCAATTGGGTGCGGCTGGGCGCAAAATGCGCCGCATACCGCTGAACCGCGACGGGGGGCACGACGACATCATCCGTCGCCACGCACAGATCCAGTGGCGGATTGGGTGCGTCGAAATCGGGGTTTGGCAGAGATCGGCCAATGTCGCTGGCAAAGAAATCCCGCCGTGTGCACCAGCGGCGCCATTGCCAGTAGACCCCGGCAGGCAGATCCGCGCCAAGCCCGAGCCGCCGTCCCGGCAGATATCCCGTCGCCGCCGTTGCAAGCGGGCCAAGCAGGAACCAGAACGCCAGAACCTTGGGCAGGTAGCTCCAGGGGTGATCCCAGTGATGTGTCATCCCGGACCCCAGCGTGATGATGCGTGAGACCCGCGCGGGATAAGTGTGAAACGCAACGCCCAACCCGCCCAACGAATGCCCAAGCACCCAAAGCGGCCCGGTGGGGGCAAGCTCGGCCAATTTGCGTTGTGCTGCGTCCTGATCGGCAACCGCCCAATCCGCCATGGAGGCGGGGCTGTTGCGGATCGGGCCGCGCAGCGAGTCGCCAAAATCCCGGTAGTCATAGGTCAGGGTGCCAATGCCCCGCTCTGCGGCCCATGCCGCGAAATGGCGGTAAAACCGCTGCGGCACGCCGGTTGCCCCATGCAGAACCATGGCCGCCTGCATTTGCCCCTGCGCCGGATACCACTGGCCCACAAGAGGGTTGCTGCTGGGGCCAAAGGAAATCGTTTCGGGCGTGGGGGACATGGGAGATCACCTCTGACTGTGTGTAGTCCGACTGCGTGTAGACCAGTCGGTCTAATCACATATGTAGACCAATCGGTCCAATGAGGCTATTCCTTTTTTATGACCGCGCCAGACACCCGCATTACACTGATCAAGACCGCCTCACGGCTCTTTCGCAGGAAGGGCTATTCCGGGGTGGGGCTGACCGAGATCCTGACCGAGGCCGGTCTGCCCAAAGGGTCGCTTTATTATCACTTTCCCGGCGGCAAACCCGAATTGGCGGCGGCGGCCACGCGCTGGGCAGGGGCTTGGATCGAGGCGTTGGTGCAGCGGTCCTTTGAAGGGGCAGAGACGTTCGAAGAGGGCGCGCAGGCGGCCTGCCGGGATCTGGCGGCCACATTGGGGCAGGTCGACCACATCGAGGCCTGCCCGGTGCTGAGCGTGTTGCAGGCGGCCTCGGACACGCCTTTGCTGCAAGAAGCGGTGCAGGAGGTCTATGCCAGCTGGACGGAGGGTCTGGCGCGCGAGGCGCGGCGGCTCAATCGAACAGATCCGGATGCGGCGGCCTATGCGCTGCATATCCGCCTGCAAGGGGCGTGGGTGATGGCCTATGCGCAGCAATCCCAGCAGCCGCTGTTGCGGCTGGCGGATGAGATCGGCGCGGGCATTGGCTGAGTGAACGCCAGCAAAGGGGCTGCGCCACCCGCCGGACGGATGGCGCGCCTGTTTGCGGGTTCAGCAGTTGGGCACGTTCACTGCAAGGCCACCGAGCGAGGTTTCCTTGTATTTTTCATGCATGTCGGCCCCGGTCTGGCGCATGGTCTCAATCACCGCATCCAGCGGCACAAAATGCTGACCGTCGCCGCGCAGCGCCAGGGACGCCGCAGAAACCGCCTTGATCGCGCCAAGGCCGTTGCGCTCGATGCAGGGTACCTGCACCAGACCTTTGACCGGATCGCAGGTCATGCCGAGGTGGTGTTCCAGCGCAATTTCAGCCGCGTTTTCCACCTGTTCCGGCGTGCCGCCCATCACCGCACAGAGCCCTGCCGCCGCCATGGCGGAGGCCGATCCGACCTCGGCCTGACAGCCTGCCTCAGCGCCGGAAATCGAGGCATTGTATTTGACCAGCCCGCCGATGGCGGCGGCGGTCAGCAGGAAATCCTCGATGTGTTTTTCCGACGCGCCGGGGACATGATCGAGGTAGTAGCGCAGCACCGCAGGCAGCACACCCGCCGCGCCATTGGTGGGGGCGGTCACCACCTGACCCCCGGCGGCGTTTTCCTCGTTCACGGCCATGGCGTAGACGCTCATCCAGTCGTTGATGGTGTGCGGCGCGGTCAGGTTCATGCCACGCTCGGCCATCAGGGAATCATAGATGCCCTTGGCGCGGCGACGCACGCTCAGGCCACCGGGCAGGATGCCGTCGCGTTCCAGCCCGCGGTTGATGCAATCGTTCATCACCTGCCACAGGCGCTGGGTGCCCTTGGCGAGGCTTTCCTCGCAGCCGCGCGAGACCTCGTTGGCGCGTTTCATCTGGGCGATCGTGAGGCGGGAGGTTTTGGCCATCTCCAGCATCTCGACGGCGGATTTGAACGGGTAGGGGATCGGGGCGCCCTCATCCGTGGCCTTGCCCTGGGCCAGTTCCTCCTCCGTGAGCACAAAGCCCCCGCCGACCGAGTAATACACCTGCCGCAGCGTGACATCCCCCTGCGCGTCGGTCGCCATCAGCACCATGCCATTGGCGTGGCCGGGCAGCGCGTGATCATAATCAAAGATCATATCCGCTTTGGGATCAAACTGCAGGGTGCCAAGATCATCAAGCACGATGGTCTTGGTGGCATTGATGGCTGCAAGCGTGTCTTCGGCTTTGTCGTTATCATAGGTGTCGGGCAGAAAACCCGCGAGCCCGAGGATGGTGGCGCGGTCCGTGGCGTGACCGACGCCCGTAAAGGCAAGCGAGCCATGCAGCGAGGCGCGCAGGCCGCGAAACTCAAACGGCGAGGCGCGCATCATGTCAAGAAAGCGCGCGGCGGCCACCATCGGGCCCATGGTGTGCGAGGAGGACGGGCCGATGCCGACCTTGAACATGTCAAAAACGGAGAGGAACATTTAGGTGGCTGATCCTTCTGGAGGGATGGCGAATGTTGGGGCGGTGAAGGGCGTCGGTCCGAGCCCTTCGGCGATTTGTGCGGCCTTTGTGCTGTTGCGCGCCTCGGCCCGGCGACACATCTCAGAAAGCGCGGGGTAGGCGGAGAGCTCAAACCATGGGGTTTGCGCGGTCTCTGCGTAGAGCTTGGTCCACCGCAACAGACAGGGCAGGTACAGGTCAAGGAGCGTCGGCTGGTCTTTGCCGGTGAGGGCCGGCGTCCCTGCCAGCGCGGCGTCAACCATGCGCAAGTGATCCTGCAAGCGCTGACGGAGCATCTGACGCAGCTGCGCGTGATGCGACGGATCGGAGCCGATATATTTCTCCGGGTAGAAATACTGGCGCAAATCGACGTGCAAGGTGTTCGAGCACCAAAACAGCCATGTCAAAAAGCGCCCGCGTTCGGCAGATCCGGGTGCGGGGGCGAGACGTGCCGCCTGATCCGAGAGCCACAGCAGGATGGCCGCGGTTTCAAACAGCGCTCCATCCGGCGTTTCCAGAACCGGGATGGTGCCATTGGGGTTGAGGCGTAGATACTCCGGTGCGCGCTGGGCCTGTCGGCTGCGGTTCACCAGGATTGTCTCATAGGGCAGGCCAAGCTCTTCCAGCGCCAGTCGCACGATGAGCGAGGCATTGTCGGGCGCATAGTGAAGGCGAAGCGGTGTGGTCATGCAGAGATCTTAGGTCCGTGCGGGGTGAAGTGAGCGATTGAAACCGACGTTTCCGATAGGAAACGCGCTGGTGTAACCTATGATTTTGACGCCGCTTTGCAACCAATCAGTTGTGATCGACCACATCACTGTTCCTTTCGGGGCGGAGATGAGGTGTTTCGCTTCGGGTGCCCCGAAGCGACGAGCGCCGCGCCTGCCTGTCGGCAGGCGCGGCGCGCGCAGATCGCCCCTCGCGCGGGCCACACAAACCGCCTATAAGGGGCGGGCGGCGCTGGGTGATCCATGGCCCGCAACACCACTACAGATGCGGAGGTCCATGCCCTATGACCGGAGAGCTATCCCCCATAGACAAGGCCAAGTTTGTCGCGGCAAAACGGGCGGCCGAAATGGTCGAGGACGGGATGCGGGTCGGGCTTGGTACCGGGTCAACCGCCGCATGGCTGGTGCGCTGTCTGGGTGAGATGGTGCGCGAGGACGGGTTGAAGATCACCGGCGTGCCCACCTCTGCCCGCACGGCGGAACTGGCGCGCGACGTGGGGATCGAGGTGATTACCCTCGACGAGGCGCGTTGGCTCGATCTGACCATCGATGGTGCGGATGAGTTCGACGGTGATCTGAACCTCATCAAAGGCGGCGGCGGGGCGCTGTTGCAGGAAAAGATCGTCGCCACCGCGTCCGATCAGATGGTGGTGATTGCCGATAAGGCCAAGGAGGTCGAAATGCTCGGGGCGTTTCCGCTGCCCATCGAGGTGATCCCGTTTGGCTGGCAGACCTCGCAGGCGCTGGTCGAGGAAACGCTGATCTCGATGGATGTGATGGGGCGCAGCTCGACGCTTCGGATGAATGGGGCCAGCCCCTATGTGACCGATGAAGGCAACCATATCCTTGATCTGCACCTCAACCGCATTGGCAACCCGCGGCAATTGGCGTTGGTTCTCAATCAGATACCGGGAGTTGTTGAGAACGGGCTGTTCATCGACATCTGCGACACGGTGGTGATCGGCTATGGTGACGGTAAGGTCGAGGTGCGCGACATCAATGAAGGCACCATCGAGACCGACCGGATTGATTTTGTCGAGACGGACAATCTGTTTGCGGATTTGGGGGAGTAACCCCCACTGAAAGTGGATTCGCGACAGCCGCCCTGTTTGGGGCGGCTTTTGTATGAGATGTTCTGAGCCTATCCAACCCAGATGCCGGGAGGCATAGGTCGAGGCGTCATTGGGTCAGTGGCTTTGCGCCGCATTTTGCCATTCCGGCAATGGGAACAACCGATCATAGGCCCAGTTAAAGCCATAGGCGTAGATCATATAAAACAGCGCAAAAGACACATCCATCACAAAGGCCTGCCAGAGCGAGATCTGCAGATACCACGCGATGAAGGGCATCAGCACAATGAGCAGCCCGCCCTCGAATAGAACCGCATGCAGGACGCGGATTTTGGGGGTCTTTAGCGTGGTGCCGCGCCAGTGCTGCAACAGCGCGTCAAAGCCGTAATTGTAGATCAGGTTCCACAGGGTGGCGAGGGTGGCACTGACGACGCCAACCGCACCGATATCGTGCATCGGAAAGTGAAACACCAATGCGCCAAGCGGTATAACCAACAGCAGCGCGATGATCTCGAAACTCAGGGCGTGACGGATACGATCAAGTGGGGAGCGCATGGGCAACCTCATACTTTGCAGTCGGGTCGTCCCGAGGGATAGGCAACGGCGTGGCCTGCGTGGCTGCGCCATTGGCGGGGTCGTCCCCAACGAGCCGCAATCTGGGAGAGCGGCGGGAAATTTTCAAGCCCCGCTGTGGCGTTGCATGTCAGCTATGCGCCTTGACAGGGTGATGGGAAAACTCGCAGGTGGGTGCTTATTGAATTGATACTGTTTGCAATGTGGATTTGATGCCGATGTTTTCTGCGAAGCCTGATCGGCACGATGGATCACCCACCGCAGATGTCCCGGTGAGGGATCGGCTCCCCTATTGGGCCACGCTGCTTTTGGTGCTCACATCTCCGCCGGTTGTGACCTTCCTTCTGCCCGAGAGTATCCTGGCGCGGTTCTCCGGACCTGAATACCTGCGTGATATCTGGAAAGCCTGCAGCGTTGTGGCGGTCTTGGCGGTGAGTATTCATACCATGCGGGACGATCGTTTTTTGCGGGTGAACGCCTGGGGCATACATTACGGGAGGAAGAAAGGGACAATCAACGCGCTGCGCTGGGCGGATGTCGTGTCTGTCGCGTATATCCCAAAGAGTGTGCTCACCGGCTATGCGCGGCTACGTGTTCGGGCACAGGTGCCGCTGGGGGCGCGCTACGATCTGACGTTCAAAATTCCGTCCCTTGAACCGAAGTGTTCAATCCCTGCCGACCCTGAGGTCGCACGGGCGCAGGCGGCTCTGGATCGCTATTGGCCAGAGTGGCGCAGGGGGACATAGCAGGCGGGCGCGCGTTCACGCCTCTTTCACGGTTTCGCGACAAGAACGCCCGTATGTGCTTGAAATGCCGCCTTGCACCCCCACTTGCGAGTCTGGCAATTCACCGCGCGCTGTGGGATACCTCGCGCAAGTCATAAGAAGGGCGACGAGTATGAGCTTTGACTACGATCTATTTGTCATCGGAGGTGGCTCCGGCGGGGTGCGCGCGGCGCGTGTTGCAGCGGCCGGCGGGGCATCGGTGGCGCTCGCCGAAGAGGACCGCTATGGCGGCACCTGCGTCATCCGGGGCTGCGTGCCGAAAAAGCTGATGGTCTTTGCCTCCGAGTATTCCGGCATGGTCGAGGATGGCCGTGCCTACGGCTGGGATCTGGAAAACAAGGGGTTCAGCTGGGACCACTTCAAGGGCAAGCTCAATGCGGAGCTGGACCGGTTGGAAGGGATCTATCGCAACCTGTTGAAAAACTCCGGCGTGGAGAGCTTTGATGCGCGTGCGAAACTGGCGGATGCCCACACGGTTGCGCTCTCGGATGGCACCACAAAAACCGCAAAGCACATCCTGATTGCCACCGGTGGCCGCCCGTGGGTGCCGGAATTTCCGGGCTCGGAACTTGCGATCACCTCGAACGAGATGTTCCATCTGGACAAGCTCCCCGAGAGCATCCTGATCGTGGGCGGCGGTTATATCGCCTCCGAATTTGCGGGCATCATGAACGGGCTCGGCGTCAAAACCACGCAATATTATCGAGGCGAGCAGATCCTGCGCGGCTTTGACAATGAGGCGCGCGGTTTGGTGGCTGAGGAGATGATCCAGTCGGGGATCGATCTGCAGCTTGGCAACAACGTGGCCGAGATGCGCCGCGAGGGCGACAAGATCCGCGTGACCGCCACCAATGGCGATGTGACCCTGTTCGATCAGGTGATGTTTGCCACTGGTCGCAAACCCAATGCCGACAACCTCGGACTGGAAGAACTGGGTATCGCGCGTGGCAAGGGCGGCGAGATCAAGGTGGATCACTACAGCCAGACCGGCGTGCCCTCGGTCTATGCGATCGGCGATGTCACCGACCGGGTGAACCTGACGCCGGTGGCGATCCGTGAGGGCATGGCCTTTGTGGAAACCGTGTTCAACGGCAATCCCACGAGCCCCGATCACGACCTGATCCCGACCGCGATCTTTACGCAGCCGGAAATGGGCACAGTTGGCCTCAGCGAGGAAGACGCCGCCAAACAGGAAACGGTCGAGATCTATTCGACCTCCTTCAAGCCGATGCAGCAGAGCTTTGCCGGACGTGCGCAAAAGGTGCTGATGAAGCTTGTGGTCAGCCAGGCCAGCCGCAAGGTGCTGGGTTGTCATATTGTCGCACCCGGTGCGGGCGAGATGATCCAGCTGGCCGGGATTGCCGTAAAAATGGGGGCAACCAAAGAAGATTTTGATCGTACTGTTGCAGTTCACCCGACCATGTCGGAAGAATTGGTAACGCTGAAAACCCCGGTACGGACGGTCTGAGGCGACCGGTAAGCCTGAGTGGCGGGCGGGAGCTTGAATTTCCGCGCCGCGCGCACAGGTTAGAGGGCAATATCCGCCAGTTCGGCGGGGAGAGATGGATAGGAGACTTATGGCTGGGAACAGTGGTGGCCCCTGGGGGGGCGGCGGTTCCTCCGGCGGCGGAGGCAACCGGGGAAACAATGGTGGTGGCGGAGGCGGCGGTGGTCGCCGTCCCGAGGATAACCAGATCCCCGAGATCGACGAGCTGGTAAAGAAGGGTCAGGAACAGCTGCGCGTGCTCATGGGCGGGCGCGGTGGTTCAGGCGGCGGTCAGGGGCCACGCGGTGGCGGCTCTGGCGGCAGCCCGCTGTTTTCCAAGGCCGGCATCATGATCGGCGCGGTCGCCGCGGTTTTCCTGTGGGGCTACAACAGCTTCTACACCGTGAAGACCGAGGAAAAATCCGTCGAGCTGTTTCTCGGCGAATTCTCTTCTGTCGGCAATCCGGGCCTGAACTTCGCGCCCTGGCCCGTGGTCACCTATGAGGTGGTCCCGGTCAGTGTCGAACAGACCGAGAGCATCGGTGCAGGCGCCCGCGGTTCTGATGCCGGGCTGATGCTGACGGGGGATGAGAACATCATCGACGTCGATTTCCAGGTGGTCTGGAACATCAACGAACCCGACAAGTATCTGTTCAACCTGCGTGATCCCAAGGCGACCATCCAGGCGGTGTCGGAATCTGCGATGCGCGAGATCATCGCCCAGTCGCAACTGGCGCCGATCCTGAACCGCGACCGTGGTATCATTTCGCAGCGCCTCGAAGAACTGATCCAGGCGACGCTGGACAGCTACGACGCGGGCGTGAATATCGTCCGGATCAACTTTGACGGGGCCGACCCGCCGGAGCCGGTCAAGGACGCCTTCCGCGAGGTTCAGTCTGCCGGTCAGGAACGTGACCGTCTGGAAAAACAGGCTGACGCCTATGCCAACCGCAAGCTGGCCTCCGCCCGGGGGCAGGCGGCCCAGACGCTGGAAGAAGCCGAAGCCTATCGCGCGCAGGTGGTGAACCAGGCGCAGGGTGAGGCGTCGCGCTTCAGCGCCGTGCTTGCAGAATACGAGAAGGCGCCGGAGGTTACGCGCAAGCGTCTCTATCTGGAGACCATGGAAGACGTGCTGAGCCGCGTCGACAAGATCATCCTCGACGACAACGCCGGTGGCCAGAATGCTCAGGGTGTCGTGCCCTATCTGCCGCTCAATGAAATCCGTCGCTCGGGAGGGAATAACTGATGAACCGCTCTATCATTCTTCTGGTTGTTCTCGGCATTCTTGGCGTGAGTGCACTGTCGGCCTTCTTCATCGTGGACGAACGTGAAAAGGCGCTGGTGATGCGGTTTGGCCGTGTCGTCAACGTGCAGGAAGACCCGGGCCTGGCGTTCAAGCTGCCCTTTGTCGACGATGTGGTGAAATACGACGACCGGATCCTCAGCCTTGAGGTCGGGCCGCTCGAAGTCACCCCGCTTGATGACCGCCGTCTGGTGGTCGACGCCTTTGCCCGCTATCGCATCACCGATGTGCGTCGCTTCCGCGAGGCGGTGGGTGTTGGCAACATCGGCGCCGCCGAAAGCCGTCTCGACAACATCATGCGCGACCAGACCCGCGAGGTTCTGGGTACCGTCAGCTCCAACGACATCCTGTCGTCGGACCGGGCCGCATTGATGCTGCGGATCCGCAACGGGGCGATCGCCCAGGCGCAGGCGCTGGGTCTTGAGGTGATCGACGTGCGTCTGAAGCGCACCGACCTGCCGCAGGCCAACCTCGAGGCGACCTTTGCCCGGATGCGGGCCGAGCGCGAACGCGAAGCTGCGGACGAGATCGCCCGCGGTGAAGAAGCCGCACAGCGCGTGCGTGCGCAGGCGGACCGGACCGAGGTCGAGCTGGTCTCCGAGGCCGAGCGCGAAGCCGAGGTTATCCGCGGTGAAGCGGATGCCGAGCGCAACAACATCTTTGCCGAAGCTTACGGTGCGGACCCGGAGTTCTTTGAATTCTACCGCAGCCTGACCGCCTATGCGCGCTCGCTGCAGGGCGGGAACTCCTCGCTGGTGCTGTCGCCCGATAACGAGTTCTTCAACTACCTGAAGTCCTCCGAAGGCGCGAACGCGGCAGAGTAATTCCGGCAACGAACAGACCCGAAAAGGCCACCCTTTGAGGTGGCCTTTTTCATTGTGTCGCGGCTATTTGCGCAGGCCACTGTGGCTGCGATCAGGATCGTGGCCTATTTCCCCATGTGATCACGATCAGAGAAACTGCGTTTTGCCGCCATAGTCGGCTTTGAGCCCATTTTGACCTTGATCCAACACGTGGATACAAGCGGAAATAGAAATGCGTTCGACTGGCTGCACGAGGTTTGCTTGTCGAAAGGAGTGCGAATGGACAATAACCTGACCACCGGACAATGCCTCTGTGGCGCAGTAAAATTTTGCATATCGGGAGAGTTCGAGAGCTTTTTCCTGTGTCACTGCGCCCGCTGCCGTAAGGACAGCGGTTCAGCCCATTCGGCAAATCTGTTTTCGTCCACTGCCAAAATCACCTGGGGTTCAGGCGAAGAACACGTCAAGACGTTCCAGCTGTCCGGGTCACGCCATGTGAAGAGCTTTTGCTCCCATTGCGGTTCCGCGCTGCCAGGTCCCCAGCCGGAGATTGGATTGCTTGTGGTGCCGGCCGGATCACTTGACAGCCAGTTCGACATGCGACCGAACGCGCATATCTGTTGTTCCAGCCGCGCGAGCTGGGACAACGATCTGGCCGCCATAGACAGTGTCGACGGGCTTCCCGGCTGAACGGTCGAGCCGATGCTACATCTCAGACAAAAGCCCGACGATAAGTGCGCGAATGTCTCAAAAGTCCCACACCTCCGACGCCCAAGGTAAGCAGGGCAAAACGGTTCTCTCGTTCTTTACCCGCTGGTGCGGGACTTCTGTTGCGCGTCTCCCCCGGAATAATCAGTGCTCGGCTGCGGGGCCAGATCACCCACCGCCCACCTGTTGCGCTCTGGCCGCGGTCGCGAAGCCTTCACCACCCTTCACGTCGAATTGAGGTGACTGTGCGCCCCATTGCGACTGCGCGCGGAGTGGCTACATTGGGTGGCATGAATTTCCCACCCCAACGCGCAGCACCTTGTCCCTGCTTGATGCTGCGCCTGAGGCACGGGTGCGCCCTTTCCCCTTATGTGCGGGGGCGGGCGGAGACAGAGTTGACAGGCCAATTCGAAGGAGTATGTCCGTGCATCCAATCACCTCACCCAAGGCCCTGAGCCGCGCGCGCGTCCATGACGGGATGCAGAGCGGCTGGCGCCTGTTCTGGATCGCGGTCCTCGGGACCGCGCTTCTGGTCATGCAGTCGCTGTCGGCGGCTGCCCGCCCCGAGAGCCTCGCACCGCTGGCAGAGAAAGTCAGCCCGGCTGTCGTGAACATCACCACTTCGACCGTGGTCGAAGGGCGCACCGGCCCGCAGGGGATCGTGCCCGAAGGCTCCCCGTTTGAGGATTTCTTCCGCGAATTCCAGGACCGCAATGGTGGCGGCAATCGTCCGCGCCGCTCTTCGGCGCTGGGGTCCGGTTTTGTGATTTCCGAGGATGGCTATATCGTCACCAACAACCACGTGATCGAGGGGGCCGACGAGATCGAGATCGAGTTCTTCCCCGGTGACGGACAGCCCGCAGATTTGCTGCCAGCGACCGTTGTTGGCACCGACCCCAACACCGATATCGCGCTGCTGAAAGTGGATGCGCCGATGCCGCTGAAGTTTGTCAAATTCGGCAACAGCGACACCGCCCGCGTCGGCGACTGGGTGGTTGCGATGGGCAACCCGCTGGGGCAGGGCTTTTCGCTCTCGGCCGGGATCGTCTCGGCGCGCAACCGGGCGCTGTCGGGGTCGTATGACGACTACATCCAGACCGACGCCGCCATCAACCGCGGCAACTCCGGTGGTCCGCTGTTCAACATGGATGGCGAAGTGGTCGGCGTGAACACCGCGATCCTGTCGCCGAACGGGGGCTCCATCGGGATCGGGTTCTCCATGGCGTCCAACGTGGTGACCAAAGTGGTCAGCCAGTTGAAGGAATTTGGCGAAACCCGCCGTGGCTGGCTTGGTGTGCGCATTCAGGACGTGACCGATGACCTGGCCGAGGCCATCGGCCTTGAGAACGACAACGGCGTCCTGATCACCGATGTGCCCGACGGCCCCGCCAAGGACGCAGGTCTTCTGGCGCGGGATGTCATCACCAGCTTCGACGGTTTCGAGGTGGAAGACACCCGCGACCTGGTGCGCCGTGTGGGCGATACCGAGGTTGGCAAGACCGTGCGCGTCGTGGTGTTCCGCGACGGCAAGACCGAGACCCTGCGCGTGACGCTTGGCCGTCGCGAAGATGCGGTTGGCAACAATGCCACCACCGGCTCTGGCGAAGCTGTACCGGATGAGGGTGAAAAAGAGCTGCTCGGCCTGACGGTCGGCGTAGTCCGCGACGACATGCGCGAGGATCTGAACCTGGATGCCGGCACCACCGGTCTGGTGATCCTGTCAGTGGATGAGACCTCGGGCGCATGGGAAAAAGGTCTGCGCGCCGGTGACGTGATCACCGAGGCAGGTCAGAACAAGGTGGCCTCCATCTCGGATCTTGAAGCGCAAATCGAGGCGGCCGAGGATGCGGGGCGCAAGTCCATCTTCCTGATGGTGCGTCGCGCCGGAGAGCCACGTTTCGTGGCGCTGAACCTCGACGAGTAGCACGCCTCAGCCCCCTGGCCGGGGCAGGCACCTACTTCCTCAGCGGCCGGCCCCATCGGGTCGGCCGTTTTGTTTTGTAGGTGGGCGTCTTTGAAACCAAAAGAGCCATGTGTCGGGCGGACACATGGCTCAAGATGGGACGGACGGCCATTGGGATGGATAGGAGAATGACCGCCTTGAGGCCCTTATGGCAGAGGCTACGAGGGCGGACTGTGAAACAGGTTACATTCGCGGGATTTTTGTGGCTGCACGCTCAGTTTTTTTCTGCATCTTTTCCCAAGGCTGCGTCACATGACGCCTGGTATCCGAACCGAAGGTGCGCCAAGTCTTCCGTGGTCAGCTGCGCTTCGGAAAAGGGGGGAGGCTTGACAGATGAGCGGCGACGGACGAACGGTTCACGGTACGCGAAAGCAAAGGCGTGGGGGATAGAGTGGAGTTCTCAGCACAGATCGACGGTCGAGAAGAGCAGATTAAATCGCTCTTTGCGCAGACATTTGCGGCTTCGGAGGGCGCCGACGAGGGGCGCTTGATTGCTGCGCTGGTGGAGCGGTTGCTAAACACCACTCCGCGTGAGGATCTTTTTGTTTTTACGCAGGCCGAAGGTGAGGCTCTCATTGCGGCAGCGATCTTTTCTCGGCTGACGTATTCAGAGGATGCGCGATCGGTGTTTATTCTGTCCCCTATGGCCGTCGCGACCGAGCGACAGAAACAAGGGGTGGGGCAGGCCTTGTTGAAAGAGGCCTTGAGCGCACTTTCCAAGGAAGGCGTTGATGTCGCCATCACCTATGGTGATCCAGCCTTTTACGGCAAGGTTGGGTTTGAGCCCCTGGACGAGGACACCGCCGCCGCCCCCTTGCCGCTGAGCCAACCGGTCGGATGGATCGGTCAGCCGCTCCAAGAGCCTGCGTTGCCGCCACTCAAGGGGCGGTGCACCTGTGTCGCGGCGCTCGATGATCCGGCGATCTGGTAAGCGGGTAAGGCGCCCTCAGATCCCCTCGGGATCGGCAAGAACCGCGAGGCCGCCGCGGTCTTTCAGTTGCAACCCGCCGCGGCTGATTTCGATCAGTCCCGCCTTGCGCCAGTTTGACAGGGTCTTGGACACCGCTTCGCGGGTGGCGCCGACAAATTCCGCCAGCTCCGACTGCGACAGGCTCAGGTGGCCGTTGCCATCTGCGGGTGTGAGATAGAGGAGCTTGCGCGCCAGCCGCACCGGCATCGGCAGGAACACTTGTTCGTTGAGCTGCGTGTTCATCCAGCGCATGCGTTGCCCGGCGAGTTTCAGCATATCTCCTGCAAGCTCCGGGTGCTTTGTCAGCTGCGCGAGCACATCGCGGTGTCGCAGGCGGCGCAGGTGGCTGGGTTCGGCAGCGGTGGCAGTGGCTGTGCGCTCGCCGGGATCAAACATCGCAATCTCGCCAAAGATCGCACCGGGGCGCATCATATCGAGCGAGAGTTTGCGTCCGGACGCGGAGAGGGTCGAGATCTCCAACGCGCCAGAAATGATCGCATAGAGGGCATCGCCCTCATCGCCCCGTTCGAACAGCACGTCGCCGGTCTTGAGGTGCACATCGGTGGCCTGGCTGTCGAGCATGGCCCGCAGCCGATCCGAGGCTCCAAACAGGAAGCTGGATGCGGGCAGGGGGGCAATGGCCATGGGGCGCTCTCCGGGCGGGCTGTCAGTGCAGGGGGAGGATCTCTCCGTTTTTGTGTTCTAGGGGGCCAAGGGCTCTGGTGCAAGCTTGCACGTGGGATATGGAATGTTTGCGGTCCCAGCTGGGCCGTGGCGCCGGTCCTATGTCGACCCGGGCAGATCGACGGCGCTGAGGCCAAGGCTGCGGGCCGCCCGCAGCGACAAGGTGTCGCTGTCGATGCCAAACCCCGCCTGATAGCTGCGGATGGCGGCGCGGGTTTCGGCGTTGAGCGTGGCCGTGATCAGGCCGCTGTAGAGGTCGCGCGCGGCCAGTGCCCGTTGCAGCGATGCAATATATTCCGGGGTCATCACCTCGGGGCAGGGGGTCTCGAAATAGGTTTCCTCGCGCGGCCGGGTGATCTGCTGGCGGCTGTGACTGGAGAAGGTGGCCGGGGCAAGTACGGTGCCGTCAGGCGATGTCACTTCGGGTGAGACCAGGACCTGCTCGGTCACGGTCTCGATTCGCGCCGGAATGATCACGCTGTCCCAGCAGGTGCCAGCGGGGGCGCCCGGGGGCGCGGAGCGACCGACACCTTCGAAGGGGGCAGCGGCGACACAGGCGTTCAATGTCAGAAGGAGGAGCACTGCAATGCCACGCGCGCCGCAGGCCGGGCGATGACGGTCCGGTATGGCTGCCCTGCACGGGGGCGCTTGCAGCGTGACGCTCTGGGCAGCGGGCGGAGGCAAAGGGGCGGGCATACGCTTTGACGGGGTCCTTGAGGTGGGCAGCAACCGGGATCCACGGTTGCCCCCGGTGGCGTCGCTGATGCTAGCCTAAAACCCGGGCGCGGGAAAAGGCCGTATCCCGGCTATAGCACTGTTCTGCCGAAGGAAGATCGGAGTTTGCGGACCCGGGGCCGGAGGGTTCGGGCCCGCCGCGCGTGCCGGGAGCGGATCGTGAGGCACGGCCTCGGTCGATGCCGGTCCCGCTCTTCCGGCGCTGTGCGGGGTAAATCGGGAACACGTGTCGTGAAAAGGCAAGCGACGCGAGGGATGTCGCAAATGGGGCTGGAACGGTGCAGGCACGCTCGCTACACACGGGGGCGAGTACCGAAAAAGGGAAGACGGATCATGGCAAAAATCACCTACATCGAGCACAACGGGACCGAACATGTGGTCGACGTCGCCAACGGGCTGACCGTGATGGAAGGTGCGCGGGACAACAATATTCCGGGGATCGAGGCGGATTGCGGTGGTGCCTGTGCCTGTTCCACCTGTCACGTCTATATCGCACCGGATTGGGTGGAGAAACTGCCCGCGAAGGACGATATGGAAGAGGACATGCTGGATTTTGCCTTTGAGCCAGATCCGGCCCGCTCGCGCCTGACCTGCCAGCTCAAGGTGTCGGACGCGCTGGATGGTCTGGTTGTGCATATGCCCGAAAAGCAGATCTGATGCGCGCGGCGGGCCGGGCGCGGCGTCTTATGACACGCATCAGGCCCCCGGTCATCCGCCGCGCCGCGCAGGCGTTGTGCCTGGGGGTGGCGGGGACGGCGACCCTGCTGAACGCGCAGGAAGCCTGGCGGGCCACGGGGGCGGAGTTTGATGCGCCCACGACCCGCTATGGCCACGCGGTTCTGGGGGATGACGTCGATTACAGCCAGCTACGCATTCATGTGCAACAGGATGGCGACGCTGAGCAATCCACGGCAGGTGTGCGGCGAGATGTCTTTGAGATCGACCTGCCGGTGGATCATGTCTTTGAGGATCTTGCACCGCGCCTCTGGGACATCACCGGCGACGGGATGCCCGAGGTTGTGGTGGTCGAGACGGATGTGGCGCAGGGCGCGCAGCTGGCGGTCTACAACAGCACGGGCGACAAGATCGCCGCCACGCCGCATATCGGCCAGACAAACCGCTGGCTGGCGCCTGTCGGCGCTGCGGATCTGGATGGCGACGGCCATATCGAGGTGGCCTATATCGACCGGCCTCATCTGGCCAAGACCCTGCGCATCTGGCGGTTTCACTATGGCAAGCTGGTGGAGGTCGCCGCCGCGCCCGGCCTGACGAACCATCTGATCGGTGAGGATGTCATCACCTCCGGCCTGCGCGACTGCGGGCAGGGGGTGGAGATCGTGACGGTCGACGCCGACTGGTCCCGCATCATCGCCTCGCGCCTCAGCTCGGATGGCAGCATCAGCCGCCGTGATCTCGGCCCGTTTGATGCGCGGAGCCGGCTTGGTCCCGCGCTGGACTGCCAGCTGCCCTAGCTCAGGTAGTAGCCGACCGGTTTTAGTGGCGCCGGAGCCTCCTTGCCCAACTGTGTCAGCAGCGAGATCTCGATGGTGCGGCACATGGCATCCAGCGGCAGGCCGTTCACGGTTTCGCCAAAGGGGTTGGACAGTTCCTCGGTCACTTCGGCCAAGCCAAAGAAGACATAGGCGACGATGGCCACAAACAGCGGTGTCATCCAGCCCGCGCCCTCCAGCAGGGCAAAGGGGAACAGCAGGCAATAGAGGTAGGTCGTGCGGAACACCAGCAGCGTGTAGACAAACGGCAGGGGCGTCGCGGCGATACGTTCACAGCGCCGCAGGAAGAGGACCGAATAGCCTTTCGGTTGGGCCAACACAGTCGGTGGCATGGCACAGACCCTGTACCGCGAGATCGAGCGGGTGCGCGCCCGCTTCACGCTGACAATGGCCGTCTGCAATCTGGCGAGGCTGCCGAAACTGATTGCTGCCTGATCAGCGAAGCCGCCGCCAGGGTTGCCTCAGCACGATCCGGACCCACCTAGCACCCGTATAGAGGGAAACCGTTCCGTGCAGCAGCTTCATCAGCAGCCTGCTAGACCATCTTCAATGCCCATGTCTTCCTCTCACTCCTGTAGCGTTTCTGGGAACAAGGAACTGTCTACGCTCTGCCACCAAGCGTCCTGGTTTTGACCTTCCGCTCCTAGAAACGTACTGCACAAAAACGGTAGTTCACGCCTTATAGCGATTGCAGGGGCGGGACCAAATGCTTCCGGTACTCGTTCGGTTTCTTCGACAAGCGAGCAAAATACCGGACTATCCGCAAAAAACGCTTCTGGCATAGTTTCGAGAGTTTCGCGCATGCAGACGCCACGCCCTGAAGCTGCAGTTTCGCAGGCCAAAGCCAATTGCAGCAACATCTCGGCATCGTTGGCGTACCGTGCCTCAAAGCTTTGCATCTCGCGAGATCTACTAACCCAAGAAAACACAAATGCAGTCCTCATGGAGCCAACTTCAGGTTCGCTGGCTTCGGAAATCAAGTTCAGAGCCCGCCAGCGACCGCTTGCACAGTTGCTCACGTCAGGCGCAACCGTGCTAAAGCGCACATCCTTCATAAATTCATTGAATACGATCACATCGATATAACTCGCCAGATGTGTTTGTGTGCCATCACATAGGTAGGCCTCACCATCAAATCCAGATTGCTTTTCATCTGCATGCGCAGACGAAACCAGCATCAACACTCCAACAGAAAATGCTATCAATTCAACCATGTCGTATCCCCTTTTAGAGTGATTTTGGCGCCGTTCATATCAATGTCACCGTTTGGCCGCAGGATGATTTCTGCATCACCGGCCCGCGAGATCATAGCGCCGTCAGACGCCAGTCGCAGGGGGCGGCGCTTATGGCCGTCCGGCTGGAACATCACCACCTCGCGTCCCAGCGCCCGCATGTCGGCCACCAGTTGCCCCCAGAGGCGGCGCCCTTCCCACCAGCGATCGTAGGCGGCGTTGTTGCGAAAGCCGAGGAACAGCGACAGCGCCACGCCAAAGACCGCAAAGGGCGCGGCATTGGTGTGGGGCAGGGCCAAGAGGCTGCCGTCGAGCCAGACCAGCAGCGCGGCCATGGCCGTCAGCGCCGCGATGCGGGGCAGGATGCGTGGCAGCACCGACCCGTGTGTGGCCACCAGCAGTTCCAGAAAGCCGGGTTTGTGACGAACGATCATGGCAGGTCTCCTTGGGATGTCGCCAGCAAAGCAGATCCCGCGCCGATGCACGCGTCGCCGCGCGCCGGATCAGGTCCGGACTGCGACCCGGCGTGGCTCAGACCGTGCGGCGCATCGTCAGGGAGGTGGGACGATCAAACCCGGCATGCGCCGTGGTCGCCACCTGCCTGAACCCCAGTCGGGCAAAGGCTGCGTGGTTCTCGACCAGTTCGACCCGCGTCTGCAAGTCCACCGCACTGAGGCCCAAGGCCCGCGCGCGCCTCACGGCATGTTCGATCAGATGGCGTGCCAGCCCCTGACCGCGCTGATCCTCGGAAACGGCGAGCTTGCCGAGATACAGCACATCGGCGCGCGGTGTCAGCACCACTGAGGCGACCACCGGCGTACCGATTGCCCAGACCTCGCCTGCCTCGGCTTGTGCGGCAAGCGCGTCCAACGTGAGGTGGTGCATGGAGGAGGGCGGATCAATTCGCCCGTCCATATAGGCAAAGCTGCGCCGGATCAGGTCCAGAACCTCCTGCACGTGCGGGCTGTCCGGGGGGATCTGAACCGGCGCGACAGTCATGGCCGGATCAGAGCGCGCGCCAGCCGATGTCGCGCCGCACAAAGCCCTCGGGCCAGTCGATCTGATCCACCATCGCATAGGCGCGGTCGCGGGCCTCCGTGAGACTATCGCCGCGTGCCGTCACATTGAGCACCCGACCACCATTGGCGAGGATCTTGTCGCCCTCGGCCTTGGTGCCTGCGTGAAACACCATGTTCATGCTGTCCTCGGGCAGAGCGGCGAGGCCTTTGATCTCGCTGCCCTTCTGGTAGTCGCCGGGATAGCCATTGGCGGCCATCACCACGGTGATCGCATGGTCCTCCGCCCAGTTGACGCGAGCGTCCGCAAGACGGCCCTCGGCTGCGGCCTGCATCAGATCCAGCGCCTGCGCGCCAAGGCGCATCATCAGCACCTGACATTCGGGATCACCAAAGCGGACGTTATATTCCACCAGACGCGGCTGACCGTCTTTGATCATCAGACCCGCGTAAAGCACGCCCTGATAGGGCATGCCGCGCTCGGCCATCACCCGCATGGTGGGTTTGACGATCTCTTCCATGGCTTTGGCCTCAACCTCGGCATTCAGGATTGGGGCGGGTGAATAGGCCCCCATGCCGCCGGTATTGAGGCCGGTGTCGCCTTCGCCGACGCGCTTGTGGTCCTGTGCGGTGCCGATGGACAGGATCTCCTCGCCATCACAGAGCACAAAGAGCGACGCCTCTTCGCCCTCCATGAATTCCTCGATGACAACCTCTGCGCCCGCCCCACCAAAGGCACCGCCGAACATATCGTCGATGGCATCCAGCGCGGTCTGCTCGTCCATCGCCACGATCACGCCTTTGCCTGCGGCCAGACCATCGGCCTTGACCACAATCGGCGCGCCATTTGCGCGGACATGCGCCTTGGCGGCCTCGGCATCGGTGAAATGGCCATACCCCGCCGTAGGAGCATTCGCTGCGTCGCAAATCTCTTTGGTAAAGCTCTTGGAAGCCTCCAGCCGGGCGGCGGCCTCAGAGGGGCCAAAGACCAGAATACCCGCATCGCGCAGGCGGTCCGCGACACCAGCGGCCAGCGGGGCCTCAGGTCCCACGATCACAAAATCAATGGCGTTTTCCTCGGCAAAGGTCACAACCTCGCCGCCGTCCTCGGCGTTGAGGCTGGCGCAGTCCGCGATCTTGGCGATGCCCGCATTGCCCGGCGCCACGATAAGCCGGTCGCATTTCGGGTTCTGCATCACCGCCCAGGCAAGTGCATGTTCCCGCCCGCCGCTGCCGAGGATGAGGATATTCATGAGCCATTCTCCGATCTGCTTGGCCTTGGTTGATGCGCGTTCTATGCTGTGTGCGACGTATAAACAAGAACGCCCTTGCCGGGGTTTGCCTCCGGTGGCAGGTGTCAGAGCAGCCAGATCCAATCACAGATCAAACCGGAGCCTGAAATTCCCATGTCCGACCTCCTTGATGATCCCTCTCCGGGCCAGAACGCACCAGAGTTTTCTGTCTCCGAGATCTCCGGCGAGATTAAGAAAACACTCGAAGGCAGCTTTGGCCGCGTCCGGGTGCGCGGCGAGGTCGGGCGGGTGTTCAAGGCACGCTCCGGGCATCTTTACTACGACATCAAGGATGACCGCTCGGTGCTGGCCTGCACCACGTGGAAAGGTCAGATTTCGGGCCTCTCCGTGGTGCCCGAAGAAGGGCTGGAGGTAGTTGTCACCGGGCGCCTCACCGCCTTTGGCGGGCAATCCAAATACAATATGAACGTCGACGAGGTCGCGGTTGCGGGGCAGGGCGCGTTGATGGCGCTCTTGGAAAAACGCAAGGCGCAGTTGGCGTCTGAGGGGCTGTTTGCACCGGAGCGCAAGAAACCGCTGCCGTATCTGCCGCAGATCATCGGGGTGGTGACCTCGCCTTCGGGAGCGGTGATCCGCGACATTCTGCATCGGCTGCGGGACCGGTTTCCGCGCAAGGTGCTGGTCTGGCCCGTGGCGGTTCAGGGCAGCAATTGCGCGCCCGAGGTGGCCCGCGCCATCGAAGGCTTCAATAGCCTCAGCCCCGGCGGTGCCTTACCCCGGCCTGACCTGATTATCGTGGCCCGTGGGGGCGGCTCGATCGAGGATCTGTGGGGCTTTAACGAGGAAATCGTCGCCCGTGCGGTTGCCGCCAGTCAGATCCCGCTGATCTCTGCCGTCGGGCACGAGACGGACACGACGCTGATTGACTATGTCTCTGATCTGCGCGCGCCCACGCCAACGGCGGCGGCGGAACATGCGGTTCCGGTGCGGCTTGAACTCTTGGGATGGGTCGAAAACCAGGGCGCGCGAATGGCCAATGCCACTAGCCGCGCGGTGCAGCTGCGCCGCCAGCGGCTGGGCGATGTGGCTCGCGCATTGCCGCGCCCGGATACGCTGCTGGAAACCCCGCGCCAGCGGCTTGATCGGGTGTCAGACCGTCTGCCCAATGCGCTGATTTCGGGCGTGCAGCGGCGCAAACTTACGCTCAGCGAGCGCGCAGCCTCTCTGCGGCCCGCCACCCTGCGCAGCCTTGTTGAGGCACGCAAGGACCGTCTGAAGAACCTGTCGTCACGCCTCACGCTTCGCCCGATCCAGCAGGACACGGCGCGCAAACGCGACGCGCTCGACCGGATCAGCAAGCGCCTCAATGCCGCGCAAACCAGCCGGATTGAGCGCCACGCGGATCGCCTGTCGGCAACTGCGCGCCAGCTTGAAATCCTCAGCTACAAGGCCACCCTCAGCCGTGGCTATGCGGTGGTGCGTGACGGGGATGCGCTGATCACCAATACGGCCGACGCGCGCACGGCTGCAGCGCTCTCCATCGAATTTGCGGATGGCATCGTGGAGATCGGCGCCAGCGCAGCAACACCAAAGAAAACCGCACCCAAACCAGCCGCGCCCAAGCCGCCCAAAACACCGGGAGAGCAGGGCTCGCTCTTCTGACGCCCCATCTCTTCTAACTCAAAATATCCCGGAGCGCGAGGCAGAGCCTCGCATCCCTCAGGGCCTCAGACCCCGACCTCCGGGCCTCAGACCCCGACCTCCGGGCCTCAGACCCCGACCTCAGGGCCGAGGCAGACCATCTCGTCACGGGGGCGTTTTTGTTCGGTCAGCGTCAGCGCCGGACCAGTGTCGCGTTCAATAGTGACGCTCAGGCCGGTGTCGTCGATCTGATAGCTCCAGCACTGCGCATCGGGGCGATCCTCATAGATAAAGCAGATATCGCCCGCCTGCATATACCATTCGCCCTCGATGCAGCGCCCATCGAGAAAGGACCAGATCACGCGCTGCCCCGGCAGGTAGCGTTCCGCCCCATAGGGTTGGCCTTGCCAGTCAAAATGAATGGTGCGGCCTTGTGTGTAGCTGTCAAAACGCTCGGTATCGGCCGCGCTCAGCGGAGCGCCAGAGCTGAGGGACATGCCCAATGCGAGGGCAACTGCGATCCGTGAGGGTGAAACAAACATGTCCTCACCATGGCGCAGTTTCAGCGCCCGGCCAAGAGGGCACTGCGTGGCAAGGTGGCGCAAGGTCAGTTTTGACCTTCCACAACGCCCGGCGCAACCTGCCGTCAGATCGCAGGGGAGGCAGTATATGACCGCAGACATGTTTGGGCTTTTCGGAGCAGGGGTCTCTGCTCTGGGATATCTCCGCCTGGTACATGCCCGAGAAAGCTGGGGGCGATCTGCCTTAAAAACCGGTGCGGTTCTCATCCTGGCGCTGATGGCTGCCCTCAAGATGCCGCCCCTCGCCGTGGCGCTGGGGTTTTGTGCCTTGGGCGATCTGGCCCTGTCGCGCCCGGGCGAGCGCGCGTTTCTGGCAGGCGTTACCAGTTTCGCCGCTGGGCATCTGGCCTATGTCTGGCTGTTTCTGTCGCTGCCGGGGTCAGATCCTGAGCGGCTGGCAACTGCGCCCATGCTCTGGGCCGTATTGTTGCTGTTTCTGATCGCCATCGGGATGGCGCGGATGCTGGCGCGTCATGCGGGCGAGATGCGTGTGGCGGTGCTTTTGTATGTGCCAGTGATCGTTGCGATGGCGCTGGCGGGGTTCACCTTGCCCCAGCCGCTGATCTGGGGCGCGGCGGTGATGTTCATGCTGTCCGATATGGTTCTGGCGGTGGAGACCTTTGTCTTGCCGCCCGCGCACCGCGCACGCCGCCTGACCGCACCAACGGTCTGGGTGCTCTACTGGGGCGCGCAGGCCCTGTTTTTCGCGGTGCTTCTCTTGTGAAACATCTCATTGCGCTTTGCATCCCGCGTCAAAGCGCATTAGGTGAAGGTCAAACGACCCTGCGGAGACCCAGATGGCGCTTTTTTCAAAGCTCAAGGAACGGTTGCTGAAATCCTCATCCCGCCTCGGCAAGGAGGTGGATGCGATTGTGGAAGAGGGGGCCGTGACCCCGGACCCCGCAGCGGAGACCACCCCGGACCCCGCGCCTGTTCAAGAGACGCAGCCTCCGGCAGAGACGACACCAGCTCCGGCCGATGCAGGCCCCGCCGACACACCGGCGGCAGGGGCGTCCACCGCTGCACCTGCCCCCATCGTTCCGCCCGCCCCTGCACCGCAGGCGGAGGCATCCAGACCGGGCCTATTGGGTCGGCTCATGGGGCGCGGCAAAGCGTCCGAGCCGCGTCGGGTGCTGGATGACGATATGCTGGAAAGCCTTGAGGAGATGCTGATTGCCTCCGATATGGGGGTCGATACAGCACTGCGGGTGACCGCCAATATCGCCGAAGGCCGCATGGGCCGCCGGGTGTCGGGCCGCGAGATCCGAGAGCTTCTGGCGCAGGAAATCGCCCGCGTGATGGAACCTGTGGCACGTCCGATGCCGCTTTATCCGTCCAAACCGCAGGTGGTGCTGGTGGTCGGCGTCAATGGTTCTGGCAAGACCACCACCATCGGCAAGCTCGCCAGCCAGTTCCGCGCGGCAGGGAAAACCGTGGTGATTGCGGCAGGTGATACATTCCGCGCCGCCGCCGTGGAGCAGCTGCAAGTCTGGGGCGACCGCGCCGGTGTACCGGTGCTGACCGCGCCCGAAGGATCAGATCCCGCGAGCCTTGCCTTTGACGCGATGACCAAGGCCGAGGCCGATGGTGCGGATCTCTTGATGATCGACACCGCCGGGCGTCTGCAAAACCGCGCCGACCTGATGGAAGAGCTGGCAAAGATCGTGCGGGTCATTCGCAAGAAAGATCCCGAAGCCCCGCACAACACCCTCCTGGTGCTGGATGCCACCACCGGGCAAAACGCGCTGTCGCAGGTGGAAACCTTCCGCCAACTCGCGGATGTGTCGGGGCTGGTGATGACCAAACTCGACGGCACCGCCAAGGGCGGCGTTCTGGTGGCGCTTGCGGATAAATTCGGCCTGCCGATCCATGCCATTGGCGTGGGCGAGCAAATTGACGATCTCGCACCCTTTGACCCCGAGGAGTTCGCCGCCGCGCTCACTGGGCTCGAAGACGGGGTTTGAAGACGGGGCTTGAAAACGGGACCTGAGGATCGGAGCTCAATGCCGGGTCATCCATCTCTCCACATGGCGCAGCGCAAACAGCACCGTGAGGACAATGGCCGTGGCCATCGCCGCCAGCGGCATCTGACCCGCCCCGCAGCCCAAACCGATCGCGCCTGCAAGCCAGAGCGAGGCCCCGGTGGTGACATTGCGCACCCGGTCCCCGGCGGTGAAGATCAGGCCCGCTGCAAGAAAGGCCACCCCGGCAGTCACCGCCTCGATCATGCGCAGGGGATCGTTGCGCTGGGCCTCCGCGCCAAAATCCAGCGCGGCAATCTCGCGCCCCAGCACCACAAAGAGGCAGGCCGCGACGGCGACCAGAATATGGGTTCTGAGCCCTGCGGGTTTGTCGAGCATCTCCCGCTCCAAACCCACCAGCGCCGCCAATGCACTGGCCGCGAGCAGCCGGGCCAGCGCCACCGGCGCGGGCACAACGGAAAAGGTGCTGGTGAATTCGCTGGTGATCTGCTGGATGGCGGTGTCGAACATGCTGCCCCGATTGTCTGCGATGAACAGTCAACGTGCGCAGTGCGGCAGGGTTCCCGATTTTCTTCATTCCATCATTTGAGACCTTGTATTGAAAAGGACCGCATATGCTGAGCGACTGGCTGATTTCCCTGGAAGGCACCGAGGCAGGCCATCAAGCGGCACTGATCCTGGCGGTGTCGGCGGCCTTTTTGCATGCGGTCTTTGGCGCGCTGCAAAAGGGACGGCATGATCCATGGCTGTCGCGCGGGGCGATTGATGCCTCTTATGCGGTGATGGCGGCACCGTTTGCGCTGTTTGTGGTGCCCTGGCCGGAGCCGCATATGTGGCTGATTTTCCTCGGCGTTTGGGTAATCCACGTGATCTACAAAGTGTTGCAGGCGATGGCCTATACCAAAGGCGCCTACACGGTGGTCTACCCGGTGGTCCGAGGCACCGGGCCGCTGTTTGCGGTGATCGGGGCCTATTGGCTGTTTGGCGAGACCTTCACGCTGGTGCAGTGGCTTGGTGTGGGCGTGCTGCTCGCGGGGATCTTTGGCCTTGCGGTTTATAACTTCATCTTTCTTGTGACGGCGCGTGAAACCCTTGGGATTGCGCTGCTGCTTGCGGTGGCGACAGGGCTGTTTGTGGCGCTTTACACGACCTACGACGCCTATGGCATTCGGGCGACTGCCGATCCTTTCACCTTTCTGGCGTGGTTCTTCATGATCGATGGGATCACCATGCCGATCTATGCCTATTGGCGCTGGCATCGGATGGGCGCGGAGCGGCCCACGGTGGGCCCGTTGATGGTGCGCGGGTTCTTCGGTGGGCTGGTCGCCTTTGCCTCCTTCGGGTCGGTGATGCTGGCCACCCGGCTTGACAAGGTGGGCGAGGCGGCGGTCCTGCGCGAGACATCGACGGTCTTTGCGGCAATCATCGGCTGGCTGGTGCTGAAGGAAACCGTCGGCCCCCGCCGCATCGCGCTGATGGCGCTGATTGCGGCCGGTGCGGTGATTGTTGAAATGGGGGGCTGAGGGTGCCATCTGACAGGAATGAACTGGGACATGAGAGGCCATCTATGAGCGAACAGACAAGCGATGCATCCACCGGTGAGGCGCGCAAGATCAGCCCCTTGGTGAAAAACCTGCTGGAGTTCGGCCCGGTGGTGCTGTTCTTCGTCGCCTATCTGCGGCTCAAGGATCAGGTGTTTGAGATCGGCGGCACCTCTTATGAGGGGTTCATCGTCGTGACCGCCGGCTTTGTGCCGCTGATGGTGCTGTCGACGCTGATCCTGTGGAAGCTGACCGGCAAGCTGTCGAAGATGCAGGTGATGACGCTGGTGCTGATCGTGGTGTTTGGCGGGCTGTCGGTCTGGTTCAACGACGAGCGGTTCTTCAAGATGAAGCCGACGATGATCTACCTGCTGTTTGGCGGCATGTTGGGCGTGGGGCTGTTGCGGGGGCAGAGCTACCTGCGGGTGGTCATGGAGGAAATGATGCCGCTTCAGGACGAGGGGTGGATGATCCTCACCCGCCGCCTCTGTGCGTTCTTCTTTGGGCTGGCGGTGGCCAATGAGGTCATCTGGCGGATGATGAGCACCGAGACCTGGGTTTATTTCAAGACCTTTGGCCTCACGGCTGCGATGTTCCTGTTCTTCATGACGCAGGCGAAACTGTTTCAGACCTACGGTATCGAAGAGGAAAGTGAGGCTGAGTGAGCGCAGACGCGGCGCTTGATTTCAGCTGAAACACGACCCGGTTTGAGGGTTTGCGCTGCGCTTTGCGCATCGCCGGGGGGCGTGAGCCGCGCCTTTCAGGCGCGGCTCACGCCCGGCCCAACGCTTTTGGTGCAGCCTTTGGCTGTCGCGGAAAGGGGCGGGAGGACGCCCGACTTTGCATGAACAGAAGCGAGTCTGGGGAGGGTCAGATCCGCTGCCAGATCGGCATCGGGCTTGGCTGCGGGCGCAGGCTCAGCAGACGTGACCAGCGCCGTGCGGGCACCTCTGGCAGGAGTTGCTGCATCAAGGGCAGTGGCGTGCGCTCCGGCTGACGCAAGAGCCGCTTGTACAGACGCAGCGCGCCGGGGCGCATGTAGGACGACCAGTGGCACACCCGACGCTCCGGCAGGCCGATGGAATGACCCATCTGCGCCAGATGCTCCAGCGTATCGAGGCAATCAAGCTGCAGGGTTACCGCATTTGTCGCCTCAAACCCCTGACCAATGGCGCGATCGCCGCGTTCGGGCGACCGGGTCAGGGTCTCAAACATAAAATCAAACGCATCGTTTTCACGGCTGGTGACGTTGAAAAACTCTGCCCGGCGTCCGGCCGGTGTCGCCAGCGCCGTGGCCGCTCGGCTCTGATAGCTGGCGCCGGTCAAGGAGATCACCCGTCCCACGGCACCGGCAGGCAGCCAGTGAACGGCCTCCAGTGCCACCTCGGACCCCAGAGAATGCCCGATGATATGGATGTCTCGGGCGGGGGCTTGTGCGTGCAGGCTGCGCACCACCTGTGCCAAGGCCCGTCCTGCCGCCAAGGCGCGTGCCTGCGCCGAGGCCAGCGTCCCTCTGGCGTCCCAGCCAAACGCCACCGCGAGCCCCTCGTCCCTGCGGCCAAGGCCAAAGCCGAGCTGACGTGGCCAAGACGGTGCGCGCCACGGCATATGCTGTGGATCAAGCGACAGGATGTGGCGATGCGGGCAGTGGTTTGGATTGCCGGGCTGGTATTTATAGCCATGCACCATGATCACCACCGGCCCCGGCACATCTGCCAATCGCGCGATACCATCGTCAAACGACCTGAGCCGGGCATGAAGCACCGGCGTCTCACCCACTGCATTAATACGGATCACTGCCATCACAGGCCCCCAAAGCCATGATTTTTCCTATCCGGTAGCGGCTTGCGGTGACGGGAAGGTGACGGCTGGGTAACGATGAGGTGACGGCTATGAGCTGCGGCCAAGAGGTCACATACCACGTCGCGGCGGACCCGGTCGATCTGGACGAGCGCCTGCCGGGACGCTTGGCGTTGGGCGGACCCTATTGAGCAGCTGGTTGAAGCATTCAGCCCATGCAGGCAGTGCGTCTTGTCTTGGAATAGGCCGACGGTGGAAAGAAGATTGCCGTGACCGTTTGCAAAAAGGCTGGACTTGACGTCAGGGACGCTCGGGAGTACCACATGCCGCAACGCTGCGCAGGATCTGCGCGCCGTTGCATCGTGGCGATTTGTTTACCGGATTGCGGGCCACGTAAAAAAGCCGCTAAAGAGGTCAGGACGACGGGACTCCCTTTCGCTTGGCCGAACGGGAGTTTTTTTATGCGCGGCCCGCAAGAGAGCGGCGGTGACCGGCGGAGGCGATACGATGACTGAGACCTGGAACAAACGCACCAAACTGGTTCACGGCGGCACCCGGCGCAGCCAGTATAACGAGGTCAGCGAGGCGATTTTCCTGACCCAGGGGTTTGTCTACGACAGTGCAGAGCAGGCAGAGGCGCGGTTTATCGAGACCGGCCCGGATGAGTTTATCTATGCCCGCTATGGCAATCCCACCGTGGCGATGTTTGAGGAACGTATTGCGCTGCTCGAAGGGGCGGAGGACGCTTTTGCCACCGCATCCGGCATGGCCGCGGTCAATGGCGCGCTGACCTCGATCCTGAAGGCGGGCGATCACGTAGTGTCCGCCAAAGCGCTGTTTGGGTCCTGTCTTTATATTCTGGAGAGCATCCTGACCCGCTATGGGGTTGAGGTGACATTTGTTGATGGCACCGATCTGGACGCATGGCGTGCGGCCGTGCGCGCGGATACCAAGGCGGTGTTCTTTGAGAGCATGTCGAACCCGACGCTTGAGGTGATCGACATCAAAGGCGTCGCCGAAATTGCCCATGCGGTCGGCGCCACAGTCGTGGTCGACAATGTGTTCTCCACGCCGGTGTTTTCCAACGCCATCGAACAGGGCGCGGATGTGGTGGTTTATTCGGCCACCAAACATATCGACGGGCAGGGGCGCGCGCTGGGGGGCGTGGTGCTGGGCAGCAAGGATTACATCCGCGGCACGCTGGAGCCTTACATGAAACACACCGGCGGCTCGCTCAGCCCGTTTCATGCCTGGATGTTCGTCAAAGGACTGGAAACCATTGACCTGCGGGTCAATGCACAGGCCGCAAGCGCGTTGCAGATCGCCGAGGCGCTGGACGGCCATCCGGCCCTGGCGCGCACCATCTATCCGGGTCTGAAGACCCATGCGCAGAACGATCTGGTGCAGCGGCAATTGGGCGGCAAGGGCGGCACGGTGCTGTCACTGGATATCAAGGGCGGCAAGGACGCGGCCTTTGCCTTTCTCAATGCGCTGACGATCCCGGTGATTTCCAACAATCTGGGCGATGCGAAATCCATCGCCACCCATCCGGCCACCACCACCCACCAGCGCCTGTCCGAAGATCAGCGCGCCGAACTTGGGATCACCGACGGGCTGGTGCGGTTCTCCGTCGGGCTTGAGGATGCGGACGACCTGATCGGGGATGTAAATCAGGCGCTTGCGGCGATCAGCTGACTTGCCTTAAACCTGCCGCAGCAGAACCTGAGCGCTCTGCTGCGGACCCATCTCGGGGCGGGAAAGCACGGTGCAAAAGGTCAGATCAGAGACCTTTAGTGGCGTTTTTAGGTGATCTGTTTTGTGTTTCCTGCCGTACTACCCTAGATAATTGCGGGCAGGCGCTTTGCTGCTGGGACAGGAGTACGGGTTTATGAATATCCATTCTCGTGATGTGAACGACACGCCGGATCGGTCGGAGGCCGAGGAGGCACTGGCCGTGCTGCGGCGCTGGGCCGGTGGTGCCAGCGAGACCGAAGTGGCGCAGCTGGACCCTGCCATCGCGCGGCTGTTGCCGGGCCGGGAAGTGCAGAACTATCCTGACCTGAAGCGCCAGTACCCGGAAGAATTTGACGCATCCGAGACCTACCGCGCCACGCTGCCGGATCTGCAAAACGGCCCGTCCAGCCTGATCCGGGGCGCAAAAGAGCAGATTCAGCACGTCGGTATTTCAAATTTCCGCCTGCCGATCCGCTTTCATACCCGCGACAACGGCGATCTGACGCTGGAAACCAGTGTGACCGGCACCGTGAGCCTTGATGCCGAGAAAAAGGGCATCAACATGTCCCGCATCATGCGCAGCTTCTACAAACATGCGGAAAAGGTGTTCTCCTTTGATGTGATGGAGGCGGCACTTGAGGATTACCTCAGTGATCTCGACAGCGGCGATGCGCGGCTTCAGATGCGGTTTTCCTTTCCGGTGAAGGTGGAGAGCCTGCGTTCGGGTCTGTCGGGCTATCAGTATTACGACGTGGCGCTGGAGCTGGTGCAGATCGCCGGGCAACGTCACCGCATCGTGCATCTGGATTACGTGTACTCCTCCACCTGTCCCTGTTCGCTCGAGCTTTCGGAACATGCGCGTCAGGCACGCGGGCAGTTGGCGACACCACATTCGCAGCGCTCGGTTGCGCGGATTTCCGTGCAAATGGAACAGGATAGCGGCTGTCTGTGGTTCGAGGACCTGATCGACCATTGCCGCCGCGCAGTGCCGACCGAGACGCAGGTGATGGTCAAACGCGAGGATGAGCAGGCCTTTGCGGAGCTGAATGCGGCCAATCCGATCTTTGTCGAAGATGCCGCACGGCTGTTCTGTGAGGCGCTGCAAAGCGATGCGCGCGTGGGCGATTTCCGGGTGGTGGCGAGCCATCAGGAAAGCCTGCACAGCCATGATGCGGTCTCGGTGCTGACACAGGGGACGATGTTCGCCGCACCAAGCCTTGACCCGCAGCTGTTTTCGACCCTGATCCATCGCGGTTGACGCGATCAATGCGAGGGGCGCTGCCCCTCGCGCTCCCCGAGATATTTATAAAAAGATGAAGACAAGGCCCCTTTATCGGAGGTCGGGTGCCGGTTTTTGCCGCATTGCGGCATTTTTGCTGCTGTTGCGAAGGAAAATCATGTTAGCGTGAGTCGTGAGGGGGCGCTTGCGTCAGTCAAGCGGGCGCCTGGCCTGTTTGAATGCGACAATGACCGACCTTGAGGAGCTCACATGATCCGGTTTGAAGGTTTCAAAGACATTCCCACAACGCCGCAGGCTTGGGCAGGCTATGCCTTGGGGCGGCAGGTAAAGATGATGCGCGCCATGGCGACATGGGCGGCCGAGGCGCCGCAGCACCAGTTGCATATGGCGCAGGCAATGCTGAAGGCGCAACAGGAGTGGATCAGCGGGATGCATGGCCCTGCTGCTGCGGCTGAAGGGGCCGCGGGTGCGCAGGCCATCGCCGCGGCCAAGACAACCACAGCCCCGCGCAAGCCGGCAGCCCGCAAGCCCGCCACGCGAAAGGCAGCGCCTAAACCCTCCCCCGCCAAGGCAGCGGTTCAGAAAGCACCCGCCAAGACCCCGACGGAACAGGCGACACCGGCGACACAAGCGACACCGGCGCGCAAGGCCGCATCGCCCGCCAAAACCTCGGAACCTGCACGTCCTGCGCAAGCGGCAAGCGTCAGCGCAGGCACACCGGAGGCGGCAAAACCTGCGACCAAATCGACAGGCCCGCAAGCCACTGCGCCGGCAAAAACAAACACCGCTCAGCCGGTTCAGGAGGCACGCCCCGCGACCTCGGAGCAGAGCAAAGCTGCGCCGCGCCGGCGTCCGCGTTCGCCCTCGACTCCGCCGGAGATGCCGGGGCCGAAAACCGGCAAAGATGGGACAAAGCGCGAGTCGTGATCGCTTTGTCTTGACAGTCTGAGCAGGGGTTGCCAACGCTGCGCCTCATGTTGGATCTGCGCCCCATCGGATATGTCATCGGCCTGCTCGTTACCATTCTGGGCGGGATGATGGTCTTTCCACTTCTCCTTGACCTCTATGATGGCAACGGGGAGTGGCCGGTGTTTTTGGAAAGCGCCGTGATCTGCCTGTTGGCGGGGGGGTGCCTGGCCCTGACTTGCGCCAATGGCATCGGGCGGGGGCTGTCGATCCGCCAGACCTTCCTGCTGACCACGCTGGTGTGGGTCGCGCTGCCGTTCTTTGGGGCAATCCCGTTGATGCTGGGCGCGACGGAGCTGAGTTTCACCGATGCGTTCTTTGAGGCGATGTCGGGGCTGACCACCACCGGCTCCACCGTGATCTCCGGTCTGGACGATTTGCCGCGCGGGCTGTTGCTGTGGCGCGGAATCCTGCAATGGCTGGGAGGCATCGGCATCATTGTGGTGGCCATGGTGTTCCTGCCCGAGCTGCGGGTCGGCGGCATGCAGATCTTCAAGTCCGAAGCCTTTGACACCATGGGGAAAATCCTGCCGCGCGCGCAGGAGATCGCCAAGCAGATCTCGGTCATCTATCTGGTGCTGACCATGGTCTGTGCGCTGGTCTATACCGTGTTGGGGATGGGGCCGTTCGATGCGCTGGTGCATGCGATGACAACCACGTCCACCGGCGGGTTTTCCAACTACGATGCATCCTTCGGGACGTTCTCTGGCCCGGCGGAATATGCGGCCTCGTTCTTCATGGTGGCGGCGGCGCTGCCGTTCGTGCGCTATGTGCAGATGGTGAATGGCCAGATGACGCCACTGTTCCGGGACAGTCAGATCCAGACCTTCCTGGCCACCATTGCCGTATTGGTCCTGGTTTCGGCCGCGGTTCTTGTGACTATCTTCCCGCATCATCCCGAGCAAGCCGTGCGCGAGGCCTTGTTCAATATCATCTCCATCATGTCAGGCACCGGCTATGCCAGCGTGGACTACATGCAATGGGGTGCGTTTCTGATCATGATCTTCTTTTTCATCGGCCTGATCGGGGGCTGTGCGGGCTCGACGGCCTGTTCGGTGAAGATCTTCCGCTACCAGCTGCTCTTTGCCTCGATCCGGGTGCAGGTGCAGCGGATCCGCTCGCCCAACGGGGTGTTTGTGCCCCGCTACGAGGGGCGGCCGGTGACGCCGGATGTGCTGAGCTCGGTGATCTCCTTCTTCATGTTCTTTGTCATCACGCTGGGCATCGTGGCCTGGGCGCTGGCGCTGACGGGGCTGGATTTCATCACCGCCATTTCCGGTGCGGCAACCGCTGTGGCCAATATCGGCCCGGGTCTGGGCGATATAATCGGGCCTGCAGGCAATTTTGCGCCCCTCAACGACACTGCCAAGTGGATCCTGGCCATTGCCATGCTGATCGGGCGGCTGGAGCTGATGGCGGTTTATGCCATCCTGACGGTTCGTTTCTGGCGCAGCTAGTCCCGCTTGGGGCTGATGCTTGCGCAAAACGCCCTTGGCCTTGAAATAAAGGGCAGGTCCGTCTTGCCCTTGGCTGGTTGCTCGCCTAAGAACGCGCGAACCCTTAACCCCGCAAGCGGAGGGAAACCACACCTCATGCCCCTACTTGTGATGAAATTCGGCGGCACATCCGTCGCCAATCCGGATCGCATTCGCCGCGCCGCCAAACGTGTCGGCGTCGAAGTCGCCAAGGGCTATGACGTGATCGTCATCGTCTCTGCCATGTCCGGCAAGACCAACGAGTTGGTCGGCTGGGTGGGCGAGACCTCGCCGCTGTATGATGCGCGTGAATATGATGCGGTCGTGTCCTCTGGCGAGAACGTGACCGCCGGGCTGATGGCGCTGACGCTTCAGGAAATGGACGTGCCCGCGCGCAGCTGGCAGGGCTGGCAAGTGCCGCTCAAGACCAACTCCGCCCATAGTCAGGCCCGGATCGAGGACATCGGCACCGACAATATCAACGCCAAGTTCGGCGAGGGGATGAAGGTGGCCGTGGTCGCTGGCTTTCAGGGGATTTCGCCCGAGGGCCGTATCACCACGCTGGGGCGCGGTGGGTCCGATACCACGGCGGTTGCCTTTGCGGCGGCCTTTGGGGCCGAGCGCTGCGACATCTATACCGATGTGGACGGCGTCTACACCACCGATCCGCGCATCTGTGAAAAGGCGCGCAAGCTCGACAAGATCGCCTTTGAGGAAATGCTGGAACTGGCATCCTTGGGCGCAAAAGTGCTGCAAACCCGCTCTGTGGAACTGGCCATGCGCTACAAGGTCAAGCTGCGTGTGCTCTCCAGCTTTGAAGAACAATCCGACGAGGCCGGCACGCTGGTCTGCGACGAGGAGGAAATCATGGAATCCAATGTTGTTAACGGCGTTGCCTACTCTCGCGACGAGGCCAAGCTGACCTGTCTTTCGGTCGCGGATCGTCCCGGCATTGCGGCGACCATCTTTGGCTGCCTCTCTGATGCGGGCGTGAACGTCGATATGATCGTGCAGAACATCTCTGAAGATGGGCGCACCGACATGACCTTTTCCTGCCCCACCGATCAGGTGCAGCGCGCCGAGGTTGCGCTCAACGCCTTCAAGGACAAGGGCGAGCTGAACTATGCGGAGCTGGTGGCGGATACCGGCGTGGCGAAGATTTCCGTCGTCGGGATCGGCATGCGATCCCAGTCCGGCGTTGCCGCCAAGATGTTCAAGGTGCTGTCGGATGAGGGCATCAACATCAAGGTGATCACCACGTCGGAGATCAAGATCTCCGTGCTGGTGGATCGCAAATACATGGAGCTCGCGGTGCAGGCCTTGCATGATGCGTTCGAGCTCGACAAAGCAAGCTGATACGCGTTGCCGTTGATTGAATGCGCGCCGGAGGTCTCCTCCGGCGCGTTTGTTTTTGCGCGTTCGAATTCATCCCGCGTGCGGCAGGCAAGCCGGTCGGGGCGGCATCCATGCTGCCAGAAGGGGGGCTGCGCAGAAGGGTATTTGCTTCAAAACCTCTTGCCAGCGCCCCGGCCAGCCGACACATTGCCTGTGACCTCGCGTCCGGTGCGAAGAGAGTTGATGCGCATGAGCGTCATCTGTTATTCGGAACGCCGGATCGTGAACGGGTGGGTGACAGGGCATCCGTGGCGTCAAATGAAAAACCCGGGAAAGGGCGAACATGGTTGAGAACACGGAATCCGAGAGCAGAAAGCTTCTGGGTCGTCTGCGCGAGGCCATGGCAGGAGATGATGCCGGGCAAGCCCGCCTTGATAAGATCACTCAGCTGATTGCCGACAGCATGGGCACCGAAGTGTGCTCCATCTATCTGTTTCGCGACGAAGAAACGCTGGAGCTCTGCGCCACCGAAGGTCTGAACCGCGAATCCGTCCACCAGACCCGCATGCGTGTGGGCGAGGGGCTGGTGGGCCGCGTGGCCCGCACTGGCAAGGTCATCAACACCCCTGATGCCCCCAGCGCGCGCGGCTTCCGCTACATGCCCGAGACCGGGGAAGAGCGGTTTTCCTCCTTCCTCGGGATTCCGATCCAGCGCCTGGGCGAGATGATGGGCGTCCTGGTGGTGCAGTCCAAGGAGACCCGTGAATATTCCTCCGACGCGGTTTATGCGCTTGAGGTGGTGGCCATGGTCATTGCCGAGATGACCGAACTGGGTGCCTTTGTGGGCGAGGGCTCGGCGATGTCGCCGCTGCATCAGCAGTCCGTGATCCTGAAAGGGATCACCGCCCAGGAGGGGGCGGCCGAGGGCAACATCTGGCTGCACGAACCCCGCGTGGTGGTCACCAACCCGATTGCCGATGATCCGCACCGCGAACTGGAGCGTCTGCAAGAAGCCGTGGACGAGCTGCGCGTGGGCGTTGACAAGATGCTTCAGGTTTCCGGCGCGGACAAGGAGCAGGCGCAGGTTCTGGAAACCTATCGGATGTTTGCCAATTCCAAGGGCTGGATGCGGCGCATGGAAGAAGACATTGCGCGTGGCCTCAGCGCCGAAGCCGCGGTGGAAAAAGAGCAATCCCTCGCCCGTGGCCGTATGGCGCAGGTGCAGGATGCCTATTTGCGCGAACGTCTGAGCGATCTGGATGATCTCTCCAACCGTTTGCTGCGCATTCTGACCGGGCAGGGCAAGGACACTGGCGCCGAGTTGCCGGAGAACCCCATTCTGGTGGCCCGCAATATCGGACCGGCCGAGCTGCTGGAATATGGCCGCAAGCTCAAGGGGATCGTCCTTGAGGAAGGCTCCGTGGGCTCGCATGCGGCGATTGTGGCGCGGGCGCTGGCGATTCCGCTGGTGGTGCGCGCCGCGCGGATCACGACAGAGGGCCTGAACGGTGATCATGTGCTGGTCGATGGTGATCAGGGCGTGGTGCATCTGCGCCCCGATGATCCCGTCGTCAGCGCCTTTCGCGACAAGATCGCGATGCAGGCACAGGCCCAGGAGCGCTACGCGTCGATACGTGACAAACCTGCCATAACGTCCGATGGTCAAAGAATAAACCTGGTGATGAATGCCGGTCTGATGGCGGATCTTCCGTCGCTGGACAACTCCGGTGCAGAAGGCGTTGGCCTGTTCCGGACCGAATTGCAGTTTCTGGTCCGCAACAAGATGCCCAAGCGGTCCGAGCTGGTGGCGCTCTACCAGCGGGTTCTGGAAGCCGCGCATGGCAAACGTGTGGTGTTTCGCACGCTCGATATCGGCTCCGACAAGGTGCTGCCGTACATGAAGCCGCAGGATGAACCCAATCCGGCGCTTGGCTGGCGGGCGATCCGCGTGGGGCTTGATAAACCCGGCGTAATGCGGATGCAGCTGCAGGCGTTGATCCGGGCGGCCAATGGCGGCCCGCTGACGGTCATGTTTCCCTTCGTCGCCCAGTTCGAGGAGTACCGGCTGGCACGAGAAGAGGTGAACAAAACCATCGAACGCGAAAAACGTCTGGGACACATCCTGCCCTCCAGTCTGGAGGTCGGGGCGATGCTGGAGACGCCCTCGCTTGGTTTTGCGCCGCTCAAGTTCTTTGAGGAAGTGGATTTCCTGTCGATCGGCGGCAACGACCTGAAACAGTTTTTCTTTGCGGCGGATCGTGAGAATGAACGGGTGCGCAAACGCTATGATACGCTGAATGTGAGCTTCCTGAGCTTTATCGAGCGCATCGTGGAGCGCTGCGACATTTCCGGCACGCCGCTGAGTTTCTGCGGCGAGGATGCGGGGCGCCCGATCGAGGCGGTCTGTCTTGCGGCCATGGGCATCCGCACCCTGTCGATGCGCCCGGCCTCCATCGGTCCGGTCAAATCGCTGCTGATGCGGGTGGATCTGGGCGAGTTGCGCAAGATCATCTCTGACGCGCGCCATCGGGGCGATCAGACCGTGCGCCCGGCAGTGATGCAATATCTACGAGGACTTTAACCGCTCAAATTGTCTGGGGGCATGACAGCGTTGATCGCGCGCAGCGGGCGCGCGATCTATCCTGGCCACGGCTGCATTGGAGTGCATTGGCGGGGATTGCGACGTCGGCGGCCCTAGAATGCGTTGTCCTTGTCCGATGTTTCTCGCAAAATATTCCAGAAATTTTTTCTATAATTGTCTTTAATCAACATTTCTGCTGTTTCTGGCTCAAATGCCTATCCGGCGATGAAAGACGAGATCTGGCTGTGCAGCGTGTGCGCTTGATCAACGCGACGGGGGCCTGGAGGGACCGGCAATCGAGTAGCGTGATCGGTGCCCGCGGAACATGCGAGCGGGGGAGGATACCCACATGATGACCTGGGCAAAACCACTTGAGCTGAAGCGGAAATCCCGAATTTATCCACAGTTTTGGCTGGCGTTTTCCACAGCCTTTGACGGTGGCTTTGTCGGCGCGGCCACCCGGCTGGCGTCAATTTGACAGCTTGCTCGTAAATCTGCCGAATTCCCCCTCACTGGGTCTAGGCGCAGCCTTTGCAATGGATATGATCCCGGCGATCAGGAGAGGAAGACCAACAGATGTCCAGCGTATCAGCACCATCCACCACACCGCCGCGCCGCAGCGGGGGCAGAATTCTTGCGGATCAGTTGCGCATTCTAGGGGCAGACACGATTTATTGTGTACCCGGAGAAAGTTACCTGGAGTTGCTCGACGGGCTTCACGCCCATCAGGAGGCGATAAACGTCGTCACCTGCCGGCACGAATCCGGTGCCTCTAATATGGCCGACGCCTATGGCAAGCTGACAGGCAAGCCGGGCATCTGCGCCGTGACGCGGGGGCCGGGGGCGACCAACGCGTCGAACGGCGTGCACACCGCGTTTCAGGATTCCACCCCGATGATCCTGCTGATCGGGCAGGTGGGGCGCGAGATGGTCGACCGGGAGGCCTTTCAGGAGATCGACTATCGCCGCATGTTCGGCCAGATGGCGAAATGGGTGGCGCAGATCGATGATGCCGCCCGTATTCCGGAGTATATGGCGCGGGCATGGAAAACGGCGCTGTCGGGGCGCCCCGGGCCAGTGGTGCTGGCGTTGCCCGAGGACATGCTCACCGATGAGGTTGCGGTCGCGGACCTGCGGGCGACCCAGCCGGCACGCCCGGCGCCGACCGCTGGCGATGTGGAGACCCTGCAGGCGATGATCGCGCGCGCCGAACGGCCGATGCTGATGGTGGGTGGCCCCGGCTGGAGCGACCGCTGTGCGCAAAAGGCGCTGGCATTTGCTGAACGGATCGGGCTGCCGGTGACCACATCGTTCCGCAGTCAGGACTATGTGGACAACGGGCACGACAACTATGTCGGTCCTGTCGGCATCGCGCCGATTCCCAATCTTCGCAAACGCTTGCGTGAAGATGTTGATCTTCTGATCGCGGTCGGGCCGCGTCTTGGCGAGATGACAACCCAGGGCTACGAGCTGATCGATATCCCGCATCCACAGATGACATTTGTGCATGTGCATCCGGGCGCCGAGGAGCTGGGGCAGGTCTATCAGGCGGATCTCGCGATCCAATCCGACCCGGAGCTGTTCTTTGACGCCGCCGAGGCCATTACCGTCCCCGATGGGCCGTATGTCTGGGCGGACTGGCTTCAGGACCAGAGGGCGGATTACCTTGCCTTCCAGACCCCGACCGAGGTGCCCGGGGATGTGAACATGGGCCATGTGGTGCGCCACATGAGCGAGACGCTGCCGCAGGACACGATCTTTACCAACGGGGCGGGGAACTACACGGTCTGGCTGCACCGGTTTCACCAGCATCGCGCCTATCGGACCCAGCTTGCCCCCACCAGCGGCTCCATGGGGTATGGGGTGCCTGCGGCCGTGGCGGCCAAGCTTCAGCATCCTGATCGCACGGTGGTTGCCATGGCCGGTGACGGCTGTTTCATGATGACCTCGCAGGAGCTTGCCACCGCCGTTCAGCACGGCGCGGATGTGATCTTCGTTGTGGTGAACAACGGCATGTATGGCACCATCCGGATGCACCAGGAGCGTCACCACCCCGGCAAGGTGATGGCGACCAAGCTGGTGAACCCGGATTTTGTGGCCTATGCGGCCTCCTTCGGCATCGCAGGCGAACGGGTCTTGTCCACCAGCGATTTCTCGGCCGCGCTGGAACGTGCCCGGACTGCCAGGGGAGGCTACATGATCGAGATTGTCGTTGATCCGGAGGCTCTGACGCCCAACCAGTCGCTCTCGGCCGTGCGCGCAGAAGGCGAAGCGACGCAGAAGGCCTGATTGTCGAGCGCGCCCCTGACGCTCGCGCTGCCGGCACGGGGGCGGGCAACAAATCCGGAAACATCATGTGATCTGGTCCGCCGCGGACCGGATCGCGCTTCAGCTTGTGAAACATGTCCCGCGCCAGCAGTTAGGCCACCCGGCGCCCAGCAGCCATCTCGCAGCCGAGAGGACATGGCCCTGCCATACGCGGTCACAAACCCAAGGGAAACTTTTCCTCCACCGCATGAGCGGTTGTTACAGGACCCTGTCGTTCTGCCGTTGGTTTCGGTGACATCGCGTTCACTGCCCTGCTGGGGGCACAGGTTTCGTCGCGCGCCGTGGTGTGTCCGATGTCGCCACCACTGAGAGGCTTATCACCGCCCGCTGATTGGCGCAGAAACATGCGGAAGGGGCTGCGTGTACCACGACGCAAGACGAACGGCACGAGGCCAAAAAGCGAATGTTGAGCAGAGAGTTGAGAGCCGGAATTTGCTAGATATTGGAGGCGAGTACCGGAATCGAACCGGTGTACACGGATTTGCAATCCGCTGCGTCACCACTCCGCCAACTCGCCTTATCAATCGCTTAACAGTGGCGGGTGGTGTCCTGCCACTTAGCGTGCCACACTGTCTATTTGTGTTCTGAGGGGTTCGCAAGGGGCAAAACGACGATCTCTCACGAAATTCTTGCGACTTCTGGATGCCTGGTTTGAGGCACTGCGGGACGGGGACACGGAGCCCAGTGAATGCTCTGCGCGTTCCGGCTGTTCCGTCCACCGAGGCGCTGGCAAGCGATACGCCAGGCGAGATCAATTGGGGCGCTGAAAGAGGGCTAACTCTGCGCCGTCGCGCTTTGGTGATGCGTCCGGAGGATGGCCTTGGCGATCAGCTCGGGGACGCCGGGCAGTGCGCCGAGAACGGGCAGGGTGGCGCCCTGAAACCCGGCCTGGGCCAACGCTTCGGGGATGTCTTCGCGCACATGGGCGCCGGATTGGGCAAAGAAGGGCAGGCATAGGGCGCGGGGACCAAGGGATCGGGCCGCGTCCGCGATGAACGGTGTCTCCTCGACAAAGCCGGTGCGCAGGTTCAGCCCGGGCAGGTCGGCGCGCAGTGTCGCAGCAAAGGACTCGGCGGCCTCGGCTGCCTTGGGACCGCGTGCAGAGCCATGTGCAGCCAGAAGGATCTCGGTATCGTCGAGCGCCCAGTCCCGCGATGCAACCGCATCCCGGATGGCGGTGACCGTGAGCGCCGGCAGCGCCGGGTCAAGGCCAAACGGCGCGGCGATCCGGTATCGCCACCCGGTCAGGCGCCGGGGCAAGACCTTGCCGGTGAACCATCCCCGCGCCATGAAAAAGGGATAGATCACCGCATCCTCACACATGGCGGCCTCCAGAAACCCCTTGGACGACAGGGTTGCAGACCGGACATCCCAATCGGGCAGCTGGTCGTTCACGGCTGCTGCCACCGCGGCGAGATGGATCTCGGGGGGAGGGGGCGCAGACGGCTGGCCATGAGAGGTCAGGATGGCAACGCGGGGGAGATGCGGCATGAGGGGCTCGGGGCTGTGAAGGGGCAGAGACCTCCTGACACTAGGGGCTCTGTGTAATGTGGAAAAGGGGGCGGGTCTGATCTGCCGAAGAGAGATCGCGAAAATCCGGGAGGCGACGCGGGTCCGGCGGGAAAAATACCGGATATGTGGTTGACGGCAAAAAAACCTTCACATACATCACACGATACGAAGCGGGTATGGTGAAATGGTATCATAAGAGCCTTCCAAGCTTAAGGTGCGGGTTCGATTCCCGCTACCCGCTCCAAAACTTTCCCAGCCGATAAAAAGACCTGTTGCTTCAACTGCTTGTATTACGCAACTGCGGCGATACTACCCAGTTTGGCGGCCAATGCAGCCTTGACCTGCCAGTGGCGCGGGGCCATGACACGGGGCGGGACGGGCGCTGTGCGCGCCAGACGAAGATTGGCGAGCAAAGGAGCCCTCATGGCACGACGTGCGGTGCAAACCTCAGGCGGCAACGAAGATCGCGAGAGCTCTCGCCGGATTGGCGTTCTGAAGGCGCTCTGGCCCTTCATGCGGCCCTATCGGGGGATGATCCTTGCGGCGCTGGCGGCGCTGACGCTGACCGCGGGTGTGTCTTTGTCCCTGCCGCTGGCGGTGCGCCGGGTGGTCGACAATTTCCGGATCACGGATGCGGCGTTGTTGAACCAGTATTTCACCGCGGCGATGGTGATGGCGGCGCTGCTGGCCTTTGGCACCGGGCTGCGCTACGCGCTGGTGACCAAACTGGGCGAACGGGTGGTGGCGGACATCCGCAAGGCGGTGTTCGACCGCATCATCGGCATGAGCCCGGCCTTTTTCGAGCGAATCATGACCGGCGAGGTGCTGAGCCGGATCACCACCGACACCACGCTGATTCAGTCGGTGCTGGGCTCTTCGGCCTCTGTCGCGCTGCGCAACCTCCTGATCTTTGCGGGCGGGCTGGTGCTGATGCTGCTGACATCGGCCAAGCTGACGGCGCTGGTGTTGCTGATCGTACCGGCGGTGATTGTACCGATCCTGTTTCTGGGCCGCCGCCTGCGGGCGATTTCCAAGGAGAACCAGGACTGGATCGCCGCCTCCTCGGGCAATGCGGGCGAGGCGCTGGGGGCGGTGCAGACCGTTCAGGCCTTCACCCACGAGGATCTCAGCCGTCAGCATTTTGCAGAAATGACCGAAACCGCATATGACGTCTCGCGCCGCCGCATCCAGACGCGCGCCTGGCTCACGGTGATCGTGATCTTTCTGGTCTTTGCCGGTGTTGTCGGGGTGCTGTGGATCGGTGCCAACGACGTGCGCTTTGGCGACATGTCCGAAGGCGCATTGGTGCAGTTCGTGATCTATGCGGTGATGGTGGCTGGTTCGGTTGCGGCCCTGTCCGAGATCTGGAGCGAGTTGCAACGGGCGGCGGGGGCCACCGAGCGGCTGGTCGAGCTGTTGCAGGCCGAGGACAGCGTCACCGACCCGATGTCGGCACAGACCCTGCCAGAGCCGGTGCGCGGCGAATTGCGGTTCGACAACGTGTCCTTCACCTATCCGTCGCGGCCGGATGTCTCGGCGCTGGACCGCGTCGATCTGACCATTCATCCCGGCGAAACCGTGGCCTTTGTCGGCCCGTCCGGGGCGGGCAAGACCACGATCATCCAGATGATCCAGCGGTTTTATGACCCGCAATCCGGCGAGGTCCGGCTGGACGGGGTGCCGCTGAACGCCCTGTCGCGTCAGGACTTCCGCCGCCATGTGGCGATGGTGCCGCAGGATCCGGTGATCTTTGCCGCCACGGCGCGTGACAATATCCGCTTTGGGCGCCCGGATGCCACCGATGCCGAGGTCGAGGCCGCCGCACAGGCCGCCGCCGCGCATGACTTCATCATGAAGCTGCCCGAAGGGTATGATGCCTATGTGGGCGAGCGCGGCGTGATGCTGTCGGGCGGGCAGAAGCAGCGCATTGCCATTGCCCGCGCCATCCTGCGCGACGCGCCGGTGCTGTTGCTGGATGAGGCGACTTCGGCGCTCGATGCGGAGAGTGAACGTCTGGTGCAGGCCGCGTTTGAGGATCTGAGCCGGGATCGCACCACCATCGTGGTGGCCCACCGGCTGGCGACCGTCAAACAGGCCGATCGGATCGTGGTGATGGATCAGGGCCGTATCGTCGCCGTTGGCAGCCACGACAGTCTTGTCGCCGAAGGCGGGCTCTATGCGCGTCTGGCGCGCCTGCAATTCACCGATGGGGCCGCGGTCGCCTGACGTCCTGCGCAGGTCCATGTGCGGGCAGGGCAGGGCGGTGTCCTGACCTGTTTGGGCGGCAAATGGCGCAGCGTCACAAATGAGCTTCCTTTACGTGAACCGCCCGTGTCGCTTGCACGCTGATGCAATTGCAATCATCGTATCCGGTGAGGAACAATCAAGATCCGAGGAACGGGCTAGGGGAGGAGAAACATGGCTTTTGCAACGACCGCGGATGTCGCGGCGATCGAACAGGAATGCGCATGGGCGGACCGGGATGTGCCCAAAACGCTCTATGGGCTCCTGTCACGCACGGCGGGGAATTTCCCGAACAACAAGGCGGTGAGCTATCAGATCCTGTCCGGCCCGACCGACAAGGCGGAAACGCTGACCTGGCGCGAGCTGAAGGACAAGACCACCCAGGCTGCAAACCTGTTCCGGTCCCTCGGCATCGGGGAAAAGGACGTGGTCGCCTACGTGCTGCCCAACGCCAACGAGACGCTGATTACCATGCTCGGCGGCGCCGTGGCGGGGATCGTCAACCCGATCAACCCGCTGCTTGAACCCGAGCAGATCGCGTCCATCCTGCGTGAAACCGGCGCCAAGGTGGTGGTGACGCTCAAGGGCTTTCCCAAGACCGACGTGCCGCAGAAGGTGGCCGAGGCGGTGGCCCATGCCCCCAGCGTCAAGACCGTCCTAGAGGTCGATCTCAACCGCTATCTGACGCCGCCGAAATCCTGGATCGTGCCGCTGATCCGGCCCAAGGTGAACAAGGCGCATGCCCATGCGGACTACAAGTGTTTTCGCAAGGAAATGGCCAAGCAACCGACCGAGCTGACCTTTCCCGACAGCGACGGCGACCGGGTGGCCTGCTATTTCCACACCGGCGGCACCACCGGCATGCCCAAGGTGGCGCAGCACACCTATCAGGGGATGATCTACAACGGCTGGCTCGGTCACACGCTCCTCTTCACCGAAGAGGACAACATCATGTGTCCGCTGCCGCTGTTCCATGTCTTTGCCTGCCATGTGATCGTCATGGCCGCTGTTGCATCTGGTGCGCATGTGGTGTTCCCGACCCCGCAGGGCTATCGCGGCGAGGGGGTGTTCGACAACTTCTGGAAGCTCTGCGAACGCTGGAAGATCACCTTTATCATCACGGTCCCCACGGCGATCTCGGCCAAGATGCAGCGCCCGGTGGATGCGGATGTCTCCACCATCAAGACCGCGTTTTCCGGCTCTGCTCCCTTGCCGCTGGAGCTGTTCCGCCGTTTTGAAAAGGCCACCGGAGTCACGCTGGTGGAGGGCTATGGCCTGACCGAGGCGACCTGTCTTGTGTCCTGCAACCCGGTGGAGGGGGAGAAGAAGGTCGGATCGATCGGCATTCCCTTCCCCTATTCCGATGTGAAGATCGTGAAGGGCACGCCGGACGGGCTGACGGAATGTGGCTGCGACGAGATCGGCGAGATCTGCGTCTATACGCCCGGCGTGTTCCCCGGCCACACCTATACCGAGGCCGACAAGAACGTGGACCTCTACTATCAGGAGAAATACCTGCGCACCGGCGATCTGGGGCGGGTGGACAGCGACGGCTACCTCTGGATCACTGGCCGCGCCAAGGATCTGATCATTCGCGGCGGTCACAATATCGACCCGGCAGAGATCGAAGAGGCGCTGCTGGGCCATGACGCGGTGGCCTTTGCCGGCGCCATTGGCCAGCCCGATGCCCATTCGGGTGAATTGCCCTGCGCCTTTGTCGAGCTGGTGGACGGTGCCACGGTGACCGAGGACGAGTTGCTGGCCTATTGCAAGCGTCACATCCATGAACGGGCCGCGATCCCCAAGCACCTGACAATCCTGCCGGAATTGCCAAAAACCGCGGTGGGCAAAGTGTTCAAGCCGGACTTGCGGCGGCATGCGATCATTCGCATCTACGATGGCGCGTTGGAGGCCGCAGGCCTGCCTGCCCGGGTCAGTTCGGTCCTCGACGACAAGAAACGCGGTCTGGTCGCACAGGTCAGCTTGAACGGATGCGCGTCGGAGGATGTCGGCAATGTGCTGGGCGCCTTCACCCGCCCGTGGGAGCAGGCCGAGGCATAGGGTGCCGCCTGCGCGCCGCATGGCGCTGTGACAGAGAAAAGCACGCCGCGTCCGGCGTGCTTTTTTCATTTTGCCATTTTCATCCTGGGGCTGCGGTCCTAGGCTTTCTGGGACGCGACACCAGCCACGGTGAGGACATGGACTACGAAAAGCTGATTGACGAGGAAACCTGGACCTTCATCCGGGAGACGGGCCGCCACTATCCGGAGGATTCCGTGGCCCTCGGCATCGACGAACAGCGCGAGGTCTACAACAAGATGGCGGCGGCGTTCCGCAAACCCCGGGCGGAGGTTGTGGAAGTCACCGAGCGGACGGTCCGCACGGTCTCGGTGCGTATCTATCAGGCCGGTGACCCCACCCGCACCGTCATGTACTGCCATGGCGGAGGCTTTGTTGTCGGCGATCTCAACAGCCACGATGATGTCTGTGCCGAAATCTGTGAACAGACCGGCTATCGCGTGGTGTCCGTGGACTACCGGCTTGCCCCCGAAAACCAGCACCCGGCGCAGTTCGACGATGCCTGGACGGTGCTGGAATGGATTGCGGAAACCTATGACGAGGGCGGCGTGGTGCTGGCGGGCGACAGTGCCGGCGGCATGCTGAGCGCTTGCGTGGCGCATCATGCGCGTGGTCGGCTCGATGTGGTGCTGGGACAGGTGCTGATCTATCCGGGCCTTGGCGGCGATCACAGCCTGCCGTCCTATCGCGAACATGCGCAGGCGCCGATGTTGACGCTTGAAGATGTCAATTTCTATGCGGGTGTGCGGTCTGGTGGCACCGAACCGGCGGGCGATCCGACCTATGCGCCGCTCCAGGATCGCGACTTTTCCGGCCTGCCGCCCACGGTGATGTTCTCTGCGGACTGCGATCCTCTGCGCGACGATTGTGGCGCCTACCGCGATGCCATTCGCAAGGCGGGCGGTCAGGCGGAGTGGATCAACGAGGCCGGGCTGGTGCATGGCTACCTGCGCGCCCGTCACAGCGTGGGCCGAGCCCGGGACAGTTTCGAACGGATCGTTCTGGCGATCGAGGGGCTGGGGCAGGAAATCTGGCCCTACGACGAATAGGCCCACCGGGTACCGGTAGGTTGAGCGCAGCGACGAGGACTGCGACCTCTCCTGCGGCGTCTCAAGCGGGTTTTCTGCGGGGCATCGCGGTCTTTGGCAGCCGCGCTGGATTATTCCGGGCTTGTCTGGGCGATGGCGTTTGATCTGCTGCTCTTTGCCCATTCGCCGACGCCGCTCAGCTGGGCCGAGATCGTGGCCATCCGTGTGGCGGCCACGAGGGGGGGCAGGCGCCGCTAGGGCTGTCAGCGCAGAAAGGGCGTGGCCTTCATCGTATCGGCGACCGGCGCGCCGAGGCGGGACAGAATGCTGGGGGCCAGTTGCAGCTGGTCGATCACGTCATCCTCAGCCGGGCCTTCGGCATCGCCAAAGTAATAAAGCGCGGTTTCCTGTTGCAGCGGATGGCGTCCGCCGTGGTGGCCGCGGTCGTCCTGGCCGTGATCTGCGGTCACGATCACCTCATAGCCCATGGCGCGCCAGCGCGGGATGAAGGGCGCGAGCATCTCGTCCATGACAAAGCAGGCTTTGTCCATCTCGGCGCTTTCGTGAAAGAACCGGTGCCCCATGCTGTCCAGCGTGCAGGTGTGCAGCATGCCGTAATCGAGATCAAAGCGACCACAAAGGTTGGTGAGCGTGGCAAAGAGATCCACATCCGAGGGCGTCATCTGGTTGTCATGACCATAGCCCGTCATCGAATGAAAACGGCCATGGTTGATGGTGGCGCTTTCTGGTTCGTCATATTCGATGTCGCGCACATAATCGAAGGGGGAGCGGTTGAAGAACTCCGACCAGAAGCTATGCGCCACAGCACCCGTGGTGCCGCCGCCTTTGCGCACTTGTGAAAACACGTCGTCCTCCTTCAGGCGAAAGACATTGCCGTTGCCGGTGCAGCCGTGTTCCTGCGGGCTGACCCCGGTGTGGATCGAGGCATAGCAACTGGCCGAGATCGAGGGCAGCACCGCGCGGTGTTTCCAGACGCGGGCCTCGCCAGAGGCGACCCAGCCTTCGAGGTTGCCAAACAGGCGACGGAAATTGCGGTAGGGCACGCCATCAAGAATGATGAGCAGAAGTTTGCGGTCCATGGGAGAGGTCCTGGGCTGGGCTGGGGGTGGTCTGTTGGTGCTCAGGACAGCGCCCGAGCCTAGGGTGGGCGTGAAGCGCCCTCCCTGGGGGGAGGGTCGGGCGCTGTCCGGCCTTGCGGCCGAACAGGGCTTCTGTTGTCTTGCGCCCGCATCGAGCGGACGCTGCCGGTTGGCAGGAGGCGGGCATCAGTTGCCCGCGCTCTCCATCTTGCGGTTGGCGATGACCTCTTCCAGCCAGCCCAGCTTCATCTCCGGCACGGAGCTGAGCAGGAGGTCGGTGTAGTCATCAAAGGGCGGGGTCAGCACCTGCGTTTTGCCGCCGTAGCGCTGCACCTTCCCCTTATACATCACCGCGATGTTGTCCGAAATCGCGCGCACCGTCGCCAGATCGTGGGTGATGAAGAGATAGGCCACATCCTCGATCTTTTGCAGGTTCAGCAACAGTTTCAGGATGCCGTCCGCGACCAGGGGGTCCAGCGCCGAGGTGACCTCGTCGCAGATGATCATCTTGGGCTTGGCCGCCAGCGCCCGCGCGATGCAGACACGCTGTTTCTGCCCGCCCGACAGCTCTGCCGGGTAGCGGTCGATGAATTTCTCGCCGAGTTCGATCTCGTCCAGAAGCTCCACGATCCGCTTTTTCTTCTCCGCCCCCTTGAGGCCGAAGTAGAACTCCAGCGGCCGGCCGATGATGGTGCCCACGGTCTGGCGCGGGTTCATCGCCACATCCGCCATCTGGTAGATCATCTGCAACTCACGCAGATCCTCGCGGCTGCGGTGGTTGAAGTCCGGCGTGAGCGTGCGCCCGGCAAAGTAGATCTCGCCTTCGCGCGGTGGCAGCAGACCGGTGATGACCCGCGCCAGCGTCGATTTGCCCGAGCCGGACTCGCCGACCACGGCAAGTGTCTGACCGGGATAGAGATCGACGTTCACGTTGTGCAGCACATCGAACTTGGTGCCCTTGTAGCGCGCGGTGATATTGCGCACCGACAGCACCGGTTCTTCGGTCGGGGCCTTTTCCTCGTGGTCGATGGAGCGCACCGACACCAGCGCCTGGGTGTACTCTTCCTGCGGTTCGTTGATGATCTGGTTGACGTCGCCATATTCCACGGTTTCGCCATGGCGCAGCACCATGATGTCATCCGACACCTGCGCCACCACCGCGAGATCGTGGGTGATATAAAGCGCCGCCACACCGGTGTCGCGGATCGCTTCCTTGATCGCCATCAGAACGTCGATCTGCGTGGTCACATCCAGCGCCGTTGTCGGCTCGTCAAAGACCACCAGATCCGGTTCCGGGCACAGCGCCAGCGCCGTCATGCAGCGCTGCAACTGGCCGCCGGAGACCTGGTGTGGATAGCGGCTGCCGATATTGTCCGGATCGGGCAGGCCCAGCTTGTCAAACAGCGCCCGCGCACGGGCCTCGGCATTCTTGCGGGAGAATTTTCCCTGCTCGACCGAGGCCTCGACCACCTGTTCCATGATGGTCTTGGCCGGGTTGAAGGAGGCGGCCGCCGATTGCGACACATAGGTCACCTCGCTGCCGCGCAGCTTGCGGATATCGCCCAGTTTGGACTTGAGGATATCGCGTCCGTTGACCCAGACCTCGCCGCCGGTGATCTTCACGCCGCCGCGGCCATAGGCCATGGACGACAGACCAATGGTGGATTTGCCCGCGCCGGATTCGCCGATCAGACCCAGCACCTTGCCCGGCATCAGATCAAAGCTGACGCCATGCACGATCTCGATGTCATGGGGTTTGTCGCCCGGCGGATAAACCGTGGCGCCGATTTTCAGGTCGCGGACCTTCAGGAGTGGTTCGCTCATCCCCGGCCTCCTTTCAGCGATGTGGTACGGTTCAGGATCCAGTCCGCCACCAGGTTCACCGAGATCGCAAGCGTTGCGATGGCGAAGGCGGGGATCAGGGCGGCGGGGACGCCGTAGACGATACCGTCCTTGTTTTCTTTCACGATGCCGCCCCAGTCTGCCTCAGGAGGCTGCACGCCCAGACCAAGGAAGGACAGGGTGGAGACAAAGAGCACCATGAAGATGAAGCGCAGACCCATCTCTGCCACCAGCGGCGACAGCGCGTTGGGCAGGATCTCGCGGAAGATGATCCAGGCGGTTTTCTCGCCGCGCAAGCGGGCCGCCTCCACATAGTCCATCACCTCGATATCGACGGCAACGGCGCGGGCCAGACGGAACACGCGGGTGGAATCCAAAAGCCCCATCACCAGGATCAGCATCGGTACGGTCACGGGCGTCACCGACAGCACCACAAGGGCAAAGATCAGCGTCGGGATCGACATGATGAGATCGACAAAGCGCGACAGCATCTGGTCCACCCAGCCGCCCGCCACCGCGGCAAAGATGCCGAGGACGGAGCCGGTGGTGAAGGAGATGATCGTCGCCACGGTGGCGATAAAGATGGTGGTGCGACCGCCGTAGATCATGCGCGACAACAGATCACGCCCGATATTGTCGGTGCCCAGCAGGTAGTCGGCGCTGGAAGGCTCCCAGACGTCGCCGACCACTTCGGCCATGCCATAGGGGGCCAGGAGCGGCGCAAAGATCGCGCCGAGGAAATAGAGGGCCGTGAAAAACAGCCCGATCAGAGCGGATACGGGGATATTCTTCATTTCGGGTGCCTCAGACGCGGGTTCGACAGGATCGAGACGATATCGGCAATCATGTTGAGGCCGATATAGACGGCGGCAAAGATCAGGCCGCAGGCCTGCACCACCGGAACGTCGCGTTTGGACACGTGATCCACCAGATATTGCCCCATGCCGGGATAGACGAAGACCACTTCGATCACCACGACACCGACGACCAGATAGGCAAGGTTCAGCATCACCACGTTCACGATCGGGGCAACCGAATTCGGAAAGGCATGGCGCCAGATCACCTTGAAGGTCGAAAGCCCTTTCAGTTCAGCGGTCTCGATATAGGCGGACTGCATCACGTTGAGGATCGCTGCACGGGTCATCCGCATCATGTGGGCAAGCACCACAAGCGTCAGCACCGCAACAGGCAGGGCGATGGAATTGAGCTTCTGCCACAGGTTCATGCCGTCGTTGATCATCGCAACAGAGGGGAACCAGCGCAGTTTTACGGCGATCAGATACATCAGGACGTAGCCGATCAGGAATTCGGGGATCGAGATCGACGCCAAGGTCACGGCGGAGATCAGCTTGTCGGGCCAGCGGTCCTTGTAGCGCACCGCCAGAAGGCCGAGGAAAATCGCCAGCGGCACGGCGATGACCGCCGCCCAGAAGGCAAGAAACAGCGTGTTCGACAGGCGCGAGCTGATAGCAGAGGTAATGTCCTGCCCGGAGGTCAGCGCCGTGCCCAGATCACCCTGAATGGCGCCGAACAGCCATTGGAAGTAGCGGGTGACAGGCGGATCATTCAGTCCCAGCTCGGCGCGCAGATTGGCCAGCGCCTCGGGGGTTGCGGATTGTCCAAGGATGGATTGGGCCACATCTCCCGGCAGGATCATGGTACCGGCAAAGATCAGCACCGAGATCATCAACAGCAGGAGGAGGCTCAGCGCAATGCGCTGAGCCAGAAGTTTTACAACCGGATTCATATCAGGCTTTGACCCACATCTTCAGCGGGGCATAGGCGTTCATCAGCGCATGGCCTTTGACGCCGTCTTTCCAGCCGTCGATCCGGTCGGATGTCGCGTCGACAAAGTCGTTGAACATCGGGCAGATCAGGCCGCCTTCATTGCGCACCATGGTGGACATGTCCGCATACATCTGGGTGCGCTTGGCCTCGTCCAGTTCGCCGCGGGCGGCGATCAGCATCTGGTCGAACTGCTCGTTGTTGAACCGGGTGTCGTTCCAGTCCGCCGTCGAGAGGTAGGCGGTGGTGAACATCTGGTCCTGGGTCGGACGCCCGCCCCAGTAGGAGGTGCAGAACGGCTGCTTGTTCCAGACCTCGGACCAGTAGCCGTCGTTGGGCTCGCGCTTGATGTCGAGGGTGATGCCCGCAGCCGCCAGCGATTGCTGGAACAGCGCCGCCGCATCCGGTGCCCCGGGGAAGGAGTTGTCCGAGGTACGCAGCAGGATCGAGCCGTCATAGCCCGATTTTTCCATGTGGAACTTGGCCTTGTCGGGATCGTACTCACGCTGCTCCAGCTGGGTGAACAGCGGGTAGGAGGCGTTGATCGGGGTGTCGTTGCCCACCGAGCCAAAGCCGTTCAGGATCTTGTCGACCATTTCCTGACGGTTGATGCCGTACTTCAGCGCCAGACGGACGTCGTTGTTGGCAAAGGGGTCGGTGTTGCAATGGGCGATGAACACGTAGTGACCCGGACCCGCGGTGGAATGCACGGTGATATTGGGGGCACGGTCGACCAGTTTCGCGGTGCGCGGCGGCACCCGGTCGATCATGTCCACCTGACCGGCCTGCAAGGCTGCGACGCGGGCGGTGTTGTCGTTGATGACCACATATTCGATGGTGCCCGCATTGCCGAGATCGCCCCAGTAGTTCGGGTTCTTTTCGGCCACAAAGCGCACGCCCATGTCCACGGACTTCATCACGTAGGGGCCGGTGCCGATCGCTGCCGTGGGATCATCCATGCCACCTTTGGGCTGGATCACCAGGTGGTAGTCGGTCAGCAGATAGGGCAGGTCGGCGTTGGGGTTGTCCAGTTCGAACACCACCGTGTCGCCATCGGCCTTCACATTGGTGATGGAGCGCATGATGCCAAGCGCGCCGGACTTGGTGTCCTCGCCGGAGTGGCGCTCCATGGTTGCCACCACGTCTTCGGCGGTGACCGGCTGGCCGTTGGAGAAGGTGATGCCGGAGCGGATCTTGAAGGTCCAGGTCTTGGCGTCGGCAGAGGCTTCGAAGCTCTCGGCGACCATACCTTCGAGACCGCCGTCTTCGCCCAGTTCCACCAGCGGTTCCCCCCACAGACGGATCACGGACAGCGCAACCTGGTTGGTCGCCAGCGCCGGATCCATGCTGTCGGTGGTGGAGCCGCCTTGCAGACCGACCTTGATGGTGCCGCCCTGTTGCGGGCCGGCGGCCTTCACGGCAGAGGCCAGCAGCGTGTTGGCCCCCAGTGCGGTGACACCCAGCGCGGCAGCGCGGCCGAGGAATTCACGGCGGCCCATGCGGCCAAGCGCGGCTTCCCGTGCGAGGTGTTTCAGATGATTGTTCATTCGTCGTCTCCCTGTCGAGGTTTCGGGTGAGCCCCGATTTCTTGAATGGTGAATCAAGATTTGCCGATTTGGCGCAGTGGGGCAAGAAATATTGCCAGAAATTTCGCGCAGGCTTTGTGATCACACATGCCGCAGGCCAGCTTTGAACCTGGTAACGCGTCTAAATCCGGCGTGGACGGGCCGGGGCCCGGTCACTTCGTCTTGCTGGGACGATCCTCGGTGTCCAGCCAAACTGTAACAGGACCGTCATTCACAAGTGAAACTTTCATGTCTGCTCCGAATTTGCCGGTCTCCACGGGCACTCCTGACGCCCGGATGTTCTCGCAAAAACAATGATAGAGCCGTTCTCCTTCTGTTGGTGACGCGGCTTTGGAAAAACCGGGTCGTGTGCCGCTGCGGGTGTCGGCGGCAAGGGTGAACTGGCTGACCACCAGTACCGCACCGCCGACATCGACCACCGAGCGGTTCATCTTGCCTGCCTCATCACGAAAGATCCGCAGGCGTGAAATTTTATGCGCAAGCTGTGCGGCCTCGGCCTCGCCGTCGCCCTGCATCGCGCAGACCAGCACCAGAAGGCCGGATACGATCTCGCCAGTGATGGCCGAGTCGACGGTGACGCTGGCCGCGCTCACACGTTGCAAGAGGGCGCGCATGGGGCTCCTTCCTGCGGGCCTGTCCCCGCATCGTGGCGTGATGTCCGATGACCGCGCCCGACACAGGCCGCTGCTGGCGTGGCCGTCGCGATTCTCGTCCGGTGTGGCGCCGATAGGACCGCCTTCTGCGGCTGTCGGCGCGCGGATCGTGCATTGCCTGCGGTCATCGCCCACGCCCCCCGTCTTTACCATGGCCCTCACGGCGGCGGTTGTGAACCGTCTGCCAGGGTAAAGGGGCGGTCCGATCTGGCGCGCTCAAGGTGCTGTTGGGCAATGTCCGATCTCTCCCGGGGTTTGGCGCAACATGCCGTCGAGGTCGTGAAAACGCAAGCAGGTGTCGGAAATAAGCCATGTCGGCGTCGGTTGAGAGCGGTGGTGTCGAAAATATATAATTAATTCAGATACTTATGTCTGCATTCCGATCATGATCCGAAGCTCGGCACTCACCCTCGGGGATGCTGTCGGATTCGCAGCGGACATGACGAGGCGCGCGCCCGAGACAGGTGCGGAGCGGATGTGTCCAGTTGTGGGCCCTGTGCCGGCCGGGTCGTCTGGGGGTCAGCTTTGCGATGCGAGATAGGCCACACCCGCCGCGACGATCAGGCCGAGCACCACGGCGCCTGCGATCTTCCACGCGGAATAGGGGCGTTCGCCCTGCACGCGGCCGGACTGGCCATTGACCACAAAGCGATAGCTTTGGCCACGGTATTTGTAGGCCGCCATCCAGACCGGCAGCAGCACATGTTTGAAGGTCACCGCGCTGACGTCGGTATCGACCGAACTGATCCGCTGGCGGTCGCCGCCGATGTCGAATTTGATGTCGCGTTCGATGACCCGGTCCATTTTCTGGCGCGCATCGGCAAAGCCTGCCTCAAGGTCGACTGTATAGGCTTCGGCCCGGAACCCGGCCAGATACTTGGGCTGATAGGGGGCAAGCTGCGACAGATCCCAGGGCTCCAGCCCTTCGGTATATTTGCGCGGCAGGCTCTTGGAAGCCAGCACCAACACGTCGTCAAAGAACCGCTGCACGCGCCCGCGCACATTGGACCAGCGCACGCGGATTTCGGTGCGCACCTGCGGTTTGCCATCGACCATCACGGTGCGGTTGACGGTATATTCCGTGCCGCGCTGGCCGGTGTATTGGCTGCGGGTCTGGGCGTCATAGGTCCAGTAGGGGACATAGATCCCATCCATCTTGCGCCCTTTGCGGGCATAGTCCTTGAGGCCGTTGGGCGCGAACCACAGCCCGCCGAGCCAGTCCTCCATCGCCTGATGCGCGGCGCGTTCGTCAAACTGAAAGGGCAGCACGCCCTTGGGTTTGATATGGCGATTCTCGCCGGTGTCCGCCACCACCGGGGTCGCGCAGAAGGGGCACTCCAGCGCATGCACCGAGGGGTCGAACTCCACCTGCGCGGCGCAATTGGGGCAGGAGGAGACGCGCGTCACTTCCATCTCGGCAGCGGGAAGCTGTTCGCGCAGGGCCTCGAGGAAATCGAGTTCCTTCAGCGCGCTTCCGCCCCATGGGCTTTCAACCAGGTCTTTCTGGTGACCGCAGTGATCGCAGATCAGCGCGCCCTCGGCGGGGGCAAAGCGGTAGTCCGCGCCGCATTGCTCGCAGGGAAAACGATGGGTTTCCTCTGCCTGTTGCGGGGCTGCGTCCATTGCGGGCGGGGGCGGCGGTGTCTGGGTCACGTCAAGCGGGCTCTTTGAACACAGGTTTGGTCACGGGGTGGGGCGCAGATCAGAGAGGCCGGGCGCCCGCGCGCCCGACCTTCGGGCCTTGTAGCGCGAGGTTTAGCTGCCCGCAGGTGGTGGCGGCGGCGGAGGTGGGGGCAGGATGGTGAAGAGCTGTGCCAGCTCTGTCACGTCGCCTGCGCGCATCCAGCCGTCCTGACCCGGTGTCCAGACATGGGTGTCGCGGGTCAGCTGGCCTTCTTGGGCCATGCGTCCCATACGCGCCTTGGAGTAGGGACCAGAGGTCTGACCGTTTTCTGCAATGTGCCAGACATGTTCCACCGGCGGTGGCGGCGGGGCCATCGGTGCGGCCTGCGCAGGCGCTTGCGAGGCAGCGGGTGCGGGCCGTGCGCCCCAGGGACCGGAGGTCTGACCCGCTGCCGCCGGGGACTGCGCCTGGTGCAAGGTTTGTCCCATCTGCTGTGCCATCGCCATGCCCATCCCCATGCCGAGACCGGCGCCCATGCCACTGTTGGGGGTTTTGGCGGCGGCTTCCATCGCTTCGGCGGCCTTGAACTGCGTATAGCGGCCCAGATCGCCGATGATGCCCATCTGGGTGCGCTTGTCCATCGCCTGCTCCACCGCTGGCGGCAGTGAGATATTCTCAACATAAAGCTCGGGGATCGCGAGGCCGTATTCTGCCACAACGGGGCCGATCTCTGCCGCAACCAGCTTGCCCAGATCGGCGGTGTTGGCGGCCATATCAAGCACCGGAATGCCGGAGCTTGCAATCGCGCGAGAGAACTCCTGCACGATGATATTGCGGATCTGGTAAGAGATCTCGTCCATGGTGAACTCACCATCGGTGCCGACAATCTCGGTCAGGAACCGCGCCGGGTCCACCACCCGCACCGAATAGGTGCCAAAGGCGCGCAGGCGCACCGGGCCGAACTCCGGGTCGCGGCACATGATCGGGTTCTTGGTCCCCCATTTGAGGTCATTGAACCGCGTCGTCGCGACAAAGTAGATCTCGGATTTGAACGGCGACTGGAAACCGTGGTCCCAGTGCTGCAGCGTTGTCATCACCGGCATGTTGTTGGTTTCGAGCATATAAAGCCCGGGCGTAAACACATCCGCCAGCTGGCCTTCATGCACAAACACCGCCGCCTGACCTTCGCGGACCGTCAGCTTGGCACCGTATTTGATCGCGTGGCCTTCGCGCTCGAACCGCATGACCATGGTGTCGCGGGTGTCATCGGTCCAATGGATGACGTCGATGAATTCGCCTTTGAGGAAGTCAAAAATACCCATGAGCTGACCTTCTTTGGTTTGCGGAGGTTGGTGTGCGGATGGCTGAGAGGGCGGAGGGATGTTGCGCAGCGGAGACCCAGCCGGCGTGACGGGCTTGCGGCGGGTGCCGGTCTCTCCGCAGCATGCCCGATGATGTCGCCATGGCGTGGCTCCTCTGTGTTCCAAAACGCGATGGGGCAGATCCCATGCAACGACAACAGTCCCGAACGCCCGGCTGCGTGTTCATACCCCGGCCCGGCTGCGTCCTCAGTATATAGGCGCGCACGCCGGTTGTCGCCACGGCGGGCAAGTGGCCAAAAGCGTGATCCATGTCAGGTCCCTGGGCCTCCCATGACTTCTCGTGCGATGCGCTGAACGATGGGACGGGCCTCCGCCGCGCTCATGCCGACACGCAACCGGCGGTCATAGAGCATCTGCAACAGTTTCTCGTCATGGCTGGTCAGGCGGGCAAACTCATCGTCGTCGTTAAAGATCGAGGGCCGTGCCTTCGGGCTGTCGTTGCGCAGGCCAAGGCCCTGAGCGATTTCCTCGTGGATACAGCTCTCGCGCATCAGGTCGGGCTGTTCGGCCCGGATCAGCGCCACGCCGCGGGCATAATTCAGCGGATCACGCTGTGGCCCCCCGGCAGAAACGAGGCAATAGAACTTGCGCGGCGGGGTCGCAAACAGCGCAAGGTCACCCGGGGACAGGTTGGGCAGCAGGCGGCGCACCTTATCCTCGACAAAATCGGCATCGTCTATGCCGGCAAAGATCACGGTGAAGTTGCCGCTGGTGCCGACCGTGACCGGATGACCGGTGATCCGGGCCAGTCGCGCAGCATAGGCGGTGAGGGTGGCGCGGTCTTTCTCGGCCTGCGCTTTGGTCACCGAGGGGCCAAAGACCGGCACCAGCTGCACGGGCTGTTCCCAGCGTCCCATGCCCCCGGCGCCGCCGTCAGATACGCTGGCGTACTCATCGTAAAACGCAAGGGTTTCAAAGCGTTCCGCCAGATCTTCGGCATCGTAGGGCGTTTCCGGCCCGCCGCCATCCGTACGCAAGAGCCCGCGCGTGAGCAGGTCCTGTTCCAGATCGGCATAGTATTTGGTGAGCGTCTGCGCCTCCACCGATGGGGTATAGACCGGCGTAACCGGGCGCGGGGTCGGGCGCGGCGTGTCCTTGGGGCCGGGCGCAAGCGCCAGACAGCCGCCAAGTGCCAGAGCGGCGCTCAAGGCAAGGAGCGCGCCCAATGGCCGCGCTCCGGTGCTGGTATTGTCGCGAAGGTTCACGCGGTCAGGCTCACTTGGGCACGGCGGTGCCAGCATTGTCGCCGACCCCGTCCTTGCGGGACTTGGCCGCCGCCAATGTGTCGCGCAGCTCGGTTTCCATCTTTTTCAACTCGGTTTCGGCTTCGGCGCGCTTGCGTTTGCCCTCGTCGGCGATTTGCAGGCTTTCCTCGATGGTCCCGATCAGGTCGGCATTGGCCTGTTTGACCGCCTCGATATCAAAGACGCCGCGCTCCATTTCCTCGCGGATGACCTTGTTGCTCTCGCGCAGGTTGGCGGCATTGGCGGTCAGCAGCTCATTGGTGAGGTTGTTGGCATCGCGCACCGCATGCGCTGCCTCGGCTGAACGTTGGATGGTCACCGCCTGCGCCAGCTGGGTTTCCCAGAGCGGCACGGTGTTCACCAACGTCGAATTGATCTTGGTGACCAGCGATTTGTCGTTTTCCTGCACCAGACGAATGGAGGGCAGGGACTGCATGGTGACCTGACGGGTGAGCTTCAGGTCATGCACGCGGCGTTCCAGATCGTCACGGGCGGCGCGCAGATCGCGCAGCTCTTGCGCCTTGATGACCTGATCATCCTCTGGAGCAGCCTGAACTGCGGCCTCCAGCGCGGGGATCTCGGTGGCGTCCAACTCGGCCAGCTTGGCTTCACCGGCCGCGATATAGAGGGCAAGCTCGTCGTAGAAATCCAGCGTCTTTTCATAGAGAACATCAAGCGATTTGATGTCTTTCAGCAGCGTGTGCTCATGCGCCAGGAGGCTGTCGGTGATCTTGTCGATCTGGCCCTGTACGCTCTCGTATTTGGCGGTGAACTTGGCAAAGGGCGCGGCGCGGCCCAAGAGGCGCTCCCAAAAGGTCGGCTTGCGGCGCACGTCCAGTTCCGACACCGAAAAGCCGCGGATGGTGGTGACGATATCGCGTAAGGAATCACCGGCAGGGCCCACATCCTTGTTGCGCACATCCGTGAGCATCGCCTGGCTGATCTGCTGCAATTCGCCCTGCGCGGCAGAGCCGAAGGAGATGATCGAATTGGTGTCGCCCATGTCGATCTCGTCAATACGCTTGCGGATCGCGGTGGAGGTCTCCGGGTCTGCAGCTTCCAGCGTGGCAAGCTCGCCTTTTGGCTCGGGCAGGGCGACATCCGTCACCTCCTTCACCAGCGTTTCGGCTTCCACTGCTTTTTTCTGAATGGTCTCAGACATGGGCCAGGCCTTTCTGTCAGGTTAAGAGGGGCGGTCCAGCTGGACGCCTTCGCGCTCCAGCCGGGCGCGCAACACATCAATTTCAATATTCAGATCGCCCCGGTCCTCCAGCAGGAGTTTTTCATTCCGGGCGGCGAAATTCTGTTCCAGATCGTCGAGCAGCGCGAGGTAGTCCGCGCGCGCCTCAACATTGCCGCTGCGGGCAAAGATATCGGAAAACTTGACCGTCGCGTCGCGTGCACCAAGAAGATAGACGGTCAGATATTTGCGCGCGGCGGTCAGATCGCGCGGGTCTTCTTCGACGGTGCGGCAGAGATCGCGCGCCACCGCCTGAAACTGGTCCACGCGCAACTCCACCTGACGATCCTTGGCGCGCAGCACCGCGTCTTTCATCGCCGCCAGATGGGTTTCGGCCTCATCGACCACACGCGCCACGCGGGAGCTTTGAAATTCGTCGACGCCCTCGACACCCTTGTCGCTGAGGGGATCAATGCCGAAGGCGGCCAGATGCAGCCCTAGGCAAGCCACACCATAAAGTGCGGCGGTGATCACGCCCGGCTCGCTGGACCATGCGCCCACCGCGCCGCCGAGGCCGCACAACAGACCGGCAAGGATCTTTCGGGGCAGGGCGGGGCGGCGCGCCACCTTGCGCGCGTCATAGGCGGCTTGCGCCTTAAGCCCTTCGCGCAGCATCACAGCGGCTGCGGCCCAGAGGCCAGCCCCGATCAGGCCGATCACCAGACCGGATGCGCCAGCACCCAGTGAAAACAGCATGAGTATCGCCGCAGGCACGAACATCAGGTTCGCACGCAGGCCGACGGGATTGACCCGTGCGCTAGCCATCAGGCGGGACTTACCTGTGGGGCGCCCATCGGGGCGGGTGGAGTGCTGAGCTGAAGGGCTGAATTTGCCGCCAAACCGCTGTGCCATGCGTCAGACCCCGACGATCCAACCGGTCCCGATGCCCAGCATCAGGATCAGCAACGCGACATAGGCGATGGTTTGCACCGTTTTGGCCCCCAAGATTTCCCCAACATGTTGAAACCTAGGGGATTGCAGGCGCGCCTGCTAGGGGGAAGTCCGCTTCGGGGGGCTCAGCCCTGCGGTTTTTTGCCAAATCGCCGCGGGCCGGGGGCTGATTTGCCGCCGGATGCGCCACCGGCTTTGCTAGCGCCTGCGCCGCCTGCGGGTTTGCCTCCGGCGGGTTTGCCAGAGAAGGTCTTGCCGGCAAATGCCTTGCCCGCGCCCTTGCCAGCCACTTTGCCGGCCGGTTGTGCACCGGGGGTTCCGCCGGGATTGCGCGGGCCACGTCCGGGGCGGGTGGGTTTTTTCTTGGCTTCGCCGTCGCCTTCGGGCGCGGCCAGACCCAGCTGGTCGCGCACCACGCGCGGGCGCAGCTCTTCGACCTCGCCTTCCTTCAGCGTGCCAAGCTGGAAAGGCCCGTAAGAGATCCGCAGCAGCCGGTTCACCGGGTATCCGACCTCTTCCATGGCGCGGCGAATTTCGCGGTTCTTGCCTTCGCGCAGCCCGATGGTGAGCCATGCGTTGGCACCCTGCTGACGATCAAGGCTGACGGTCATCGGCTGGAAACGTTCGCCGTCGATCACCACGCCTTTGCGCAGCACATCGAATTCATGGTCCTGCGGTCGGCCATTGATGCGCACCCGGTAGCGGCGCAGCCAGCCGGTGGAGGGCAGCTCCAACTGGCGTTTGACGCCGCCGTCGTTGGTCAACAGCAGCAGACCTTCGGAATTGAGGTCGAGACGCCCGACCGTCATCACCCGCGGCAGATCCTCGGGCAATTCGTCAAAGATTGTCCTGCGGCCTTTTTCGTCCGAATTGGTCGTCACCAGACCTGTGGGTTTGTAGTAGAGCCACAGGCGCGGGGCCTCGGCCTCGGGCAGGGGGTTGCCATCCACCACGATGCGATCACTGCCGATCACATTAAGCGCCGGGCTGTCGATCACCGCGCCGTTGACCGCAACGCGGCCCTCGGCAATCATCCGCTCCGCCTCACGGCGCGAGGCCACACCGGCGCGCGAGAGCACCTTGGCAATCCGGTCGCCCTCCACAGAGGGCCGCGCGTCCCCTGTTGCGCTTGCCTGCGGGGCTTTGGGACCGCGCGGCGTCGCTGAGGATTTCGCCTGTGGCCGGGCGCCTTTGGCTGCGCGATGCGCGGAGGGGGAGGATGGGGTTTTCTTGCTCATGGCGCTGCCATAGCCTATTCGCGAGAGCGGCGAAAGCATCCATTGCAGGGGTGCGCGGCCGGTAGTGCGGGCGGTTTGGCGACAGAAAGGGGCAAGGCACACATGGAGTTTCGATCCTTCATGGCGGAGGCGCTGGAGGAAGCGCAGGCCGCCGCTGCGCGCGGTGAGGTGCCGGTGGGTGCGGTGCTGGTCAGCCCCTCAGGCGAGGTGGTGGCGCGGGCAGGCAACCGAACGCGTGAACTCAACGATCCCACCGCCCATGCCGAGGTGCTGGTTATCCGCGCGGGCTGCGCGGTACTGGGCAGTGAGCGGCTGACGGGGCATGATCTCTATGTGACGCTGGAGCCCTGCGCCATGTGTGCCGCTGCCATTGCCGCCGCCCGCGTCGCGCGGGTGTACTACGGCGCGTCTGATCCGAAATCCGGTGGCGTGGCCCACGGGGCCTGCGTGTTCGACCACCCGCAAGCGCACCATGTGCCTGAGGTTTATGACGGGTTTTCTGCATCACAGTCAGAAGCGTTGTTGAGGGCCTTTTTTGCGAAACGGCGCGGATGAGCCTGCCCCCCACAAACCTGTTGCACCGCTTTGGACTGAGTGCGCCGGAACTGGTCGCTGAAACCGCGCGCGCCAAGGTCTGGCGGGTGCGGCAGAAAACTGACACGCAGGCAGCGCTGAAATACTATCCTGCCGGGCACATGGGAAATGAAACCAGCGGCCTGGCCTATCTGGAGCGAGTCGAGGGCGCCGGGGCCGTTCGGGTGTTTGCACGGTCAACAGATGCGGTGGTGATGGAGTGGCTTCAGGGGCCATCGCTTGGGGAACTGGCGCGTACACAGGTCCCGGAGGTTGCGGATCGCGGGTTGACCGAGGTGGCAGCACAGTTGTTTGCTGCAGAGGTTTGCGCAGACGGGCTGCTGTCTGTGGCCGCGATCATGGCGCCGTTGCGGGATGCCTGTTTTACCGCCCCTGAGGCGCGTGAGGCGCAAAGCATCGCGTGGGCCTGTCTGGATCAGATGCAGCGCGGCGCGGTTGAGAGTGTCGCCCTGCACGGTGATCTCCATCACGATAACATCATTCACACGGCACACGGGCTGCGGGCTTTTGATGCCAAGGGATTGGCGGGGCCGCGGGCGTATGAACTGGCCAATGCGTTTCGCCATCCGCGCGGGTGTCACGCGTTTGCAGCGGATGCGCAGGTGATCCGGCACCGCGCGATCACTTGGGGGCGTGTGGCGAGATGTGGCGCGCAGGAGCAGCTCAGATGGGCCATCGCCAAGCTGTTGCTCTCAATGCTCTGGTCCGGGCAGGAGGCCCCAAAAGAGCGTGCCTTGTTACGTCAAATGCTGAGGGTGGCTGAAAAGGGCTTGCCGGATTAGGTCAGTTGTCCTACTGATGCTTTAGGACAAGTGACCTAATGGTCATATTCGCGCCTGATTTAAGTCTTAGCCGAGGATGAAGTGGCAATGTCCAGCACGAGAGAGCGGATCGTCGAACAGGCCGATGTGCTGTTTTATGAGCGCGGGTATGAGGCCACCTCGCTGGCCGATATTGCCGCACCCCTGGGGTTGTCGCGCGGCAATTTCTACTATCATTTCAAGACAAAGGACGAGATCCTTGATGCGGTGATCGACCTGCGCCTGTCGCGTACAGCCGCGATGCTGACCGCGTGGGAGGCCGAGGGCGACACGCCGCTGGCACGCATCACCTGTTTCATACGCATCCTGATCCGCAACCGCGCCAAGATCATGTCATGGGGCTGCCCGGTGGGCACATTGGTGAGCGAGCTTTCAAAGCTTGATCACATCGCCCAAGCACGCGCGGCGGAGCTGTTCACACTCTTCATCGACTGGCTCGCGGTGCAATTTCGCAGCGCCGGTGTAGAGCGCGACGCCAGGGCGCTTGCCACGCATCTGATGGGCCGCAGTCAGGGCGCCGCAGCGCTGGCGCAGGCCTTCGGCGACGAGGCGCTGATCGAGGCGGAGGTCGCGCAGATGACGGATTGGGTGGCACAGCAAATCGCGGCGCAACCCATAGATTATTCATAACACGAGGGAGGATCGCCTTGTTTGTGATCTTTTTAAAATTCACCGAAGAGAAGACCCGTGCCGGAGAAGCTATGGAGGCGCATAAAGCATGGCTGGCGCAGGGGTTTTCCGATGGGATTTTCCTTGCGGCGGGTTCTTTGGACGATGGAGCAGGGGGCGCGATCCTTGCTTTCGGCGAAGATCACGACGCCCTGGAGGCGCGGGTGGCGGCAGACCCTTTTGTGCAGGAGGGCATTGTCACGGCTGAGATCACCGGATTTACGCCCGCGCGCACCGATGCGCGGCTCGAGTTCCTGAAGGTGGCCGAATGAGCCGTGTTGTCACGAGCACGGATGGCCGGCAGCGGTGTGCATGGTCGGCCACGGCACCGGAGTTTGATGCCTACCACGATGCGGAGTGGGGCTTTCCGGTGGGGGACGACCGGCGGCTGTTTGAGAAGATCTGTCTGGAGAGTTTCCAGTCCGGCCTCAGTTGGCGCACCATCCTGTCAAAACGCGAGAACTTTCGCGCGGCTTTTGATGGCTTCGACTATCACAGGATGGTGGGGTATGGCCCGGAGAAAGTCGCCGCATTGTTGCAGGACGCGGGCATCATTCGTCATCGCGGCAAGATCGAGGCGGTCATTAACAACGCCGCGCGCGCGGTCGAGATGGAGGCCAGCGAGGGATCTCTGGCCGCATTCTTCTGGCGCTACGAGGTCAAAACACCCCCGGAGCCGCAGACCGTTTCCACCTGCCCAGAGTCAGTCGCGCTGTCGAAGGAGTTGAAAAAACGGGGCTGGAAATTCGTCGGACCAACCACCTGTTTTGCCTTTATGCAGGCGATGGGGCTGGTCAACGATCACGCCGAGGGCTGCTACTGTCGCCCGCTGGCGGCTGAGGCGCGCCGGGCGTTTTTGGTTCCCCTCTGACGATTGGCCTGTGACCATTGGACTGAAACTGCAGATGGCCGCGTGGATCTACGACTGAGCCCCCGCAAAAAATGAGGGGGTACTATACGACTGTCGGGTTCGAGGGATTTCGCTTTGGGCTTCGCCCAAAGCGACCCGCGCCGCGCGCCCTTCGGGCGCGCGGCGCTTGGCCCAACGGGAAGCGTGGTTTTTTATAAACCGTGCTGACGGGCGGGAGGCCACCCGCCTGCCAGTGAAGCCGACCGGTTGAGGGGCCGGGTTACTTCACCACGATTTCGCGCGGCACATCGACCAGAGCTTCGCCGCCGTTCGGGGTCACCACAAATGTCTCGGTGATCGCCATGCCCCAGTCCGGGGTCCACAGACCCGGCATCAGGTGGAACGTCATGTTTTCTTCAAGCTTGGTGGTATCGCCTGGACGCAGCGACATCGTGCGCTCGCCCCAATCCGGCGGGTAGCTGAGGCCGACCGGATAGCCGGTGCGGTTGCCCTTGATGTATCCCGCGCGGCCAAAGCTCTCATAGACGCAGGCGGCGACCTCTTCGCAGGTGACACCTGGCTTGGCGACCGCGAATGTATCTTCGATCGCTTGCAGGATTGCCTTTTCCCCGCGGCGGATGTCCTCGGGCGGGCTGCCGAGGAACAGCGTGCGGCTGATCGGGCAATGATAGCGGCGCACGCAGCCCGAGATCTCGAAATAGGTCGCCTCGCCGGGGGCCAGTGGGCGGTCATTCCAGGTGATATGCGAGGCGGAAGCCTCAATGCCCGAGGGCGCGATGGGTGAGATCGCCGGATAATCCCCGGCCAGAAGCGGCAGACCCTCAATGCCTGCGGCCTGCACCCGTGCAACCAGCGCGTTCTTGGCAATGCCTTCGTTGAACTCGGCCCGCAGCACCCCGTGCATATGCGCCGAGAGCTTGCCAGCTGCCTGCATCAGCTGCAGTTCCTGTTCGCTTTTGACCGCGCGTTGCCAGTTCACAAGGCCCGTCGCATCCGCAAAGGCATCGCGGCCAAAGGCGGTCTCCAGAATCTCATGGCTGCGGGCGGAGTAATAGTAGTTGTCCATTTCCACGCCGATGGCCTCGGTCCAGCCATATTCGCGCAGCAGATCCACCAGCGAGTCAAACGGGTGATGATCGGGATGCTGGACGTGTTCTTCGGGCCAGTCAAAGAGATGATCGGCCTCCAGCCAGGTGGTCAGCGCGGCGCCGGGCTTGTCCTGGGTGCGGCCCCACCACATCGGCATGCCGTTCTCATGCAGAATCACCGCTTGCGGGACATAAAAGCTCCAGCCGTCGTAGCCGGTGAGCCATGCCATGTTGGAAGGATCGCAGATCACCAGTGTTTTAAGGCCCTTTGCTGCCATGGCGCGGCGGGTCTTTTCCAGTCTGCGGGCGTATTCGGTGGTGGTAAAATCGTTGGCGGGCATTAGAACTCGATGTCTTTCATTACCTGTGGCTCGATGACGTTGACGCCGGGAAGCCCGTCAATCAAGTCCTGTGCGCTCTGTTCCAGCAATGGAAATGTGCGATAGTGGCAGGGAATGACCGTTTTGAAGGCAAAATAGCGCTTGGCGGCATAGGCGGCGGCCTTCATGTCCATGGTGAAATGACCACCAGCCGACAGGATGCCGATATCGGGCCTGTAGTAGTCGCCCATCCAGTCCATGTCGGCCATGATGTCGGTGTCCCCCGAGACATAGATCATCTGTCCCTCGGCGCGGATCATATAGCCCACTTCGCTGCCGGCAGTGCGCAGCCCGTCGCGGGTGGAAAACGTGTTGGAATGCGACGCGGGCACCATCGACACGCGGGTCTCGCCCACATCGACCGTGCCGCCCTTGTTGAAGCCGACGGTTTCCACGCCCTCGGTTTCGCCCCAAAAGCCCATCAGGTCATATTGGCCAATGATCGGAATCGAGAGATGCTTGGCAAGGCCGAGTACATCCGCCACATGGTCGAAATGCGCATGGGTCAGCAGGATATGGGTGGCCCCTTCGGTGGCGGCGGTGTGCTGGCTTTCTTCCAGCATCGGATTGCCGGTGAGCCAGGGGTCGATGAGGAGGGTGGTCTCGCCCGTTTCCAGACGAAAGCCGCCATGACCAAGCCAGATCAGTTTCATGAGCGTTTCCCCGCAGTCTATATATGAGGTGTTTGGAGTGTCTTTATCGCGACCCTATCAGGGGATCAGGAAAAATCCATGGATCTGACGCAAGAGATTGACGCCTATTGTGAGCGCCTTGGCCCCGGCCTCTGGGCGGAGCCGCTGAATGCGGTGACCAACCTGGCCTTTGTGATCGTTGCGGGGATCATGTGGCAGCGCGCCGGAGGTGCAGGACAAGGGCGGGTCATGGCGCGGGTGCTCTGCTTGCTGATGGCGGCGATCGGGATCGGCAGCGGACTGTTTCACACCGTTGCGCAGGCGTGGGCCGCGCTTGCGGATGTGCTGCCGATCGCCCTGTTCATACTGACCTATCTGTTTGCCGTGCACCGGGATGTGCTGCGCTTGCGGCCTGTCTGGGCGTTCGGCGCGACGGCGATGTTTCTTCCCTATGCGGCCTTGGCGGGCAGCGTCTTTGCGCAGGTAAGCTGGATCGGAGGATCCGCAGGCTACGCGCCGGTGCCGCTGCTGATCCTGATTTACGGCATCGTGTTGCGCCGGCGCTTGCCGGCTGTATCACGCGGGTTCCTTGTCGGAGCCGGACTGTTGATCCTGTCCCTGGTGTTTCGAACGACGGATCTGCCGGTCTGCGGCGCGTTCCCGTCCGGCACACATTTCCTCTGGCATCTGCTGAATGCGGCGATGCTCGGCTGGATGATCGAGGTCTATCTCCGCCACCAGCGCGGACAGACCTGAACGCAGACGCAGGGGCAGCGCTCCCGCCCGCTCTCATGCCCCTGTGGGGCCTTGCGATCCGTTGGGCCGAGCGCGCGCGGACAGCATAGCTGTCCGCGCGCGGGTCGCATCGGGCACAGCCCGATGCGAAACACCTCAGTCGGAGCTGGGATTTGAACCGCGCGGGCGGAGAATTCCCAAGGCAGGCTTGCGGCGCGCAGGCGCGAGCGGTAAACGCGTGGACAAGACGAGATGAGGGTTATTGATGTCGATTGACCAAAGCACAGCCGCGAAAGTGGCCAAACTGGCCCGGATCAAGGTCGAAGAGGACGCTCTGCCTGCGCTGGCAGAGGAGTTCAACACGATCCTCGGGTTCATCGAGCAACTGAACGAAGTGGATGTCGAGGGCGTCGAACCGATGACCTCCGTCACCCCGCAGCGTCTGAAACGCCGCGAGGATGTGGTCACCGACGGCAACCAGCAGGACAAGGTGCTGGCCAATGCCCCGGATGCCCGCGAAGGCTTCTTTGCTGTGCCCAAGGTTGTGGAGTAAGACATGTCTGACCTGAACAAACTGGGCCTTGCAGAGGCCCGCGATCTGCTGCGCAAGGGTGACACCACCTCTGTGGAACTAACCGAGGCCTGCCTCAAGGCCATCGACGGGGCAGATGCGCTCAACGCGTTTGTGCACAAGACCCCCGAGATCGCGCTGGAACGTGCCAAGGCGGCGGACGCGCGTCTTGCCGAGGGCGATGCCCCCGCCATGTGTGGCCTGCCCATCGGCATGAAGGACCTCTTCTGCACCGAAGGCGTCGACAGCCAGGCGGCGTCGAACATCCTCAAGGGGTTCAAGCCTGAATATGAATCCACCGTCTCGCAGAAACTGCAGGACGCAGGCGCGGTCATGCTCGGCAAGCTGAACATGGACGAATTTGCCATGGGCTCCTCGAACGAGACCTCCGCCTATGGCAATGCCATCAGCCCATGGCGGCGCGGGGGGGACGAAACCCCGCTGACGCCCGGTGGCTCCTCTGGTGGGTCTGCTGCGGCCGTGGCGGCAGACCTGTGCCTTGCGGCGACCGGCACCGACACCGGTGGGTCGATCCGCCAGCCTGCGGCCTTTACCGGCACCGTCGGCATCAAGCCCACCTACGGGCGCTGCTCGCGCTGGGGCATCGTGGCCTTTGCTTCCTCGCTGGATCAGGCCGGGCCGATGACCAAGAACGTACGCGACGCGGCCATTATGCTCGAGGCCATGTGCGGCCATGACGCCAAGGATTCGACCTCCGCGGACCTCGCGGTGCCGAACTTCGAGGCGATGCTAACCGGCGACATCAAAGGCAAGAAAATCGGCATCCCGCGCGAATACCGCATGGACGGCATGCCCGCCGAGATTGCCAAGCTCTGGGACGAGGGCGCGGCGATGCTCAAGGCTGCGGGCGCCGAGATTGTTGATATCTCGCTGCCGCACACAAAATACGCGCTGCCTGCCTATTACGTGATCGCCCCGGCTGAGGCCTCTTCGAACCTCGCGCGTTACGACGGCGTGCGCTACGGCCACCGCGCGACGCTCGCGCAGGGGGACGGCATCACTGAGATGTACGAGAAGACCCGCGCCGAGGGCTTCGGCTCCGAAGTGCAGCGCCGCGTGATGGTCGGCACCTATGTGCTGTCGGCAGGCTTCTACGATGCCTATTACAACCGCGCCCGCAAAGTCCGCACCCTGATCAAGAAGGACTTCGAGGATGCCTTTGCCGCAGGTGTGGACGCAATCCTGACCCCGGCGACGCCCTCCGCGGCCTTCGGCCTTGGCGAGATGAATGACGAAGATCCGGTTAAGATGTACCTCAACGACGTCTTCACCGTCACCGTGAACCTTGCCGGGCTGCCGGGGATTTCGGTGCCAACCGGTGTTGACACCCAGGGCCTGCCGCTGGGGCTGCAACTGATCGGACGGCCGTGGGAAGAGGGGGACCTTCTGAATACCGCCTATGCGCTGGAGCAATCCGCCGGCTTTGTGGCCAAGCCCGCGCAGTGGTGGTAAGACAGGCGGCAACGACAGACAGAGCAGACAGGTGACACCCATGCGAGTACTGGCAACCCTAGCGGCGGTGAGTGCGATTGCACTCGCGGCCTGTAGCCCGCAGGTACCCGACAGCGCCGCCGGGGTCGGGGACGAGACCAGCCCCTTTAACGCGCCGCCCGAAGTGGAGGCGGGGCGCACGCTGAATGGTGATCCGCTGGTGCCACCGGCACGCCTGTCTGACGAAACATCAGCCAATAACGCCAATTGGCAACAGCCGCGCCCATCGGGCGCGGCGGCCTCCAACGATGACATCGCCCGCGAGGCGGCGGCTGCGATTTCCGCTGCGGGGCAGAACTCCGGCCAGGCACCGCTGGACGCGAGCCCCTCCAATCCGGCGCCGTCGCTTGTCGGCAATCCCGGGATTTCGGACGAGAACAGTTTTGAGGCGGTGGCGGCCCGGCAAACCATCGAAAGCGATGCGGAGCGCATCGCCCGCCAGCGCGCCCAATACGAGGTGGTGGCCCCCACCGCGGTGCCGGAGCGTCCGCGCGATCTGTCGCCAAATATCGTGCGCTACGCATTGTCCACCTCGAACCCGCGCGGCCAGCGGATCTACAGCCGCACCGGCATCAACATGCAGGCGCGCTCGCAGCGCAATTGCGCGCAATATGCCTCCGCCGATCTGGCACAGGCAGCTTTCCTGGAGATGGGCGGGCCAAAGCGCGACCGCAAGGCACTGGACCCGGATGGGGATGGCTACGCCTGCGGCTGGGATCCGGCGCCCTTCCGCGCGGCTGTGCGTGCACAGGGCAACTGATCCCCCGACATGGCTGCGCTGGCCCCAATCTGGCATCCGAGCCCGAATTTCGGGCCCCGGCGTGATCGTTTGCGGCCGCATCTGATCGTGCTGCATTACACTGCCATGCAGAGCGCCGATGCGGCGCTCGCGCGACTATGTGATCCGGCATATGAGGTCTCGGCCCATTATCTGATCGGTGGCGATGGCAGGCTCTGGCAGCTGGTCGCGGAAGACCAGCGCGCCTGGCACGCGGGCGCAGGCGAATGGGCGGGCCAGCAGGACATCAATTCGCGCTCGATCGGAGTTGAGCTGGACAATCGCGGCGATCATCCGTTTTCCGAACCGCAAATGCGGACGCTGGAGGCGCTGCTGCCGCAGATCATGACGCGCTGGGAGATTGCGCCCGAAGGGGTGATTGGCCATTCAGACCTTGCGCCTGGGCGCAAATGGGATCCGGGGCCGCGCTTCGACTGGCAGCGGCTTGCGACCCGCGGATGTGCGCGGCCCGCCAGCCGGTCACATGCCGCCACCGCCGCCACACCGCAAACCTTGCGCAAGGCGGCTCAGGCCTGCGGGTTCACCGCCGATGTTGACGATGCCACGCTTCTGGAAGCCGTGCGTCTGCGCTATCGGCCCTGGGGGGAGGGGGCGCTGTGCCGCGACGATCTCATCCCGCTTCTGGACTGATTTTCACCTTCTCACAAATATCCTGGGGTGAATGCGCATCCGCGCAGAGGGGCAACGCCCCTCAGACCCGTGCCACCTTGACGCAACGCCCCCGCAGGCGTAGGCAGGCCGCGCGCAGAGAGCCGGATGGCCGCGTTGGGGCATCAAGCCCCCGCGAGGAAAGTCCGGACTCCCTGAAACAACGGTGCCGGGTAACGCCCGGGCAGGGCAACCTGACGGAAAGCGCCACAGAAATGAGACCGCCTCGCCGCGCTGGAGGTTCGCCAAAGGATGCGACGGGGTAAGGATGAAACGGTGGGGTAAGAGCCCACCGCACCGCTGGCAACAGGGGTGGCACGGCAAGCCCCACCGGGAGCAATGCCAAATAGGGCCTCCGCGCGGGTCGGGTCGGGCAACCGAGACCGCCGCTAGGGATGTTTCACCCGAGAGAGGCCGGGTTGGCAGCTAGAGGCGTCCGGCAACGGGCGTCCCAGAAGAATGGTCATCAAACCCTGCCTTTCGGGGCAGGGGGAACAAGATCCGGCTTACAGGCTCTCTGCGCAAAACACCCTCGCCGGGCAGGCGGGATCATCGCAAGTCCCTTCGGAGGCGCGATTTTAGCGAGAGCTGCAATTTAGCCGGGCGAATCCTATTGACACTCGCCACCACAAAGGTAAAAGCGCACGCTCATATAGGAATTAGACCCGAGAGGCCCCCTGCCTTTTCGGACGCAGGAGAAGCACAATGGCGAAGCCGACGACCATCAAAATCCGCCTGAACTCGACCGCGGGCACGGGCCACTTCTACGTGACCAAGAAAAACGCGCGCACCATGACCGAGAAAATGACCATTCGTAAATACGACCCGGTCGCGCGCAAGCACGTCGAGTACAAAGAAGGCAAAATCAAGTAAGCCTTTCGGGATCTCATCAGGATCTCTTGATTTGAAAAGGGTCGCGCATCTGCAGCGGCCCTTTTGCTTTGACGGGGGCAGCTATCTGGCCGCCACGCGCACCATCGGCCAATGGTTTCGCGCCTCCGCAGAAAAGGGGCATGCCATGTTTCGGATCAGAGAGGCCACACCGGATGATCACGCCGCGGTGGAGCGCCTGTTGGCGGACAGTTACCCCAGGCTCCTGCAGGGGGCTTATCCGTCGCCGGTGCTGGCGGCTGCGCTGCCCAAGCTGATCCGGGCCAGGCCGGAACTGTTGCAAAGCGGGACGTATTTTCTGGCGATTTGCAAACGTGATAACCGTATCCTGGGTGCCGGTGGGTGGACTGCGGATCCGTCCCGGGCAGGTCAGGGCCATATCCGTCACGTGGCGACAGCCCATGACAGCGTGCGTCGCGGCGTGGGGCGGGCGGTGCTGGCGCACGCGCTTGCCTCTGCCCGCACGGCTGCGGTCCGGGATATGGTCTGTCATGCGACCCTACCGGCGGTGCCATTCTACCGGGCTCTTGGGTTCGTGGAACAGGGCCGCACCGAGCTGGAGCTGGCGCCGGGGCTCGGTTTTCCGGTGGTGGTGATGCATCAGGCGCTGTCTGACGGATGCTGGCGGTCCCGTGGAGTTTTCTAAAATCCGCCGGGAATGGCGTCACGCGGTCCCCCGCAGTGCACAGTCTTGCCATATTTCAACATCAAACCGGGGCTGTGGTGTGAGAGACGTTTAGGGGTAAGTGTCATGCGCAAGCTGTTTGGATTATCGCTACTGGTGGTGTTGTTGCCTGCTGCGGCGGCGGTCACGGGAGAGCGGGATACGGTCATGTATCTGGAAGCTCCAGCCCGGATCACGGTCGCGCCGCTCTGAGATCCTGCTCGTCCAAGGGGGGGAGGCGCCCCCCGGCACTGCCCGGGTGACTAGGGGCGACCTTTGGAGCTGCAGGCCCGCCCGGCTCAGCCGCGGGTGTGGGGCTCCGCCCGCCACTCGGCCATGGTGATCACCGGCTCCAGCCCGAAATGGCGCATCAGGGCCGCTGAGGCCGCGTTGAAGGGCGCATAGGTGACACCGATCACATCGGCCCCTTTCTCAAGAGCGTCCTGCTTCATGCGCGTCATCAACGCCTTGCCAACACCGATCCGGCGCAAGGCCGGTGCGACCGTGATGTGGTGCACCATTGCGCGCCGCTCTGCCGGGCGCACGGGCAGGGCGGGACGATCCTCCACTTCATAGATCAGATAGCCCATGATGGCGTCCTGCGGGCTGACGGCCGCAAGGGCGTGTATGCCGGGCTGTGCCAGCCAGTCCTCAAGCCAGCTGCACAGATGGTCGCTTGAGGGCTGCGCGGTGTGGCGTTCAGGCTGATGCGCGACATGCAGCGCGTGCAGATCCTGCAACAGGGGCACCAGAGATGCGGCCCGGTCGGGGCCAATGGGTTCAATCTTCATCGGTCAATCCTTGGGTCGTGTCGAAATCAAATCACGGATCTGAAAAAGAAAAGGGGCGGATCGATCTGATCCGCCCCGGCTGTCTGTCAGTTGGGAGTGTGCGGTTATTCGCGGTTCCCAAGCAGCTGGAGCAAGAACATGAACATGTTGATGAAGTCCAGATAGAGGCTCAACGCGCCCATGATCGCCGATTTCGCCAGCCAATCCTGGTCACCGGCGTGGACCATCTCAAGGTAGTCGTTCTTGATGCGCTGGGTGTCATAGGCGGTCAGACCGGCAAAGATCAGCACGCCCAGTACGGAAATCGCAAAGGCCATCGCGGAGGAGGCCAGGAAGATGTTCACCACCGACGCCACGATCAGGCCGATCACGCCCATGATCAGGAACGAACCCATGCCGGACAGGTCTTTCTTGGTGGTGTAGCCCACCAGCGACAGACCCGCAAAGGCGATGGAGGTGATCAGGAACACCTGCGCGATGCTCTCGCCGGTGAACGCCACGAAGATCGAAGAGATCGACAGGCCCATCAGCGCGGCAAATGCGTAGAACACCAGCTGCACGCCAGCGGCGGAGAGGCGCTTCACCGCAGCGCCAAAGCCGAAGAAGACAAAGGCCAGCGGGGCGAACATGATCACCCACTTCAGCGGCGACGCATAGATCGCGTAGCCGAAGTTGGTCAGGTAGGTATCGCTGCTCAGCTGCGCGACGGCCGCAGACGGATCGGAGGTGACCGAGAGGCCCGCGATCGCCCAGGCGGCGAGGAATGTGATGAGTGTGCCCACGGACATGGTGCCGTAGACCTTGTTCATATGGGCGCGAAGCCCGGCGTCGATCTCGGCGCTGCGCGCACCGGCAGCAGATCGAATGCTGTCAAACTGTGCCATGTATCATGGTCTCCGTCTAGATTCTCCCTCAGAGCACACCCGCGACGCGGATCTGCCTGTTGCCCTGAATATTGGCATTTGTGCCCGCCGGTTCAAGGGTTTCCGGGCAGGATCAGGGCAAAAGCGAAGCCACAATTATAGATTTTTTGCCGGAACCGGTCAGGGGGTGTCGGTTGGGCCGGTTCCGGCGGCTGTTGTACGTGTGTATCGGATCATGTGGGTGGGCTCAGCGCATCCAGTGTTCCGGGGCATCCCACATGCTGCGCCGGGCTTCGGTATCGGCCTGCGTGCGATCAATGCCGATATCCTTGAGCTGCGCATCGCTGAGTTGCGCCAGGTTGTGACGTTGCCGGCGCAGAGCCAGGGCCGCGCCCAGCCTTGAGAATACGGACGCCCGGCGCTGGGGCAGGCAGGTGTGTTGGGACAGACTATTTGCCATGACGGATCTCCATAGATTGTTTTGTGATGAGTTGTCGTTGTTACATCACTGGTATTGATCTATATGGGAGGAATGTGTCATTCTCAAAACGAATGATTTTGAAGGTGTCCATCAAGGAGTGTGATAATGAGAAATCTGGACGTCACCACGCTGCGCTCGTTCGTGGCGGTCGCCGACACCGGCGGTGTCACGCGCGCGGCATCTTTCCTGCATCTGACGCAATCGGCAGTGTCGATGCAGCTCAAGCGTCTCGAAGAGATGCTGGGCGTGGAGCTGCTGGATCGCACGGGGCGCAATATCGGCCTGACCGCGGCCGGCGAGCAGCTCTTGGGATTTGCGCGCAAGATGCTGAGCCTCAATGACGAGATCATCACCCGCCTGACCGATCAGGCCTTTGAGGGCGAGGTGACGCTGGGGGTGCCGCACGATGTGGTGCATCCGGTGATCCCGATGGTGATGCAGCGCTTTAATGTGCAGTTCCCGCGGGTGAAGGTGAATCTCTGCACCTCCAACACGCGCGATCTGAAGATGGACTTCGATCAGGGGCGCTTTGACCTGATTGTCACCACCGAGAGTTCTGCGGGCGCGGGCGGGGAGACCATCCACCAGATGCCGTTGCGCTGGATCGGGGCATTGAGCGGCCAGACCTGGCGTCAGCGACCGCTGCGCATCGGCTTCTGCCGCAATTGTATCTTCCGCAGCCTGGCGACGGCGGCGCTCGATGATGCGGGCATCCCGTGGGAAATGGCGGTGGACAGCGAGTCCGACCGCACGGTCGAGGCGACCGTCAGTGCGGATCTGGCGGTGGGCGTGCTGCTGGAGGGCACCCAGCCCGCGCACCAGCAGGTGATCGACCACGGCGGCAGCCTGCCCACATTGCCGGTCCAGCACATCAACCTCTATGGATCTGACCGGGCGCGCGCCCAATATGTCGAGCACCTGGCCGGTCTGATCCGTCAGGGGTTCTCCGGCCTGTCGCAGCCGGGCCTGCGTGCCGTTGGCACCGATATGGTCAGCCCGGGTGCGCAGCTCGGGGTTGTATGACCACCTTGCCGGTGGCCGCGCGGGTTCGGATCAACTCCAGCCCCCGCGCGGTTTCGCTCAACGGCAGCCGGTGGCTGATGTGCGGGGTGATCTGCCCCTCCGCCAGCCAGGTCATCAGCGTGCTGAACGTATCCTGCCCCACCTCGGGGCGCAGCTTCACCAATCCGCCGAGGTAAAAGCCGATCACGGTCAGGTTCTTGACCAGCAGATGATTGGCCGGGATCTGTGGCACCTCGCCGCCGGCAAACCCGATCGGGATCAGACGCCCGCCCGGATTGGTGGCCCGAAACGCCGCCGTCCAGGTGTCGCCGCCCACCGCGTCATAGACCACATCCGCCCCGCCCAGGTCCTTGACCCGTTGCCGCAGGTCCTCGGAGGCATCGATCAGGTGATCTGCGCCGGCAGCCTTGGCCACCGCCAGTTTGTACGCGCCCCGGGCCTGCGCAATCACGGTCGCGCCAAGGCGCTTGCCGATCTCGACCGCGGTCAGCCCCACGCCGCCAGCCGCCCCGGTAACCAGCAGGGTTTCCCCGGCCTTCAGGCGCGCCTGGTGCTGAAGCGCCAGCAGGCTGGTGCCGTAGGCGATCAGCGATGCGGCCGCATCGTCAAAGCTGACCGCATCCGGCAGGCGAACCGCCCGGGCCGCGTCAAAAACCCCGTATTCGGCCAGCCCGCCCTGGCTACAAAACACCGCCACGCGATCCCCAATTTCGAAATTCGAAATATCAGATCCGAGTTTTGTAATGATTCCGGCGCATTCCAGCCCCGGCGTAAAGGGCAGCGGCGGCGTGTCCTGATAGCGTCCCTCGGTCATCAGGAGATCAGCAAAGTTCAGGGCGCAGGCGTGAATTTCAATCTGAATTTCCCCCTGTTCAGGATCCGGTATTTCGACCTGTTGCAGCTGACCGGGGGTCTCGTGTTTTCCTATACGAAAGGATAGCATGCCTCTTTTCCTTACTGATTCGCTCTTGATTGATTCGGTCAAAACGCTGCTTCGTAAACCGGCAAAAAACGGCTCACCATTTATGGGGAGACGCCATTCGCCGTCGTCTTACCGTATTTCGCGCTAATTTTTGATGCATTAAATCATATGTTTGAGGGGCGAGCCCGTTGCGCGCGTGCTGCTTTACTTGAATTCAACCAAGAAGGGCGTACACTTTCCACAATACTGAACTTCTGACCCGAAACAAATGAACTCCGATGACGAATTGATGCGCCATCGGTACGTGGTTCCGGAAATGGTCGTAATGTAACGTGGCAGGCTTCTGGAATGCCGTAACTGGGAGAATAACAAAATGGCACATCCCGTCGATACACATGTGGGGAAACGCATTCGTCATCGCCGCTGGTTGATCGGAATGACGCAACAGCAATTGGCGGAAAAGGTTGGCATCAAGTTTCAGCAGATCCAGAAGTACGAAACCGGTGCAAACCGCGTCAGTGCTTCGCGGCTGTGGGATATTTCCGATGCCCTCGACGTCAATGTCAGCTTTTTCTTCGAAGGGTTGCAGGACGAGGACAAGGCCGTGGCCGAAAAGGCGCGCGTACCCGCGGATCTGATGGGCGACAAGGAGGCCCTCGATCTGGTGCGGTCCTACTACGCCATTCCGGAGAACCAGCGCCGCCGCCTGTTCGAACTGGCGCGCGTGCTGAGTGACGTCGCCTGAGAGCCAGGCTGACGTCGATGTAATCTGAAAGGCCGCTCTTCGGGCGGCCTTTTTTCATGCGGTCCGGGCGCGGCGATGTCGTGTCTGCGGCTTTGGGCTTGATTGCCCTGACGCGCCATGGCACGCGACGGGGACCAGCCCTGCAATGACCGGAGCCCGTTTTCATGACCAATTCCGCGACCTTGTCCGATCTGGACGTTGCGCGCCGCCTCGCCGATGCGGCACGCGCGGCGATCCTGCCGCATTTCCGCAATACGGCCACCACGGCGGACAACAAGCTCGAAGCAGGCTTTGATCCGGTGACGGTGGCGGATCGCGCCGCCGAAGAGGCGATGCGCGCCGTGTTGGCCGAGTTGCGCCCCGAGGACAGTATTCTGGGCGAAGAATTTGCGCCCACCGCAGGGACCAGCGGGCGGACCTGGGTGCTGGATCCGATCGACGGCACGCGTGGCTTTATCAGCGGTACACCCACTTGGGGGGTGCTGATTGCGCTGTCGGATGCGAACGGTCCGATGCTGGGCGTCATGGATCAGCCCTATATCGGTGAGCGGTTCGAGGGCTGCCGGGGGCATGCTCAGGTGATCGGCCCCCATGGCACGCTCCCGTTGCAAACCCGAAAGACCAATGCGCTTGAGGATGCGATCCTGTTCACCACCTTTCCGGAGGTCGGCACCGCTGCGGATCGCGCCGGGTTCGAACGCGTCGCGCGCCACGTCAAGCTGACCCGCTACGGGATGGATTGCTACGCCTATGCGCTGCTGGCGGCGGGGACGGTGGATCTGGTGATCGAGGCCGGATTGAACGCCTATGACATCCAGGCCCCCATCGCCGTGATCGAGGCCGCAGGCGGCATCGTCACCAATTGGGAGGGCGGCCCGGCCCATGACGGTGGCCGCGCGCTTGCCGCCGCAAACCCGGAGATTCACGCGGCGGCACTGGCACACCTGCAGGAATCCTGATCACAGCCGCGCCCGCCCTGGGCACTTGATGGCAAGCGGAGAAACAGTTTTTCCGATTGTCCGGCTTGCCCCGGATGCGGGCGCTGGGCTAGCAATGGACCCGCGCCGAGTCCTTTGCCCGTATTCCGTCGGCGTCTCTTCACCTCCACCTTATGAAACGGGCAGATTTTGGAGCGTGAAGCCATGACTGATTTTCTACTCAAGAACGCCGAAACTTTTCTACTCAAGAACGCCGAAACCCTGCTGACCATGGATGATGACCGGCGGGTGTTGAAATCCGCCGACATCCGGGTGCGGGACGGCGTGATCGCCGAGATCGGGCACGACCTGCAAGGCGCAGAGGCAACCGTGGACGCCAGTGGCACCGTGGTGACGCCGGGGCTCGTCAACACCCATCACCACCTCTATCAGAACCTCACCCGCGCCGTGCCGGGTGGGCAGGATGCGCTGCTGTTTGGGTGGTTGCAGACCCTCTATCCGATCTGGTCGCGCATGGGGCCGGAGCATTTGCAGATCTCCACCCAGCTTGGTCTGGCAGAGCTGGCGCTGTCGGGATGCAGCCTGACCTCGGATCATCTCTATCTGTTTCCAAACGGTGGACGGCTGGACGACACCATCCATGCCGCCGCCGAGGTGGGTCTGCGGTTTCATCCCACCCGGGGCGCAATGAGCATTGGCGAAAGCGACGGCGGCCTGCCGCCAGATGCCTTGGTGGAGCGCGAAGCCGACATCCTTGAGGATATGATCCGGGTGGTGGATGCGTTCCACGATCCCGGCGAAGGCTCCATGTGCCGGGTGGGGCTGGCACCCTGTTCGCCATTCTCGGTCAGCCGGGAATTGATGCGCGACGCGGCGGTGCTGGCGCGCGACAAGGGCGTGATGCTGCACACCCATCTGGCGGAAAATGACGAGGACATCGCCTATAGCGAGGCGAAATTTGGCTGCCGCCCCGGTCAATACGCCGAGGAACTGGGCTGGACCGGCGATGATGTCTGGCACGCGCATTGCGTGAAACTGGACGGGCAGGAGATTGATCTCTTTGCCAAAACCCGCACCGGCGTGGCTCATTGTCCGTGTTCCAACTGCCGCCTTGGCAGCGGCATCGCGCCGGTGCGCCAGATGCGGGATGCGGGCGTCAAGGTGGGGCTGGGGGTCGATGGCTCTGCCAGCAACGACATGGCCAACCTTTGGGATGAGGCACGTCAGGCGTTGCTCCTGCAGCGGGTCGTCAATGGCGCGGATGCCATGTCCGCCTATGAGGCACTGGAGATCGCCACCCGCGGTGGTGCGGATGTGCTCGGGCGGCCGGATTGCGGGCGTATTGCGGTCGGCAAACGCGCAGATCTGGCGGTCTGGGACGTCTCCGGCCTTGCCTCCAGCGGCAGCTGGGATCCGGCAGCGTTGGTTCTGGCGGGGCCGCGCCAGGTGCGCGACCTGTTCGTCGAGGGGCGCCGGGTGGTAGCACAGGGCCAGGTTACCACGCTCGACATGTCGGCGGTGATCCAACGGCATGGCGCGATGACCCGCGCTCTGGCGAACGGCGACTAGGCGATCCGGTCGCAACCCGTGAAGGGGGGGCGGCGCTGGCAGGCGCTGCCTTGAGATGCTGTCAGTGCGCCTTGCGGCCGTTGATGCGCACCTCGGATATGGCGCGATCATCGCCCATCATCAGGGTGGGGAACAGCGCTTCCCAGAGGTCATTCGCACGATCGGCGCGCTGGGCAATGGCGGGGGTTGAGGCAAGATCGAGCACCACCAGATCGGCCTCCATACCCACCGCGAGATTGCCCACCATGTCCTGAAGTCCGAGCGCTGTGGCAGAGCCCTGGGTCGCCAGCCACAGCAGTTGCGCCGGATGCAAAGGCGTGCCGCGCAGTTGAGCGACCTCATAGGCGGCGGCCATGGTGCGCAGCATCGAAAAGCTCGACCCGCCGCCGGTGTCGGTCGCGAGGCCAATGCGTTGCCCCTCTTGTATCAGCCCCTGCATGTCAAAAAGGCCGGAGCCGATGAAAGTGTTGGAGGTGGGGCAATGAATGAGGCTTGCGCGCGCCTCGCGCAGCCGGTCGCGTTCGCGCGGTTCCAGATGGATGGCGTGGCCAAAGAGAGCGCCTTCGCCCAGAAGGCCAAATTGTTCGTAAGTGTCGAGATAGTCGCGCGCCTCGGGGTACAGGCTGCGCACCCATTCGATCTCGTCGAGTTGCTCGCTCAGATGGGTTTGCATCAGGCAGGTGGGGTGCGCGGCCCAAAGCGCGCCGAGCGCGTCGAGCTGTTCTGGCGTTGAGGTGGGTGAAAACCGCGGCGTGATGGCGTAGGTGATCCGGTCGACACCGTGCCAGCGCTGGATCAGCGCGGCGCTGTCGTCATGGGCGCTCTGCGGCGTATCCCGCAGGCCCTCGGGGGCGTTGCGGTCCATGCAGGTCTTGCCTGCAACCACGCGTTGCCCGCGCGCCTGCGCCGCCTGAAACAGTGCCTCGACGCTTTCGGGATGGATGGTGCAGTAGCTCGCCACCGTCGTGGTACCGCAGGCGGTGGTCAGATCCAGATAGCGCGCCGCGATCTCTGCCGCATAGCCCGCATCGCCAAACCGCATTTCCTCTGGGAAGGTGTAGGTATTGAGCCAGTCGATCAGCCGCTTGCCCCAACTGGCGATGATCGCGGTCTGCGGATAATGCACATGGGCATCGACAAACCCCGGCACGATCAGCTTGTCGCCATGGTCGATGATCTGCGCCTCCGGCAGCGCCTTGACCAATGCCGCCTTGGTTCCGAGCGCCACGATCTTGCCGCCGCGCAGGCCGATCGCCTCGTATTGGTCGATCGCCGCCTCCGGCCCGGCCGCATCAAAGGGCGACGCCGAAAAAGAGAGCACCCGGCCCAGCACTATCAGATCTTGTTCCATCGCCGCATCACACCTGTTGTCAAATCACGCAGACACAGGATAGGCCGCAGTGGCGCAGGGGTAAATTGCTGACGCACCGTTGTTTTCCCCCGCGGGCATCCTTTAGACAGGAAGTCGGAAAAACCGGAGGGCTGCGGATGACGACTGGCGAGAACACCCCCGACGCAGAGGTCACGGGCGAAGACGCCTACGAGCTGGATCGCAAGCGGGTCGCGCAGATCCTCTTTGCCCTGGATCGGGATGACCGGGAGGCGCTGGTCGAGCTGATGGAGCCGCTGCACCCGGCCGACATCGCCGACCTTCTGGAACAGATCAACGCCTTTGACCGGGGCCGGCTGATCCGGCTCTACGACCAGGAGTTCGACGGCGACATCCTGTCGGAACTGGATGAATCCATCCGTGAGGAGGTCATTGCCGCCCTGAACCCGCAGGTTCTGGCCGATGCGGTGCGCGACCTCGACAGTGACGATGTGGTCGACCTGCTCGAAGATCTGGAAGAGCCGCAGCAGGTGGCCATCCTCGGCGCGCTCGAAGACAGCGACCGGGTGGCGATCGAACAATCGCTGGCCTATCCGGAAAACTCCGCCGGGCGATTGATGCAGCGCGAGGTGGTGACCGCGCCGGAACACTGGACCGTGGGTCAGGCCATCGACCATATGCGCGAGGCCGAAGAGCTGCCCGAGCAGTTCTATCACGTGGTGATCGTGGACCCGCGCATGCATCCGGTCGGGCAGGTGACCCTGGGCCGGCTGATGAGTTCGCGCCGCACCAAGCCCCTGATCGAGATCCTGGAGGAGACCTTTCAGGTCATCCCGGCGGCGCAGGACGAAGAAGACGTGGCCTATGCCTTTAACCAGTATCACCTGATCTCCGCGCCGGTGGTGGACGAGGACGGGCGGCTAGTCGGCGCCATCACCATCGACGACGCGATGGCAGTGCTGGACGAGGAACACGAAGAAGACATCCTGCGTCTGGCCGGTGTTGGCGAGGGCAGCCTCTCGGACAATGTGTCCGAGACCACCAAGCAACGCTTTCCCTGGCTTGCGGTCAATCTGGTCACCGCGATCTTTGCCTCACTGGTGATTGCGCAGTTCGAGGCAACGATCGCGCAGTTTGTGGCGCTGGCGGTGCTCATGCCCATCGTGGCCTCCATGGGCGGCAACGCAGGTACCCAGTCGCTGACGGTGGCCGTGCGCGCGCTGGCAACCCGCGACCTGACCGGATCAAACGTCTGGCGGGTGATCCGGCGCGAGGTGCTGGTGGGGCTGATCAATGGCGCCATCTTTGCACTGGTGATGGGCATCATCGGGGTGGTCTGGTTCGGCACGCCCATGCTTGGGGTGGTGATCGCTGCCGCAATGGTGATCAACCTTGTCGTCGCGGGGCTCGCGGGCACGGTGATCCCGGTTATTCTCGACCGCATCGGTGTCGACCCGGCGCTGGCCTCGGGTGCATTTGTGACCACGGTGACGGATGTTGTGGGCTTTTTCGCCTTCCTGGGCCTTGCGGGTGCGATACTGCTGTAACAGGTCGGCAGGAGCAGGACATGAGCGAGACGGATCACGACGCAGAGGAGTTGGCGGCGATCAAGGCCGCGGCGCGCAAGGCGGCTTTTGTGCGTCGCAAGGGCGCGTTTGAGGCGCAACGCCCCGGCGCGGCGGGCCATCTGGCCGAGGTGCTTGCGGGCTATCGCGGCGTGCCGCTGGCGGGATATATGGCGATCCGCACCGAGATCGACCCGGTGGCCGTCATGGCCGAGGCCGCAGCCCATGGCCCCGTGGGCGTGCCGGTCATTCAGGGCGCGGGCCTGCCGCTGGAGTTCAGCCGCTGGCAACCCGAGGGCGCGCTGCGCGATGGACCTTTTGGCGCCAAGGTTCCGGAAGTGGACGATTATTTCGACCCCGAAATCCTGATCGTGCCGCTGGTGGCCTTTGATGCGGCGGGCAATCGTCTGGGCTATGGCGGCGGTTTTTACGACCGCACGCTGGAACGTTTGCGCAGCCGCCGCGCCACGCTGGCGATCGGCTTTGCCTTTGATGCGCAAGAAGCCGAAGGCCTGCCGCTGGAGCCCACCGACCAGCCGCTCGACATGATCGTGACCGAGAGCCGGGTGCTGGATTTCAAACGCGGATAGTTTCAGGGCGGCATGGCGCGCTGTGGCGCGCGCCCTGCGTTGCCTTTGCTGGGCTGTCGTCGTTCTGGCGACTTAGAATCCCAGCTTTTCCAGACGCCATGCCAATTTGCGGTGGATCACCGGAGGCAGCAGATCTTGCAGTAGTTCTCGGCGGGCCACCTGACGGTCACGCTGGTCTTTTGAGCCGGGGCGCGGTTTGAACAGCGTGGTATGGCTCTTGCGGGTGCTGTCCCAAGTGGCGGTGTAGTAATAAAGCGCGATCGACATGCGCGGCTCGCCATCGGGGTGGTTCACCGGCTCGGGGTTGCCATGCCAGCTCTCGGAGGAGGTGGAGAACATGCACATCCGGTTGAACTCCGGCACGTAACTGGCAAGTTTGCCGGACATATTCTCGTCCCAGACCTCAAAGGAGCCACCGTATTCCTCGCGCCAGTCCTTGTTGAGGTAGATCAGCATATTGACCCGGCGTTCCAGGTTCAGACCGGCGTGGTGGTTGAAATCCGCATGGATGTCGAGATGGCCGCCATTGGCCACCACATGCACACCGCCGCCGGCGAAATAGGGGTCGGGGATCAGCCCCTTGATGCCGGTCAGTTCCTCGACGAAGGCCAGCACCGGGCGCGAGTTCAGCGCATAGAACAGCTGCCGGGTGTACATTGGCAGGCGTTCCGGCACATAGGAGGTCTTCAGCCTCTCCTGCGGGCGGTCATAGCTGTTCTCCGCCTCGGGCAGCTGCTTCAGCTCCTCGCGCACGCGCTCCAGGATCTCCGGGTTGAGGAAAGTGTCATAGCCGCCATAGTGGAAGGGCGCGCGCGACTGATACTGCGGCGCCAGCGCCGTGGCCGCCGCACGGGCGTCCTTGCTGGACATCAGCAATGTGTCGGGGTCGAGGTTCAGAACGGGTGTGGTCATGGTAACTCTCTCGAAAATAACGGCGACAGGACTGGGCGAGACCTGCGTGGGGCATGGGGCAGGCTGTTGACAGGCAACATGCGCCGCAGGACGAGCTGAATGACATTTTATTAAACTTTGGCGATTTGTGCAGGGGGCATCGGCGTTGCAGGGCGAAATAGCCGAAATAGACAGGTTTGGTGTTTCCGGCGCGGCGACAATCCGGCCCGTGTCACTCTTTCTTGCGCTCCACGCAAATGGTCCGGTCGTCGCCGCTGATCAGTGCAACACTGGCGACACTGGTTGGCACTGGTGCGGCCTATGCGCCGGGCAGGCGGCTGTGCTAGCCTGACCGAGACACGTGCCCGATGTTGCGGTCATGGGGCAGGGCGCGCGAGGCGCTGGTGGTGGGGCTGGCCGGGGCGCGTGATTGCCTGAGGCAGGGCCACCGCAAATCCCACAGGAGGGAGAACCCATGCAGATCGTGAGTGCAGGTGCTGGTCCAAATCCCCGACGCCGGGCGGATCACCTGCCGGTCGCAGAGCCGGACCCGACCGGGCGTGTTGGACCCGTTCCGCATCTGGCGCTGCTCCTGCGGTCTGGGGGAGCACGGCCGCGATGCGCCCCTGCGTTGGTCTGAGGGCGACAGCATGTCGGTGTTTGCAGTTCCCCCACGCGGTTCCTTCGCTGAGAGCATCTGGCGGCTCGTGCTGCCGCGGGGGGCGGTGCTGGTGGCCATCTGGGGGATGAACCAGACGCTGCATCTGCCCGGCTGGCTTGCCTATCTGCTGGTCACCGGCGATGCCGCCCTGTTGCTGTTGCAGATCGCGCGCTACCATGGCGCGGCAGAGGCGCATATCCGCGATACCGGCGCCATGGCTGCAAGCTGGGCAGGCTATCTGATCTGCCTGCTGGCTCTGTTGGCGAGCGCGACGCTGTGGTGGGACATGATACTGATCGCCCACCGTCCGCCTGCAGAAGAGCGCTACGACGAGAAGATGCGCCGCGCCCGCGAGGCGCTGTACCTGCTCACGCTGGGCCCGGATGGTCGCACCGTCATCTTCGAGGGCGAAATAACCTTTGGCCTCAAGGCGCGCCTGGCGCAGACGCTGGCCCAGGCCCCGGATGTGCGTGAGATCCGCCTGAGCAGTCCGGGGGGGCACGTCTACGAGGCGCGCGGGGCCGCGCAGGTGATTGCCGAGGCGGGGCTGGCGACCCGGGCGGTGGGGGAGTGCAGCTCGGCCTGCACCCTCCTTTTTATGGCGGGGGTCAGACGAGACCTGTCGGCGGGCGCGCGATTGGGGTTTCACGGCTATGGTCTGGGCGAAGCCGTGCATCTGCCCTGGTACGATATCCTCGGCGCCCAGGACAAGGATCGCGCCTATTTCATCGCACAGGGCATGCGGCCGGAGTTTGCAGCGCGGATCTTTGACATGCCGCCGGACCGGATGTGGTATCCTGACCCGGCGGACTTGCGGGCGGCGGGGGTATTGCGCCCATAGGGACGGTCGACCGCGGAGCGGGGGGCTCCCGCCCCTTTGCAGGTGTGGCGGAGCCACCCCCGAAAGCGTTGGGCCCGGCGGCGGCCGCGCCAAAGGCGCGGCCGCCGCCCCCCGCGCGATGCGCAGGGCGCAGCGCAACACCTCATGCCGCGCCTGCAAATCAGGCTCCCCGCTCCCGCAGGCCGGTGTCCAAACGCAAAACGGCCCCGACCAAACCGGTCGGAGCCGTCGTTACAAGCCTAAGACCGCTCTGGCTCAGAGCTGCGCCATCACCTCGTCAGAGGCCTCAAAGTTGGTGGTGACGCGTTGCACGTCATCGTCATCTTCAAGCGCGTCGACCAGCTTCATCAGCTTCTGCATGCCTTCAAGGTCCAGCTCGGTGGTGGTGGTTGGCTTCCAGATCAGCTTGGTGCTCTCGGATTCGCCAAGCTCCCCCTCCAGCGCGGTGGAGACCTCGTTCAGATCCGTGTCGGCGCAGTAGATCACATGACCGTCCTCGGAGCTTTCAACATCCTCGGCACCAGCCTCGATCGCGGCCATCATGACGGTGTCGGCATCGCCCACCTCAGCCGGGTAGGTGACCTCGCCCTTGCGCTCGAACATGAACCCCACGGAGCCCGTCTCGCCAAGGTTGCCGCCGTTTTTGGAGAACGTCGAACGCACGGTGGAGGCGGTGCGGTTCTTGTTGTCGGTCATGGTTTCCACGATCACCGCAACACCGTTGGGGCCGTAGCCCTCATAGCGGATCTCATCGTAATTCTCCGCGTCACCGCCAGTGGCCTTTTTGATGGCGCGGTCGATCACGTCCTTGGGCACCGAGTTCGACTTGGCTTCCTTGACAGCAAGACGCAGGCGCGGGTTTTTCTCGGGGTCCGGGTCGCCCATCTTGGCAGCGACGGTGATTTCTTTGGAAAGTTTGGAGAAGAGCTTGGACCGCGCAGCATCCTGGCGACCTTTACGGTGCTGGATGTTTGCCCATTTGGAATGGCCTGCCATGGTGCATCCTGTGTTTTGATTTCAGAAACTGGCGCTCATATAGCCCCGGAGCGCACAGGCTTTCAAGGCGGGGCTTTTAGGGGAGGCCCTCAGACCGCATGGCGTCGACGGGCGATGCATTGCTCAGAAGGCAGGGTCTGTTGCGCCAAGCCTTGGTCTTTAGTGGATTTTCTGCTGATCTGGTCGGGCAGGCAGAGGAGCCATTGCGATGCGATACCCATCCGGCGATCACGCAGAGCCAAGGGGGTTTACCCTGCAACAGATAAAAACCCAGAGGCTCAATCTGCGACTTGCGCGCCGTGACGATGCCACTGCACTTGCGGAGGTGCGCAGCAAGAACCACGCAGAACTCTGGCCCTGGTTTCATCAAGAGATGGGGACCACAGCTGAAGAAGCCAGCCCGGACTGGCAGCGCCAGCGGCTGACACGTGATATCGACGCATTCAACCGGCGCCAGCGCTTGCCCTATATCATCTGGCAGCAAACGCAGCTGATCGGTCGGATCGACGTGATCCCGCATTGGCACGAGGCGCGTTTCCGGCTCGCTTACTGGGTCAGCAACACGCATCAAGCCAAGGGTTATGGCAGCGAAGCGGTCACCGCTGTCACCCAGATGGCATTTCGCGCACTCGGGGCACAGCGTGTCACCACCGGCCATGCCGCCCCCAATCGGGCCAGTGCCGCACTCGCACGTCGGCTGGGGTTTCAACCCTATGGCCGCCAACCAAATGCCTGCCTGTTGCCGGATGGCTCACGCGTCGATGGGTTGGGGTATGAGCGGCGAGATCCTGAGCGCTTGCCTGAGGTGGGCGTGCGGTGGCGTTGACAGGCATGGGCCGATTGATGCGGATTTCATTTCAACGCCTTGTCAGCGCCACGCCAGAAGCTAGAGTGGCCGCATGACATTGGACCAGACCCTGCTTTTCAGCCTCTTCGCCGCCGTTTTTGGCCTCCTGCTCTGGGGCAGGTTTCGCTACGATCTGGTGGCGTTTGCCGCGCTGATGGTGGCGGTGGTGCTGGGGCTGGTGGAGAGCAAGGACGCCTTTGCCGGCTTTGGTCATCCGGCCACATTGGTGGTGGCACTGGTGCTTGTGGTCTCGGCAGGGCTGGTGAAATCCGGTGCGGTGCATCTGATCACGCGCACGCTGGTGGACCAGAGCCGCGCGCTTGGGGCGCATATTGCCCTGATGGGCAGCGTGGGTGCGGTGCTCTCGGCGTTTATGAATAATGTGGCGGCGCTGGCGCTGTTGATGCCGGTGGATATTCAGACCGCGCGCAAAGCGGGGCGTGCGCCGGGGCAAAGCCTGATGCCCTTGTCCTTTGCCACCATCCTTGGCGGTATGGCCACGCTGATCGGCACGCCGCCCAACATCATCATCGCCACGATCCGTCATGATACATTGGGCGAGCCGTTCAAGATGTTTGACTTTGCCCCCGTCGGTCTTGCGGCGGCGGCGGCGGGTCTGGCCTTTGTGGCACTGGTCGGTTGGCGGCTGATCCCAGACCGCTCTGGCGCGGCAGGCGCAACCGAGAGCCAGCTTGCCCCCTATGTGGCGGAACTCACCGTACCCGAAGAATCTGAGCTGATCGGCCAGCGGCTCGGCAGTCTGGATACCGAAGCCGAGAAGGCCGATGTGGCCATTCTTGGACTGATCCGGAGCGGCCAGCGCCGCTATGGTCGTGCCTCGGGCGCGCTGTTGCAGGCCGGCGATACCATTGTGCTGGAGGCCACGCCCGAGGCGCTGGATGAGTTCCGCACCACCCTGAAACTCGATTTCTCGGATGCGGCGCGCGAAGAAAAACTCAAGGCCGCAGGCGATGGGCTGGAGTTGATCGAGGTGGTGGTGCCGGAGCATTCCCGCATTGCTGGCCGCAGTGCCCAGGCCGTGGGGCTGGCGTGGCGGCAAAGCGCGGTTCTCTTGGGGATCGCCCGGCAGGGTGAGCGGCTGAAAAAGCACCTGCGCCAGACCGAAGTGGCGGCGGGTGACATTCTGCTGATCCTGTGCCCACGTGATCGCGGCGCAGAGGTGGCAGACTGGCTGGGCTGTCTGCCGCTCGCCGCGCGCGGCCTTTCGGTGACGGCAAATGACAAGACATGGTGGGCCATTGGTCTCTTTGCGGCGGCGGTTCTGGCGGCCTCGGTGGGCTTCCTCTATTTGCCGATTGCACTGGGACTGGTGGCGATTGGCTATGTGTTGTTGAAAATCCTGCCGGTGGCAGAGATCTATGACCACGTGGAATGGCCGGTGGTGGTGCTCTTGGGGTCGATGATCCCGCTGGGACAGGCGCTGGAGAAATCCGGCGGCACCGAACTCTTGGCCAATGGGCTGGTGGATCTGACGGCGGGGATGCCCGCGTGGGCGATCCTGACGGTGCTGATGGTGGTGACGATGACGCTGTCGGATGTGCTCAACAATACGGCCACGGCAATTGTGGCGGCCCCGGTGGGGATTTCCATGGCCAATGCGCTGGATGTCTCGCCCGATCCGTTTCTGATGGCGGTAGCCGTGGCAGCCTCGGCGGCGTTCCTGACCCCCATCGGGCATAAGAACAACACGCTGGTGCTGGGGCCAGGGGGATATCGGTTTGGCGACTATTGGCGCATGGGGCTGCCGCTGGAGATCCTCGTGATCGCCGTGTCGATCCCCGCAATCCTGATCTTCTGGCCGCTCTGATCAAAACCACACGAGGGAGGGGGAGCTCCCGCCCCTTTTGTGAATGTGGCAAAGCCACCTCCAAAAGCGTTGGGCCCGGCGGGGGCCGCGCCAAAGGCGCGGCCCCCGCCCCCACGCGACGCACGAAGGTGCGGCGCAACACCTCAAGCCCCCGCCGCGCAGATTTCCACCCACCTGCCCGTTCCCCCGCGCATGCCCTACCCTTACGGCAAGACCACACGCAAGGATTGCGCGGCGCGGCCCCTTGCGCCTAGGCTCAGACCCAAGGGCATTGCCAATCGGGGAGGAGCGCCATGGCCGCCGCGCAGAGAGACAACAGCGCCGATGTCATCGTCATCGGGGCCGGGCTGGCGGGGCTGGTGGCCGCGAATGAGCTGGCAGACCGGGGCAAGCAGGTGATCCTGCTGGAGCAGGAGCCTGCTCATTTCCTCGGCGGTCAGGTGCATTGGAGCCTGGGCGGTCTCTTCATGATCGACACGCCCGAGCAGCGCCGCATGGGCATTCGCGACAGCCTTGATCTGGCGCGGCGGGATTGGGCGGGCAGCGCACAGTTTGATCGTCCCGAGGACGACTACCCCCGACAATGGGCCAAGGCCTATCTGGAGTTCGCCGCCAGCGACATGCGCCCGTGGCTGCACGGTCTCGGCCTGCGCTGGTTTCCCGTGGTGGGCTGGGCCGAGCGCGGCGATGGTCGCGCCGAGGGGCATGGCAACTCGGTGCCGCGTTTTCACATCACATGGGGCACCGGGCCGGGCGTCGTGGCCCCCTTTGCCCGGCGCGTCGAGGCGCATATGACCTCTGGTCGCATAGATGCGCGCTTTCGCCATCAGGTCAGCCACATCATCCAGCAGGGCGGCCAGATCAAAGGCGTTTCGGGTGAGGTGCTGGCCGAAGACACCAGCCCCATCGGCGCACAAACCAACCGGCAGGAGGTGGGCGAGTTTGAGGTCTATGCCCCCTCGCTCATCGTGGCCTCGGGCGGCATCGGCGGCAATCTGGAGATGGTGCGCGCCAACTGGCCCACCGAGCGTCTTGGCCCCGCGCCCAGCCGCATGGTCTCGGGCGTGCCTGCCCATGTGGACGGGCGCATGCTGAAGGTGGCGCAATCCGCAGGCGGCCATATCATCAATGGTGATCGCATGTGGCACTACTGCGAGGGGCTGAGGAACTGGGACCCGATCTGGCCCAACCATGGCATTCGCATCCTGCCCGGCCCCTCATCCCTGTGGTTTGATGCCCATGGCACCCGGCTGCCCGACCCGGCGCTGCCGGGGTTTGACACGCTGGGCACGCTGAAGGCGATCTTGGCGAGCGGGCAGGATTACAGCTGGTTCATCCTGAGCCAGAAGATCATCCAGAAGGAATTCGCCCTCTCCGGCTCCGAGCAGAACCCGGACCTCACCTCTGGCACATGGGCCGAGGTGCTGCGCGCGCGGCTGTTGTCCGGCGGCAAGGCTCCGGCCCCGGTGGAAGCCTTCAAAAAACACTGCGCCGATTTTGTGGTGGCAGAGACCCTCTCGGATCTGGTGCGGGGCATGAATGAGATCGGCGATGTGGCGCTGGATGAAGCGCATATCCGGGCACAGATCGAGGCGCGGGATGCGCAGGTCGACAATGGCTTTGCCAAGGACCGTCAAATTCAGGCGATCCACGCGGCGCGCAACTATCGCGGCGACCGGCTCATTCGCACGGCCAAGCCGCACCGTCTGCTGGACCGCGCCAACGGACCGCTGATTGCGGCGCGGCTGAGTATCCTCACCCGCAAAACACTGGGCGGTTTGCACACCACGCTGGACAGCCAGATGATCGGCGCAGACGGCGCGCCACTGCCCGGCCTGTTTGCGGTGGACGAAGCGGCGGGGTTTGGGGGCGGCGGCTATCACGGCTACAACGCGCTGGAGGGCACATTTCTGGGCGGCTGCCTGTTTTCCGGCCGGCAAGCCGGACGCTCGGATCAGATCGCCTGACCGACGCCACAAGTGTGCACACCCGTTGAATGCATCTTTGGCTGGCGCCATGCCCCTGAAGTGAGATACTCAATACCGATGTCCCTACACCCGGAACCCATCTATTTTTATGCTCAAACAGACCCTTACGCGGAGTTTTCAAACTTTGCTCCCTATGGTGTGGCGTTTAGCGGCACACGGTGGCGCACGGTGGAGCATTACTTTCAGGCGATGAAGTTTCATGACGCCGACCACCGCGAACGCATTCGCCGCTGTCACAAGCCAAAAGCGGCCAAAGCCCTTGGCATGACACGCGCCATACCGCTGCGCGCGGATTGGGAAGAGGTCAAGGACGACATCATGCTTACCGCTGTCAGGTGCAAATTCCAGACCCACGCGGCCCCCTGGCAGCTCCTTCTGAGCACCGGGGATGCACAACTGGTCGAGAATGCGCCGATGGATGCCTATTGGGGCTGCGGCCCGGATGGGCGCGGCCTCAATAAGCTGGGCCAGATCCTGATGACGGTTCGACGCGCGCTGTCAGGTAATGCAGATGTCGGCAGTGCCTGACCAAAGCGCAGGGGGGCAGGGTGCGCCCGTCCTGACCACATGTCTTAGCCGCTGGTTTCCACAAGGCTGTCGTCTTCGACCTCGCGGCTATAGCGCAACAGCTCGCTGCCCTCGCTGTCCAGCAGGATCAGGGCGTCGGGCTCCATTTGGTAGCGCGTCACCTGTGCAAGGAGCGAGAGCACCTTTTCCTCCTGCTCCGCCAGTCCCTCGGGGCAGGCCATCATGGTGCCGGCGATCTTGTCGGGGAAGGTGATCTCTTCGCCCTCGATCTCGACGTCACCCATAAAACGGTTGCACCCGGCGCTGGTGCCAAAGCGGCCGTTTTCGTCAAAGCTCAGGTCAAGGCCACGCCCCTCGAGCGGGGTCTCGCCCTCGATCTGGCTCAGGGTCCACTCGGTCTCGGCCAGCGGTGGTTTTGCAGGCTCCGTGGCACGGGTCTGCGCGCCCATCACAATGGCGGAGGCGGCCACCAATACGGCGGCGATAAAGGCTCTTCGGGTTGTTTGCATGGGTCCCATTCCCAATTGTGTCTGTCTCGAAAGACAAACGTGGGAAGCGGCAGGGGCCGTCGCAAGGGGACCTGCATGACATGCGGCCAAGATGCGCGAAAAGACGCGCATCCCGGTGGTCAGGTGCCTAGAGCGGCCACAACAGCGGAATGACCGCCGAGGCCAGCACTCCCATCGAGAGATTGAGCGGAATGCCCACCCGCAGGAAGTCCGAGAACTTGTAGCCGCCGGGGCCATAGACCAGCATATTGGTCTGGTAGCCAATGGGCGTGGCAAAGGAGGCCGAGGCCGCAACCATCACCGCAATCACCAGCGGGCGCGGATCAAGCCCCATCGCCTGAGCAAGCCCCACCGCAATCGGGGTGACCACCACGGCCACCGCGTTGTTCGAGACCAGTTCGGTCAGCACCGAGGTCAGCAGATAGACCGCCCAGACAAGGAAGAACGGCGGCAGATCGGCCAGAACCGGCGAAATGCCACTGACGATCAGTTTGACCGCGCCGGAGCTTTCAAGTGCGGCCCCGATGGCCAGCATGGAGAAGATCAGCGCCAGCAACCGCCCGTCGATAAAGGAAAACGCCTCATCCGCGTCGATACAGCGGGTTGCCAGCACCAGCGCCACCGCAAGGATCGACAGCATCAGGATCGGTGCCAGGCCAAAGGCCGCGCCGATGACGATCCCGACCATTGCGGCCACCGCCACCGGCGCATGGCTGCGCCGATAGGCGCGCTGCGTGGGCTGGGAGACATCGGCCATATCCATCTCGGCGGCAAGGCGCTGGATGTCGCCGGGCGCGCCCTCCAGAAGCAATGTATCGCCCACGCGCACCACCAGATCGTCGAGCTGCACGCCAATGTTCTGATTGCGCCGGTGCACCGCCAGCACATAGACGCCATAGCGGCGGCGCAGGCGCATGGCGCCGAGGCTGCGGCCCACCATACGACAGCCCGGCGTGATCAGCACCTCGACCGTTTTGGTCTCCACGGCCGAGACCTGATCGACCCGCTTCAGTTCCTTGTTGCGTTGCAGGCTCAGAAGTTCGGTCATCTTGGTGCGCAGGACCACGCGGTCGCCCACCTGAAGCTCCACCCCTTCGAGGTTGCGGCGCAGGGAGTCATCGCCCCGGATCACATCGATCAGCCGCACGCCGGGGCGTTTGAACAGCTGCACGCCGGTGACTTCGCGTCCGATCAGGTTGCTGTCGGGGGGGATCACGGCCTCGGTGAAGAACTTCATCCTGGAGCGGTCGGAGAGCATCGAGGCCATGCTGTCGCGTTCCGGCAGCAGACGCGGGGCGATGAAACGCAGGTAGATCAGGCCCCACGCGACCACGACGATGCCCAGGGGCGTGACCTCGAAGATCGAAAACGGCGCCAGCCCCTGCGCGCGGGCCACACCATCGACGAGCAGGTTGGTCGAGGTGCCGATCAGGGTGAGCGTGCCGCCCAGAACCGCCGCATAGGACAGCGGAATCAGCATCTTGGAGGGCGATACATTGAGCGTGCGGGCGATCTGGATAAAGACCGGGATCATCACCACCACCACCGGCGTGTTGGACACAAACGCCGAGGCGATCACCACAAAGCCCATCAGGAGCGCGATCGCCATCTTCGGGCTGACCTCGGCCTTCTTGCGTGCGACCGAGGTGAAGGCATCCAGCGCGCCGGTGCGCACCAGCGCCCCCATGATCAGGAACATCGCCGCGATGGTCCAGGGCGCGGGGTTTGCCAGCACCGGCAGCGCCTGTTCATAGGGCAGCACGCCGGTCACCAGCATCAGGGAGACGCCGCAGAGGGCGACCACTTCGGTCGGGTAGGTTTCGCGCAGAAAGGCCACGAACATGCCAAGGACGATCAGCAGCGCCAGAATTGCGCTTGAGGTGTCACCCGATTGAAAGAGAAACATAGAGATCCAGTATGCCAGGGTTGCGCCCGCCACACTCCGGGGCGGGGCTTCAGCCGACGGGCAGTTTCACCGATCCTGTGGCGCGCAGCAAGCGATTGTCGCAGCAAAAAATCAGTGACTGCGGCAGGATCTGCGCCTCTGCCACCGTTGCGGGGACGACATCCGGGCGCCGCCGGCACCGCGGCGGTCGCCGGCCATCCGATGTCGCGTGATGACAGACCGGAACACAGGCCGGGGGCGCTCCCGCCCGTCGTCATGCTTTTTGACAAAAGCCCTCCTCCCGTTGGGCCGGGCACCGCACGCTTGCGTGCGGTGCCCGGCCCAACCGCGGCCGTTTCTCTGGCGCAGGCCAGAGCAGCGCGCCGTGGGCGGGAGCGCCCCCGTCTTGTGGTGCGACCGACCGTCAGGTCGTATCTCTGCGGCTGTGCACCGGGACCGTCGCCACTGGACAAAGGCCCGTGCTTCGTGACCGGCCCTCCATGCCTACCGATCATCCGGCGGTCAGCCTGAGCTGGCGTTGGGCATGAAGAGGGCGGAGAGGTTTTGGGGTCGGCGGGGAAATGGGAATGAGATCGTGCGGAGCTGGCAGGGTCGAGAGCCGCGTGAGGCGTTTGATCCGGAGGCCCGGGCGCTGTCAGTGCCGACGCCAACGCGCCGAAGGCCTGCGTGAGGCAGGAGCCCCCGCTCGTCGGAAGCGTGGACGCGCAAGGGGCGCGAACCGGCAGCAAAACGACGCTAAGCCTGTCGTTCAATGCGGCACAGGCCGGGTTTGCTCCCGGCTGGGCGGCGTTCGAGCCTGAGGGCAAACGGCGCGGGTGCAGGGGTCAGGGGGCGGCCTGTTGCAGGAGGCCGCCCTGGCGCACCATCTCGATGCGTTTGGCGGCCCCGGTGCGATCATCGGTTTCGACATAGACGCCGGACAGCGTCGCCGCCCCGGAGGCTGGGGTAAAGCGCCCCTTGGGCATGCCGGTCAGGAACCGGCGCATCGGCTCGGCCTTGTCCATGCCGATCACCGAATTGTAGTCGCCGCACATGCCGGCATCACTCAGATAGGCGGTGCCGCCCTCGAGGATCTGGGCATCGCCCGTCGGCACATGGGTATGGGTACCCACAACCAGCGAGGCCCTGCCATTGCAGAAATGACCCATCGCCATCTTTTCCGACGTGGCTTCGCAATGCATGTCGACAATGATCGCCTGCGCCAGACCACCGCGCGGGTGCGATTTCAGCACGCTTTCGACAGCGCCAAACGGGTCGTCAAAGGCGCGTTTCATGAACACCTGTCCCAGCACCTGCGTCACCAGCACCTTCTGGCCGCCACGGGCGGTGAATAGCCGGTGCCCGCGTCCGGGCGCGCCCTTGGCAAAGTTCAGGGGCCGCACGATGCGGCTGTCCTGTTCGATGTATTGCAGCATGTCTTTCTGATCGAAAGCATGATCGCCCAGGGTCACGCAATCGGCCCCGGCATCGAACAGGATCTTGGCATGATCGCCCGAGAGCCCCATGCCGTTGGAGGCGTTTTCGCCGTTCACCACGACAAAATCGAGCCGCCAGTCCGCGCGCAGACGGGGCAGGGTTTCGGTAATCGCCGCACGTCCCGCGCGGCCCATGACATCGCCAAGAAACAGAATTCGCATGCCCCCCGGAATAGGCGCAGTGGCGGGCGGCGGCAAGGGGCAAAGCTGTGGGTCCTGCGGCGCAGATCGGGGCGCGGGACCGCAGCCGCGCCCGCCTCAGCCGTCTTGTCCCAATGCAGCCCCCGCCGCCCGGCGCACCGCAAGGGTGATCTCGCGCAGGGCCGGGGCCATGATCCGGCTGACCTGCCAATACAGCGGCGTATCCAGTCGGCTGCCCGGCACCAGCTCCACCAGATCACCGCGCGCCAGATAGGGGCGCGCCAGGACTTCGGGGTTCATCCCCCAGCCGAGCCCGGCGGCGGCCGCATCCAGAAACGCCTGCGTGGAGGACAGGTAATGCGCGGGCGGTATGATCGCGGCTGCCACATGCGTCTCCAGCCAGCGATGCTGCAAGCGGTCCTTGGCGTTGAAGATCATGCAGGGCGCATGGCGGGCCGCCTCTGCCGTCAGCCCCTCCGGGAACCAGCGTGCCACATAGGCGGGGCTGGCGGTGGCCACATACGACAGCCGCCCCAGGGCATGCACATCGCAGCCGCTCACCGGCTGCGCCTCTGCCGTGACTGCCGCCGACACCGCGCCGCGCCGCAGCCAGTCGGTGCTGTGGTCCTGATCGTCGATCACCAAATCAAACAGCACCCCCTCGGCGGCGACCATTGCCTGCACAAACCAGGTGGCAAGGCTGTCGGCATTGACCGCAACCTTCAGCCGTGCCGGTTTGTCGGTGGTCTCCAAGGCCAGATCCCGGCCCAGGCGGCGCTCCAGCAGGGCGACATCCTCGGCATGTTTGGCAATGCGCAGCCCGGTTTCGGTGCCGGTGCAGGGGCTGGTGCGGTTCACCAGCGGCGTGCCCACCCGATCCTCCAGCGCCTTGATCCGCTGCGAGACCGCCGAGGGCGTCACGCCAAGCGCCGCAGCCGCCGCATCAAAGCTGCCGAGTTGCAGCACCGCCGAGAGAGCGGCGAGGTGAGGGGGATCGAAATTCATTAGCTGTGCTTAATTGAGGTGAGTATCTTTAATTGGATTACGCCAACGCCAGCGGTTAGTCAAAGGCAACCGCCCCGGCGACGCACAAAGACACATAAGGACAAAGCCCCATGCAGCCCATCTCGATGACCCCGGACATGCTGCCGACCCTGATGGCGGGCTTTGGCCTTGGCTTCAGCCTGATCCTGGCGATCGGGGCGCAGAACGCCTTTGTGCTGCGCCAAGGCATCCGGGGCCAGCATGTGCTGCCCATCGTGTTGACCTGCGCGATCTCGGACGCGCTGCTGATCACCGCCGGGGTGGCGGGGTTTGGCACGCTCACCGCCGCGGTGCCGTGGTTCGAAACTACGATGCGCCTTGGCGGCGTGCTGTTCCTGACATGGTACGGGCTGCGCGCGCTTCGGGCGGCGTGGACAGGGGGCGCAGCACTCAGGACCGAAGGGCAGGGCGTGCAGACCGCGCTCTGGCCCGCGGTGCTGACCTGTCTGGCGTTTACCTGGCTCAACCCGCATGTCTATCTTGATACGGTGGTGCTGCTTGGGGCGATCTCGGCGCAATACACACCGGCGTGGATCTTTGGCCTCGGCGCGGTCACGGCCTCTTTCGTGTTCTTCTTCACGCTGGGCTATGGCGCGCGGCTCCTGGCGCCGGTGTTTGCGCGGCCCCGCGCATGGCAGGTGCTGGACGCGCTGATCGGCGTGGTGATGCTGGCGCTGGCGTTGAAACTCGCCCTGATGTGAGCGGGCGCGCAGGGTCTGTGCAAAACCAGCAGGCTGTCAGAGCGGCGCCCGTGGCCTAGTTTAGGGGGAACGCGGCGAGGAAAGGACAGGCCCATGAGCTGGAACCCGACACTGGAACCCAAGTGCCCCGATGCAGGCAGCCTCGACAGTATCGAGACGCTGATCATTCCCCGCGCCCGCGACATCGGCGGGTTTGAGGTGCGCCGCGCCTTGCCCGCGCCCCGGCGTCAGATGGTGGGGCCCTTCATCTTTTTCGATCAGATGGGCCCGGCAGAGTTCATCACCGGTGGCGGCATCGACGTGCGCCCGCATCCGCACATCGGCCTTGGCACCGTGACCTATCTGTATCAGGGTGAGTTTGAACACCGCGACAGCCTCGGCACCCATCAGATGATCTACCCGGGCGAGGTCAACTGGATGGTCGCCGGCAATGGCGTCACCCATTCCGAGCGCACCTCTGAGGCGACTCGCAAGGGGCACAGCAGCCTCTTTGGCATCCAGACATGGATCGCGCTGCCCGAAGACAAGGAAGACATGACACCGGTCTTTGAACACCACGGCAAAGAGGCGCTGCCGCATCTTTTGGGCGAGGGCAAGGACGTGCGGCTGATCCTCGGTTCCGCCTGGGGCGAGCGCGCGCCTGTGACCATGCTGTCAGAGACCTTCTATGCCGATGTCATTCTGGATGCCGGGGCCAAGCTGCCGATGCCGGATGATCACGAGGATCGCGGGCTTTATATCACCCGCGGCGCGGTCGAGATTGCAGGCCAGACCTTTGAGGCGGGGCAGATGATGGTGTTTCGCCCCGGCGATGCGATCACCGTGACCGCCGGGCCGGAGGGCGCACGGCTGATGGCGCTGGGCGGCGAGACCATGGGCGGGCCGCGCCACATCTGGTGGAACTTCGTCGCCTCCTCCAAGGAAAAGATTGAAGAGGCCAAACAGGCCTGGGCGCGCGGGGATTTTGCCAATAACCCGCGCTTCCACCTGCCGCCCGGCGATGACGCAGAATTCATCCCGTTACCAAACCGTTAAGGCCCCAAGCTGATGTGCCGGGTCAGGTTGATCCGGTCGAGAAATGCGCTGTCGTGGCTCACCACGAGGAGCGCGCCGTCATAGTCCCGCAGCGCGGCTTCCAAGGCCTCAACCGCCTCCAGATCGAGGTGGTTGGTCGGCTCGTCCAGCACCAATAGCTGCGGCGGTACCGGGCGACCAAGGGTGCAGGCCAGTCCCGCCCGCAACCGCTGCCCGCTGCTGAGTGCGCCCGCCAATTGCAAACCATCCTCGGCGCGAAACCGAAACCGCGCCAGCGCCGCGCGGGCTTCATTCAGGGTGGCCTCGGGGCTGAGGCGCTGGAAGTTCTCCACCAGTGTCTCGGAGGCCTCCAGCAGGCTCACATGCTGATCCAGCAGCGCGGCATCTGCGTGGCGTTCCACAGATCCGGCGCGGGGTGCAAGCTGCCCGAGGATCACCGACACAAGCGTGGTCTTGCCGCAGCCATTGGGGCCGTGCAGCGCAATCCGTTCCGGCCCGGTGATCTCCAGCGACAGATCCCGCAGCACGTCGCGGGTGCCGTAGCCAGCAGTGATCCCTTGCAGGGTCAGGATGCGCGTGGCGGGCTGCACGCCAGTTGCGGGGATGGCCATGCGGATCGGCTCAAGTATTTCGATACGGGCGCGGGCCTCCGCCAGCGCCTCATCCGCCGCCGCCTGCCGCGCCTCGCGCAGCCGCACGCCTGCGCCTTTGGAGGCCTCGGCGCGCTCTTTTGCCTTGTCCATCAGGACTTTGGGCTGGCTTCCTGAGGCTCGCGCCGCCTTGCCCGCGCTGTCGCGCCGCGCCTTGCGCTCGGCGGCCTCCTGCGCGCGGCGGGCGGTGTCCTTACGGGCTTTTTCGGCCTCGGTCAGGTCATGATGCGCCGCCGCCAAGGCTGCGTCCTTCTCTGCCCGATAGTGGCTGTAGGGCCCACCAAAGCGGCTGGCGCCAAGCGGGCTCAGTTCCACGATGGCATCCATGTCGTCAAGCAGTTCGCGATCATGACTCACCACCAGCGCGGTGCCCCGCCAGTCGTGCAGAACCTGCCGCACCGTGGCGCGCCCTTCGGTGTCGAGGGTGTTGGTCGGCTCGTCCAGCAGCAGGATATCCGGCTCCTGAAACAGCAGCGCCGCCAGAGCAAGCCGGGTGCGTTGCCCGCCCGACAGCTGCGCCAGCGTGGCCTCCGGGCGCAACGACAGGCCGCAGCGCTGCATGGCGGCTTCCATCCGGGCGGGCAGGGTCCAATCGGCCTCGGCCAGATCGGCAGCACTCGCGCAACCAGCCTCGGCACGCGTCAGCCGCGCCAGACCGGAGGCCGCGCCGAACAGCTCCGCGACCGTCAGGTGATCCTGCGCGGCCACATCCTGTTGCATCCAACCGACCGTGCCGGTGGTCACGATACGACCCGATGCAGGCGACAGATCCCCCGCTATCAGACGCAGCAGCGTCGTCTTGCCGGTGCCATTGCGGCCCACAATCCCGGTGCGACCGGGGTGAAAACTGAGGGTGACGTCCGAGAGAACGGGCCGCGCGTCAGCGGCGGACCAATGCAGGCTGTCGAGACGGACGGAGGCGTTGGGAGAGGGCATGATAAAGAACCACGTGCAGCGACACAAACAGGGCGAGTGCGGCAAGGGTCTGGATCATGGATAGGGTCTTCCTCTGTTGCTCCTGCCAAGAAACATATGCGCCAGAACGCGAAAGGCAAGAGGTGTCGACAGGACCGACACGTCAGGCAGGGCTTTGCTCAACTGGTGGCCGCTTGTACCCATCATGACAGCGCAAGAAGGGGTACAATATTTCACAAGTGAAGGGTTGTCTTGCCCTTGCAATGGGTGTCTGCTTGCGCCCATGAGCGATGCAACCCTGACCAAAGAGATGGCAAGCCAGCCAGCCCAGCCAGCGTCCAACCCCATGCGCGGTGTCTTCTGGATGCTGGTGACGGGGCTCAACTTCGTGGCGGTGACGGCGCTGGTGAAATACATGGGGCCGCGCATCCCTCCGGCCGAGAGCGCGTTTCTGCGCTATCTGCTGGGGCTGGTGTTCCTGATCCCGATGATCGGTTCGCTCCGGGCGGTGACCTGGACCCCGAACCTGCACGGTCTTTTTGCCCTGCGCGGCGCGGTGCATGCGCTGGGGGTCATCATGTGGTTCTTTGCCATGACCCGCATTCCGCTGGCCGAGGTCACGGCGATGAACTACCTCTCGCCGGTCTATGTGACGCTGGGTGCTGCGATTTTTATGGGCGAAAAGCTGGCCTTTCGCCGCATCGCCGCGGTTGCGGTGGCGCTGTTGGGGGTGGTGGTGATCCTGCGGCCCGGGTTTCGCGCGGTCTCTCCTGGGCATCTGGCGATGCTGGTCACGGGGTTTGCCTTTGGGATCTCTTATCTTCTGGCCAAGACCATGGTGGGGCGCACCAATCCCACGGTGGTGGTGGCGATGCTGTCGCTGTGGGTGACGATCGGTCTGGCCCCCTTTGCGCTGGCGAACTGGGTCACGCCGACGCTTTATGAACTGGCGGTGCTGTTCGGCGTGGCCTGTTTTGCCACCGCGGGCCACTATACCATGACGCTGGCCTTTGCCTCCGCGCCGCTGACGGTGACGCAGCCCGTCACCTTCCTGCAGCTGATCTGGGCGACGCTCCTCGGGGCGCTGGCCTTTGGCGAGAGCGTCGATGTCTGGGTCGTCCTCGGCGGCACCATGATCCTGGGCGCCGTGACCTTTATCACCTGGCGTGAAGCGATGCTGAAACGGCGCGCCATCACGCCGGCCCCGCATGCGATGAAATCCTGAACGCAGTGGCCTGCGCGCTCCGCCGTGTGGCAGAAATTAACAAAAACTTGAACGGCTTACCGTCCGGTCTGTCGTCAAGCGGTTACATTTCTGTCATAGATACGGCTGCGGAACGACCATCTTACGTAAGGATGCCATGGCCTTGCATCAGATCAGAGGGCTGTTGTGGCTGGCGCTGGCGCTGGGCCTGTCGACCTCTGCGCAGGCCGGGCTGGAGATCTGCAACGACACCAGCGCCCGGCAACGGGTGGCCATCGGCTACAAGGCGACCGCGGACTGGAGCTCGACGGGCTGGTGGGACCTCGCGCCGCAAGAGTGCAGCGATGTGGTCGCGGGCGCGTTGCGGCATCGGTTCTACTATCTGCGGGTGGAAACCGAGGGCTGGGAGTTTCAGGACGACAAGCTGTCTTTCTGTGTCGACGATAGCGATTTTCGCATCACCGGTGACACCAACTGCGCCCTCCGGGGCCATCGGCAGGAAAACTTTGCCCGCATCGATACCGGCATCGCGGCGGTTGAGCACAGCCACCGGCTCAGTGCCAATCTGATCCCCGGACGTGGCGCCGGGGCGCCCCGGGCGATCACCGCGCCCGAATTCAGCGGCGTTGCGGTGTTTCAGGACTGCCAGCTGGACACGGCCCCCTATGTGAGCTTCTGCACCTTCATCGGGGCAGGGCGGCGGTTTCTGGTCTATGACGACAGTCGCATCGATCCGGCGCTCTGGCAGCAGCTTGCGGAGTTGCCGCAAGGGCGGCGGGTGGCGATTTCCGGTCAGCGCGCCGATCTCTTCGACACCACCTCCGAACTGGTGCTGCGTCAGGCGGTGTTGCAACCCGTCAACGCCGCCGACCGGCTGTTGGCGCGGTTGCAGGGGACCTGGCGGCGCATGACCGACCCGGACGACAGCTTCCGCGTCAGTGGCGCCGAACGGGTGAACACCTATGCGGGGGCGGAAACGTCGGTGGAGTATCTCTCCATACAGGACCACTGCGGCGCGCATAGCGGGCAGGGGCCGTATCTCTTTACCTGGGCCAATACCGCCGGGACGCATCTCTGTTACCGGCTGGAGCATGTCTCCGGGCAGGACCTGTCACTGGTTTATCTGCCGCAGGGCACCACGCTCCGGTATCACCGCGACGGCTGAGCCGCCTGCCATCGCCCGCAGTCCCGCCCGACACACGCATCGCGCGGCAGAGATCCCGCACCTGCTCAGGCAACCAATTCGCGCGAGGTCACCAGATCCACCACCCGATGGGCGGCGCGACGGGCGGCGGCGGTGTCCAGCGGACCTTCGGACTGTGCCGCCTGAAGCCAGACCCCGTCCATGTAGCTTTGCAGCGCCTGACGCGCGGTCTCGACTTGTTCGGGCGGGATCAGTTGGCTCAACTCGGCTACAAAATGGCTTCGGACCCGGGCCCGGTTGATTCGGTGCAGCCGCGCCAGACTGGTGGAATAGGGCGCATTGGCCCAGAATTGCATCCAGATGCTGCACTGCGGCACGGTGTAAAGCGAATCTGCAAAGTTCGCATCCATCACCGCATAGAGCCGTTCGAGCGGTGTTTCGGCCTGTGCATAACCCGCCACCATGGCGGCGCGCAGCTTGCGCAGAAGGTGGCGCATCGTGGCCTCCATCAGCCCTTCCTTGGAGCCGAAATAATAGCTGATCGAGGCCGCGGAGGCGCCGGCTTCACGCGCGATTTCCGCCATGGTTACAGTCCCATAGCCCCGCTTGTGTACGGTGACGATGGTGGCTTCGATCAGTTCTTCGTTGCGGATGTCGCGGATGCGTTTACGTGCCATAAAATGAGAGTGCGTCAGCTTGGTTTCAGATTCAATATTTCACTTCAAAAAACCAAAACTTGAATGGCCATTCAAAATTTGGTTAGCTTGGTCAGGCCGGGATCGTGTGATCCCGGTCACCAACAACAATAACATCGACCCGAGGAGGCGCCAGCCCGCGCCTCTGCGACTTATTCACTGGGAGGTGAAATATATGACATACCTGATTTCCGCAGGCATTCTGCTGGCCTTTGCGCTGGTGGCATTCTGCGTCATCAAGTGGTGGAACCTGGAGGTGGTCGGCGTCACACCCGTGCCGCTGTTCACATTCATCGCGATCCTGTTCACATCCGGCCTCGACGTCGGCCTCATCATGTTCCCGCTGGCCTGGGACTTCCCGCTCTATGCGGATGTGGAAAACAATCCCGCCTATGGGTTCACCAACCCGCTGGCGCTGGAGTTCGGCTTCTGGGGCTTCCTGATCTGGGGCTTCTACTTCCTGACCACCTTCTACTTCTGCGTCATCGAACCGCGGGTGAAGTTCTTCGAGATCCCGGTGGTCAAATGGATCAACAACATCGTCATCATCGGCACCTGTGCCTTCACCGGCGCGCTGTTCCTGATCTATCTGCCCTATTACGCCACCTTCATGGGCGACGGCGAGACGGTGATCCCGGCCTTCTACGTCATCACCTTCCTGGTGATCCTGTTTGCGGCCTTCTCCTCGACCGACATCAAATACGTGCGCATCCTGTCGCTGGGCTCCACCGGCCTGTTTGCGGCGCTGATCTTGGGCATGTGGGCCTATTCCGGCATGGGGCTGGGCGAGTTTGCAGGCACCGCCGGCAACATCGGCGGCTATTTCGCCAACATCCACAAGTTCGTGCTGCCGCTCACCGACTACCACGAATTCTACCTGTTCTGGTGGTTTGCCTGGTCGATCATGATCGGTCAGTTCACCTCGCGCTTTGTCGGCGGTCTGAAGACCTGGCAGGTGCTGGCCGCGCTGCTGATCTTCCCGTCGATCCCGCTCGGCGTGTGGTTCTCGGTGCTCTACTACTACCACCTGAACGAGATCCCGACGACGCTGTTCATCAATGTCTCGATGATGGTTGTGGGCGTGGTCTTTGTGATCAACTCGTTTGACTCGCTGATCCGTCTCTATACCGACAACCTGAACCTCACCAGCAAACGCTTTGGCAAGCTGCCCTATATCCTGGGCAACGCGGTTGTGCTCTTTGCGCTGACCGTCGCCTTCCAGAGCCAGTGGCTGCAGATCCAGTGGATCGGTGCCGTGGTGATCGGTCTCTACGTGGCCTGCCTGATCTACATCTTCGTCAGCAAACGCGACGAGGTCATGGCGATCGAGGCCAGCCCGGAAGAAAACGATCTGGACTTCTCCAAGATCGAAGCGGTGCACTAAGACGCACCTCCGGTGTCGCCCGGCCTGTGCCCGCAGGCGGGGCGACACCATCCAGGGTCCGCTACCGACCCATGCAAGAGTGGCGCTGCCCGCGCCCTTCCTGCATGTGCCGGTCCCCGAAAAACCGCACAGCTTCGTGTGCCGCATCTGCGGGCACGGAGGATCATCACACCGTCCCGCAGATGCGCGGGACCCACGCTGACCTGAGAAGGAAAGAGGCGAGAGACATGACACATCCGGCCCAGCCCAAAGCCAGCCATTTCATCAATGGCGCCTATGTCGAAGATACCTCCGGCACCCCGATCCCGGTGATCTATGCCGCCACCGGCGAAGAGATCGCCACCGTCTATGCCGCCACCCCGGCGATCGTCGAACAGGCGCTGACCTCGGCGCAGGCGGCGCAGAAGATCTGGGCCAAGACCGCCCCGACTGAACGCGGCCGGGTGCTGCGCCGGGCGGCCGACATCATGCGCGAACGCAACCATGACCTGTCGGTGCTGGAAACCTATGACACCGGCAAGCCCTTGCAGGAAACGCTGGTCGCGGATGCCACCTCCGGCGCCGACGCGCTGGAGTATTTCGGCGGTCTGGCGGCAAGCCTGACCGGCGAGCACATCCCGCTGGGCGAGGATTGGGTCTATACCATCCGCGAACCGCTGGGCCTCTGCGTTGGTATCGGGGCGTGGAACTACCCGACCCAGATCGCCTGCTGGAAGGGCGCGCCTGCATTGGCCTGCGGCAACTCCATGGTGTTCAAACCCTCCGAGACCACGCCGCTCTGCGCGCTCAAGGTGGCCGAGATCCTGATCGAGGCCGGCGCGCCTGCGGGCCTGTTCAACGTGGTGCAGGGCATGGGCGAGGTCGGCGGTCAGCTGGTCACCGACCCGCGCGTCGACAAGGTCTCGCTGACCGGCTCCGTGCCCACCGGCAAGAAGGTCTATGCCGCCGCCGCCGAGGGCATGAAACACGTGACCATGGAGCTGGGCGGTAAATCCCCGATGCTGGTGTTTGAGGACGCCGACATCGAGAACGCCATCTCCGGCGCGATCAACGGCAACTTCTACTCCTCCGGTCAGGTCTGCTCCAACGGCACGCGGGTGTTTGTGCACAAGGACATCAAGGAGAAATTCCTCGCCCGTCTGGCCGAGCGCACAGCGACCGCCAAGCTGGGCGACCCGATGGATGAAGAGGTGAACTTCGGCCCGATGGTGACCGAAAACCAGATGAACATCGTGCTGGGCTATATCGAGAAGGGCAAGGCAGAGGGCGCCCGGCTGATCTGCGGCGGCGGGCGCGCCGAGATGGATGGCTACTATGTGCAGCCCACCGTCTTTGCCGATGTCACCGACGATATGACCATCGCCCGCGAAGAGATCTTTGGCCCGGTCATGTGCGTGCTGGATTTCGACAGCGAAGACGAGGTCGTCGCGCGCGCTAATGATACCGAATTTGGTCTCTCGGCAGGGGTCTTCACCAAGGATTTCACCCGCGCCCACCGGGTGATCGGTCAGCTGGAAGCGGGCAGCTGCTTTATCAATTCCTACAATGACGCGCCGGTCGAGGCGCCCTTTGGCGGTGTCAAAGCCTCTGGCGTGGGGCGTGAAAACTCCAAGGAGGCGATCAAGCACTTCAGCCAGGTGAAGTCGGTCTATGTGCGCATGGGCGATTGCGAAGCAGCCTTCTGAGGTCTGCACCTAAACGATAGGGCGCGTCCTTTTGGACGACGCCCACCCACCCGCCCCGTCGCCCAAAAGGACGCGGGCGAACTGAGAAGCTATGCCTTGTGGTCAGCCCCGGCGGGTGCGGCCCTGTGACAGGAGAATGGACGCGATGAACGCGGATTACGTGATTGTTGGGGCCGGCAGCGCAGGCTGCGCCATGGCCTACCGTCTGAGCGAGGCGGGGAAATCGGTGCTGGTGATCGAACATGGCGGCACCGATGCAGGCCCGTTCATCCAGATGCCGGGCGCGCTCAGCTACCCGATGAACATGTCGATGTATGACTGGGGCTACAAATCCCAGCCCGAGCCGCATCTGGGCGGGCGCGAGCTGGTCACCCCGCGCGGCAAGGTGGTCGGCGGCTCGTCCTCGATCAACGGCATGGTCTATGTGCGCGGCCACGCCGGCGACTACAACCACTGGGCCGAGAGCGGTGCCACGGGCTGGTCCTACGCCGACGTGCTGCCCTATTTCAAACGCATGGAGACCTGGGACGACCGTGGCCATGGCGGCGATCCCGACTGGCGCGGCAAAGATGGCCCGCTGCATGTCACCCGCGGCCCCCGCGACAACCCGCTGCATGATGCCTTTGTGAAAGCGGGCGAAGAGGCGGGCTATCCGGTCACCAAGGACTACAATGGCGAGCAGCAAGAGGGCTTTGGCCCGATGGAGATGACGGTCCACAAGGGCCGCCGCTGGTCCGCCGCCAACGCCTATCTCAAGCCCGCCCTGAAGCGCGACAATTGCACCATGATCCGCGCGCTGGCCCGCAAGGTGGTGATCGAAGACGGCCGCGCCGTTGGTGTCGAAGTCGAGCGCGGCGGCCAGATCGAGGTGATCCGTGCGGGGGCTGAGGTGATCCTCGCAGCCTCCTCGCTCAACTCGCCGAAACTCCTGATGCTCTCGGGCATTGGTCCCGCCAAACATCTGGCCGAACATGGCATCGAGGTGATCGCAGACCGCCCCGGCGTCGGCCAGAACTTGCAGGACCATCTGGAGTTCTATTTCCAGTTCGCCTCCAAACAGCCGATCACGCTCTATAAATACTGGAACCTCTTCGGCAAGGCTTTGGTGGGGGCGCAGTGGCTCTTTACCAAGACCGGGTTGGGGGCCTCGAACCAGTTCGAGAGCGCGGCCTTCATCCGTTCCGACAAGGGGATCGACTACCCGGACATCCAGTATCACTTCCTGCCGCTGGCGGTGCGTTACGACGGCAAGGTCGCTGCCGAGGGGCACGGGTTCCAGGCCCATGTCGGCCCGATGCGCTCCGCCTCGCGCGGTGAGGTCACGCTGGCCAGTGCCGATCCCAATGTCGCGCCGAAGATCCTGTTCAACTACATGTCCACCGAACAGGACTGGATCGATTTCCGCAAATGTGTGCGCCTGACCCGCGAGATCTTTGCTCAGGACGCGATGAAACCCTACCTGAAGCACGAGATCCAGCCCGGCACCGACCTGCAAACAGACGAGGAGATCGACGGTTTCCTGCGCGAACACGTCGAAAGCGCCTATCACCCCTGCGGCACCTGCAAGATGGGCGCGGTGGATGATCCGATGGCGGTGGTTGATCCCGAATGCCGGGTGATCGGCGTCGAGGGGCTGCGGGTGGCGGATAGCTCCATCTTCCCGCGCATCACCAACGGCAACCTCAACGGGCCCTCGATCATGACCGGCGAGAAAGCCTCCGACCATATCCTCGGCCGACGGCTGCCATCGTCGAATGCCGAACCCTGGTTCAATCCGAACTGGCAGACCGCACAGCGCTGAACCCTGCACTGTCGGTCACGACTGGCCGCCCCCTGCATCCGCAGTGGGGCGGTTTTTTATGGACGTGTCTGAAATTCCTGTTGGTCGGAAAGCGAGATTTAGTTGCCGTTGGGCGAAATGGCCCGAAGCTCTGTTACAACCCCTCTTGCCACGATCTGGCCGCCTTCATAGCAATTGAATTTTAGACCAACCGATATCCGTTTCCGGTGGTAGCACACCATTTCTCTCACCAAGATGTGCATCCAAGCCTTGTATGTTCCTACAAGCGGGATGCCCTTCTGAATAGGTGTGCCTTCGGTATCCAGAAAATTTGGCCAAATCATGTAGATTTCTGCATCCAGATTGCGCTCTGGCTCTAGAGGATTGTCCTCTGCATAGCCGAAATCCCAGCGAATGTAGTTGTGTGGCGGCGTTTGGCGCCCTCGCTGCTCTTCGGTAAGGATCGTAATCTCAGCTTCGAAGTCAGGCTCGGTCAAATACAGGTCTGTCATGGAAGAAACGGCTCGCATAATCCGAGCCAGCGAACAACGCTTTATAGCTGTGAAGGGCTCAAAGCAGACCACCCCGATTTGAAGGCTGTCCTTTTACTCCTCTCCCTGTGCCCGATCAGAGATCTGCTCCTTGTCGGAGTGGGGTGGAGCAGGTGAGCAGTGCTTCACACGGTTCGAAACCTCTGCCACCACAGGGAATAACATGTAGCGGCGCTTCAAATCGGGCGCTGGTGCGGCAGCTTGACTTGAGGCCCGGATATCGCAGCGATGCCGGCCGCAGGTCATTCGGGGTTTGGAATTCCCCAAAAACTTGATCCCGGTCAAAGTGTGCCTGCGAGTCATCTTCTAAGCTTTTGTCAAACAACGCATTGAAGGAGCGAACAGATGTCCCATACCCCACATGAACTTGCTGAGGAATTCCCCGAAAAAGCCGCGCTGATGAGTGATCTCAAGCAGTCCGATGCGCATTTTGCAAAGCTTGCGGATGAATACCACGAAGTAAACCGCGCCGTGCACCGCGCCGAAACCAATGTGGAGCCGGTGTCCGAGCAAGCCGAAAGCGAATTGCGCAAGACACGTGCCGCTCTCAAGGATGAGATCTGGGGCATTCTGTCCAAGGCCTGAGCCTTCCTGATGAACACCAAGGGTCGCCCGGATTTGGGCGGCCCTTTTGCGTGACTAGTTGACCCGGTAGGGCAGCACGCTGCGCTCATTGGTATCGACCGACAGGCGTCGCTCCAAAGGCGGCACCGAGCGCTGGTGGCAATGCTGGCGCTCGCAGATCCGGCAGGAAATGCCGATGGGTTCAAACGCCGAGGCCTGCGTCACATCCAGCCCATCCGCAAAGACCAGCGCATCCGCGTGACTGACTTCGCAGCCCAGCGAGATCGCATAGCGCCGCACCGGTGCCCCGAAGGATCCGCCCGGTTTCGACACATCTCGCGCCAGTGAGATATAGCGCACCCCGTCGGGGGTCTCGGCCAGTTGGCGCAAAAACCGCCCCGGTGTCTCAAAGGCGCGGTGCACGTTCCACAAGGGGCAGGCACCGCCAAAACGGGCAAATTGCAGCCGCGTGGCAGAGTGGCGCTTGGTGATGGTGCCAGCCTGATCGACACGCACGAAGAAGAACGGAATGCCCTTGGCACCGGGGCGTTGCAGGGTGGAGAGGCGATGCGCCACCTGCTCGATCGAGGCACCAAATCGGATCGCCAGCAGTTCCAGATCGTGGCGGCAGGATTGTGCGGCCTCCAGAAATCTTGTGTAGGGCATCAGGGCTGCGCCCGCGAAATAGTTGGCAAGGCCGATCTTTGCGATAGAGCGCGCTTCTTCTGTCTGAAACTTTGCAAAGTCCAGTGTTGCCTCCAGCAAATCCCCGTAGCGCAGCAGCGCCAGTTGCAAGAGCATCTGGAACAGCCGTGTCTGCGGCGCGGAGCGATGCGAAAGCGCCAGCACCTTGGTCTCCGGATCATAAGCGCGCAGCCCCTCCATGTCGCGCAGGGTCAGGGTGACGCCCATCCCCTGCAGGGCGGTCTCGGCGTTGAGGCGGGTGTCGCCGCTGCCCGAAAACCGCTCGGCCGCGCGGTCCACGGCGTCGATATAGTTGTCGCAGTAGTGAAAGAAGTCGCGGACCTCTTCCCAGGGGCTGGCCTGAATGCGCGCATCCGCACGCCCCAGCGCCTCATCCAGCGAGGCAAGCCGTTCATGGGTTTGCCGGTAAGCGCGGTGCAGGCTGAGGAAAGCGCGCGCGAGCGCTGGCGCGTTTGAGGCGGTGAGACGCAGATCCGCAAGCGGCGGCACATCATCGGCAAAGACCGGATCGGCCATCGCCTCGCGCATGTCGGAAATCAGCCGCTCGCTATCTCCAGACGACAGCTCCGTTACATCCAGCCCGAACTCCTGTGCCAGCGCCAGAACTACGGTGGTGGACACGGGCCGGTTGTTGTTCTCCATCTGGTTCAGATAGGGCAGGGAGACGCCGAGCTTGGCGGCAAAGTCCTTCTGGGTGAGGCCGATCCGGTTGCGCATCTCGCGCAGCTTCGCCCCGGCATAGAGCTTTTGGGTGGCCATGTGGCGTGCCTTTGCAAATTGAGCTGGTCTATTTGTATAACTGCAAATTCAAGCTGGCAAGCCGCGGTGACCCGAGCAGTGGCCTTAGAGAACAACCCGAAAGGGCGAGGGGAGACCTCCCGCCCACGGCCCCTGCTTTGAAAAAGCAAGGCCCGCAGTTGGGCCGAGCGCGGCGCGCGCCCCGCAGGGGCGCGCGCCGCGCGGGTCGCTTCGGGCAAAGCCCGAAGCGAAACACCTCTGGGCAGGCAGAAATGTCAGGTGAGAATGTCAGAAGGATCAGGCTGCAAGGCCCAACTGCCGCTCGCGGCGCATCACATAGAGGATGGCGATCAACCCGCAGACACCGCTTGCAAACATGATCTCCAGAAGCGGCGAGGCGTCAGAGCCGGGCACCAGCAGCCAGCTTGCCGTGGCCGAGAGCGCCGCACCCGCGCCGATCATGATCGCCGATGACAGCCCCGCAGCGGTCCCTGCCAGATGCGGGCGCACGCTGATCGCGCCGGTGGTGCCGTTGGGGATCGCCATACCGTTGCCGAGCCCGACAAAACACATCAGCCCAAAGAAGGTCCAGACCGAGTCCATCCCAACCAGGGTGATGGTCAGCGACAGTCCGACGCCAAAGATGTTGATGATCGCGCCCCAGAACACCATCGCATTGATCCCGAACCGCTCCGAGTAGCGCCCGGACAGGAAGTTGCCGAGGAAATACCCCAGCGCCGGGGCCGAGAAATAAATCCCCAGCTGAGCGCTGTTCAGCCCGTAGACATTGGTGCCCACAAAGGGGCTGCCGCCGAGATAGGCAAAGAAGCTGCCCGACGACAGGCCCGCCGCCAAGGAGTAGCCCCAGAAGCGCGGCGAGCGCAGCAGCGCCGGGTATTCGCGAAACTGCGCGATCAACGGCTTTCCGCTTGCGGTCGCGGTCTCGCCAAAATCGGCGTAGAAAATCATCAGCGTCACCGCAGCGGCGGCAAACAGCAGCCAGAAATTCGCGTGCCAGCCAAAGGCCTGATCCAAGATCCCGCCAAGCGCCGGCCCCACCATCGGCACCACCGTCATCCCCATGGTGACATAGCCGATCATGCTCGCGGCCTTGGGCCCTTCATACATGTCGCGCACGGCGGCGCGGCTCAGCACCATGCAGGTGGCGACCACCGCCTGCGCCATGCGAAAGGCCAGGAACCCCTCGGCGGTTGTGGCAAAGATACAGCCCAATGTGGCCAGCAGGAACAGCACCAATGACGCCATCATCACCGGCCGCCGCCCCATCTTGTCCGAAATCGGCCCGACAACGATCTGGATCACCGTGCTTGCGGCCAGATAAAGCGGCACCGACAGGGCGATCAGGCGATACTCGACCCCGAAATAGGCGGCCATGCCGGGCAGTGAGGGCTGAAAGATGTTCATCCCCAGGGCGGAAAGGCCGGAGAGCAGAATCAGGGTCCAAATGGTCGGTGGGGTGGTGCGGGTCACTGTACGTCTCGGTTTAGTTTACCTGTTCAGGGTCTAGGGCGCGGCGCGGTGCTTGTCCAATGAACCCGTCCCTAGGGTACAATTTTGCCCGACATCGCGGCGCCTGTCTGTGAAGCAGGTCACCAGGCGGCACGCGGCGGTCCGATCCGACGGCCGGGGCGGGGGGCGATGGGTGGAATTTGCTGATTTGCTGATTAGCGAGCGGGCTATGCATTATATTTGCAAATTTGCCATATTTGCCTTGGGGTCGATCCGGCGTCACGTTAGGGTCGGCCGCAACGAACCCGGTTCAAACACGTTCGAAACATTGGGCCCAAACTGATCAGGGGGCATTTGCCATGAAGGATATCCTTGCCGAACTCGAAGAGCGCCGCGAAAACGCGCGGCTCGGCGGTGGGCAGAAACGCATTGATGCACAGCACGCGCGCGGCAAGCTGACCGCTCGCGAACGCATCGAACTCCTGCTGGACGAAGGCAGCTTTGAAGAGTTCGACATGTTCATCAGCCATCGCTGCACCGATTTTGGCATGGAGGGCAACAAACCCGCAGGCGACGGCGTGATCACCGGCTGGGGCACCATCAATGGCCGTCAGGTCTATGTGTTTTCACAGGATTTCACCGTGCTGGGCGGCTCGGTGTCCGCAACCCACGCACAAAAGATCTGTAAAATTCAGGATATGGCGATCCAGAACGGCGCGCCCATTATTGGCCTCAACGATTCCGGCGGTGCCCGCATCCAGGAAGGCGTCGATGCACTCGCGGGCTATGCCGAGATCTTCCAGCGCAACATCATGGCCTCTGGCGTGATCCCGCAGATCTCCGTCATCATGGGGCCGTGCGCCGGTGGCGCGGTCTACAGCCCGGCGATGACCGACTTCATCTTTATGGTGAAGGACACCTCCTATATGTTCGTGACCGGCCCGGATGTTGTAAAAACCGTGACCAACGAACAGGTCACTGCCGAGGAGCTGGGCGGGGCCTCCACCCATACCAAGAAATCCTCCGTGGCCGATGGTGCCTTTGAGAACGACGTCGAAGCGCTGGCCGAAGTGCGCCGTCTGGTGGATTTCCTGCCGCTGAACAACCGGGAAAAACCCCCGGTGCGCCCGTTCTTTGACGATCCGGCACGGATCGAGGACAGCCTCGACACGCTGATCCCGGAAAACGCCAACACGCCGTATGATATGAAGGAACTCATCACCAAAGTGGCGGATGAGGGCGATTTCTACGAGATCCAGGAGGATTTTGCCAAGAACATCCTCACCGGCTTTGTCCGCCTTGAAGGGCAGACCGTGGGCGTGGTGGCGAACCAGCCGATGGTGCTGGCGGGCTGTCTCGATATCGACAGTTCGCGCAAGGCGGCGCGCTTTGTGCGGTTCTGCGACGCCTTTGAAATCCCGATCCTGACCTTTGTCGACGTGCCGGGATTCCTGCCGGGGACCAGTCAGGAATACGGCGGTGTCATCAAGCATGGCGCCAAGCTGCTGTTTGCCTATGGGGAGGCGACGGTACCCAAGGTCACCGTGATCACCCGCAAGGCCTATGGCGGCGCCTATGACGTGATGGCGTCCAAGCACCTGCGCGGCGATTTCAACTACGCCTGGCCAACGGCAGAGATCGCGGTGATGGGCGCCAAGGGCGCCACCGAGATCATCCACCGCGCCGACCTCAGCGATGCGGAAAAGATCGCCGCCAAGACCGCCGAATACGAGGACCGCTTTGCCAATCCCTTTGTGGCGGCGGAGCGCGGTTTTATCGACGAGGTGATCCAGCCCAGATCCACCCGACGCCGGGTGGCGCGCGCCTTTGCCAGCCTTCGCAACAAGAAGCTGCAGAACCCGTGGAAGAAACACGACAACATCCCGCTTTGATCGCAATCCATGGCACCCCGTTGGCATATCCTGCGCACTGACGGCGCTCTGACGCTCTGCCGTCAGCTGCCCCCGCGCTTTGATGTGGCGGCCAGCACCACTCTCCCTATGGGGGATCCGGTGCGGCTGGCGCATCAGATCCGGCAGGACATGTGGCGGGCGCTGCAACGGGTGCGGGGGTTTTCGCCGGTGGTGCAGCTCACCCGTGAGGGGGATGTGATTCGACTCACCGCCGGCGGACGCGTTGCCGGACCGGTGGCGCCGGGTCTGAGCGCACAGATTGCCGATCTGCTGGCGTGCCCGGCGCATCGCGCCCGTTGGGTGGCTCAGGCGGGGCGGTCGGGGCGCGTGTTAAGATGACCTTAAGTCAACGTAAAAACGGCGTAATTTTCGGGCGATCAGGTCACAAATCGCCGCTTGCGGGGGCGGGCTGTGCCGATGAGTCCACAGGGTGCCACGCGCTTCAGCACGGCGGGCGGGTGTTGCACAAATTTGTAACAGGGTTTGACACGAAGGCCGAATCGGTTGCATGCTCCGTCCCAGCCGAAATCAGATCTTCTGGATCAGCGCGCGCCATCGGCGCAGCGCCCGCAGCCTCGGCAGGAGGAGCCCAATCTGATTGGGGTCGGGGCTGCGGCAATTTCGGGTGTCACACCGCATCACTGGATATGCACGCTCTGGTAGAGCGGGGGCGCAATTTGTGCCGGGCATTGGTGCTGGCCTTGGGGCTGGGGCTGACCGGTCTGGGCCTGCCGTCTTCCGCCAGCGCGGCCTCCGACCAGCCGGACCTGGCGGGCGCGGCGGGCGACGGACAGGAGAGGGCGCGGATCCGGGTGCCCTCCGGCCAGCCGATCTCACTGTCCGAGGTGCTTCTGGACAAGGCTCCGGGCGCGCTTTGGGCGCGGTTCCGATTTGTCGCGCCGGAGATTGCCAGCCAGACCAGCCAGGGCGCCAGCGCCACCGACATCGATCATCTCTGCGCCACGCTGGCGCTGCCCTATCTGGCCCACCACGACCTGCATCCGGAGCGGGTGGTGATCTCGCTGTCGGACCGCGCGCTGCCCTTTGGCCAGTCGGCCCCGGAGGCGACGCAGTTCTTTGAAACCTATCGCATCGAAGGCGATGCCTGCATCTGGGAGGGGTTCTGATGCCCCCATGCCCTGCGGATCGGCATTTTTCTGCGGTTTTCGCGCCACAACAGGCGCGGGCGGCGGAATTTGCATATAACCTTCAAACCAATGCCGCTATGCTGCGCGCAGGACGCAAATATGCGCCTCGGCCGGGGGGATTTCGATCCGCCGGGCTGACAGAGGTACGGGCGCACGCCCGTGCAGGTTTCATCTATGATCTTAGGAGACTGACATGTCCAAGAGCATCAAGCTTTTCACCCTCGCAGGCCTCCTGGCCGCCGTCACCGCCTGTGCCGGCCAGCAGGAAGAAGAATTCGTCGTGGTCGAGCCCGAGCCGATCTCGCAAGAGCCGGTCTACACCGGCAAATACAAGTAAACACTTCAGGGGTCCGGCCCTGTGGCCGGACCTTTCCGACCTGCGGGGTGCCGGACCGGAGGCACTTCCATGTTGAAACATCGCGGCTTTCCCGGCCGTCTTCCGGGCACCGATTATCAATTTGTCATCCGTCGCCCCAATCCCAAGGGGGTGACGCCGATCACCCGGCGCGAACGGTTTCGCGACCGCAAGCCTGCGGACAAGCGGGCCGATGCGGGCTTCATGCGCGCGCTGTGGGAAAACTTTGGCGACCAGCCGTTCGAACGCGGCAATCTCGACGCAGGGCGGCTCAGCTGGCTGTTCGGGCGCGAGGTGCTGGCGGTGGACGATCCCTTTGATCCTGAAAGCTACGAGTCGCTCCTGGTGATCGACGTCGAGGTCGCGCGCCGCTCGTTCCCCGAGGCGTTTGAGGGCTGATCGCATGCGGGATCGGCGTCATATCACCCGAACGGGCCGTCCTGTGCAGCGGAAAGCCGCGCAGGGCCGTGCCCGAGCAGGGTGCCTCGGCGTCTTCCCGCTGGCGCAGCGGCGATTTGCGCGGGCGTGCGCCCAAATGAGCGCCGCGTTGACAGGCGGGTTTGCAGGGCGCGCAGAGGCTGACAGGCTGACAGAGCCTACACAGCCGTTTCGTCCCTTCTGGCTGTTGTTCTGGCCCCAAAACCTGACTGGGCAGCTGTGCACAGCCCCGTGCCAGCTGCCCGCTTTTGGGTTCGCGACCGCTTCCGTATCTTGTTGCCACCAGGCCGAACAGCCCAAGCGCCGCCTGCATGGCGAGACCGCCGGAGGGGCGCGGCATGCGGCCGTGTCGCCATGGGCGAAACGTCGCCGCTTGCGCTGGATTAACGGGCGATCCATCGCCCATCGCAACAATCTGCGTGGAACATATCTGGACGCTCCGCGTTGTCTGAGCAAAGTGAGACCAAATCTCGCAGCTCGGCGAAAAGGAGTCTTCCGATGCGCAAATCCATTCTGGCCGCTTTCCTTGCAGGCACCGCGGTGCTTGCGGCCTGTGGCGATACCACGGGCGAGCAGGCGCTTTATGGCGCTGGCGCCGGTGCCGCAGGTGCGGCGCTGCTCAACGGCAGCCTTGTCACCGGCGCAGCCGTGGGCGCAGCCGGTAACCTCATCTACTGTCAGGAAAACCCGGGCCGCTGCTAAGCCAGCCTCGGGCGCGCGACCGGGTCGCGCGGCGCTGACATTTCGCTTTGGCGCGGACGCACCGCCGCCACGGGACATCCCCGTGCGCGGCGGTTTTTCGTGTGCGCGCCAGACCCATCAACACGGACCACAAGGGACAGCCCATGTTTGATAAGATCCTGATCGCCAACCGGGGGGAAATCGCCTGTCGCGTCATCAAGACCGCGCGCAAGATGGGCATTGAGACCGTCGCCATCTACTCTGATGCCGACCGTCAGGCGCTGCATGTGCAAATGGCGGATGAGGCGGTGCATGTGGGGCCAGCCCCCGCCAACCAATCCTATATCGTCATCGACAACGTCATGGCGGCGATCAAATCCTCGGGCGCGCAGGCGGTGCATCCGGGCTATGGCTTCCTGTCGGAAAACGCCAAATTCGCCGAGGCGCTGGAGGCCGCAGGCGTCGCCTTTGTCGGCCCGCCCAAAGGCGCGATCGAGGCGATGGGGGACAAGATCACCTCGAAGAAAATCGCCCAGGAAGCAGGTGTTTCCACCGTGCCGGGCTACATGGGCCTGATCGCGGATGCCGATGAGGCTGTGAAGATCTCGGGCGAGATCGGCTATCCGGTGATGATCAAAGCCTCTGCAGGCGGCGGCGGCAAGGGCATGCGGATTGCATGGAACGACGAAGAGGCGCGCGAAGGCTTCCAGTCCTCCAAGAATGAGGCTGCGAACTCCTTTGGCGATGACCGGATTTTCATTGAGAAATTCGTCACCCAACCACGCCACATCGAAATTCAGGTGCTTTGTGATGCCCATGGCAACGGCGTTTACTTGGGCGAGCGTGAATGCTCCATCCAGCGCCGCAACCAGAAGGTTGTCGAAGAGGCGCCCAGCCCCTTCCTTGATGAAGAGACCCGCCGCGCCATGGGCGAGCAATCCGTGGCGCTGGCCAAGGCCGTTGGCTATGCCTCTGCGGGCACGGTGGAATTCATCGTTGATGGCAACAAGAACTTCTACTTCCTTGAGATGAACACCCGTTTGCAGGTGGAACACCCGGTGACAGAACTCATCACCGGCGTCGACCTTGTGGAGCAGATGATCCGCGTGGCCGCTGGCAAGGAGCTGTCGATCACTCAGGATGACGTCAAGCTCACCGGCTGGGCGATTGAAAACCGCCTTTATGCCGAAGATCCCTACCGCAACTTCCTGCCCTCCATCGGGCGTCTCACGCGCTATCGTCCGCCGGCGGAAACGGCGGCCTATACGCCCGGCGTGGCACCGGGGGATGCCGGCGATGTGGTCGTGCGCAATGACACCGGCGTCTATGAAGGCGGTGAGATTTCAATGTATTACGACCCGATGATCGCCAAGCTCTGCACCTGGGCGCCGACCCGTGAGGCGGCGATCGAGGCGATGCGCGTGGCGCTGGACAGTTTCGAGGTCGAAGGCATCGGTCACAACCTGCCGTTCCTGTCGGCGGTGATGGATCATCCGAAGTTTGTTTCGGGCGATATGACCACCGCCTTTATTGCCGAGGAATACCCCGAGGGGTTCGAAGGCGTGAACCTGCCCGAAAGCGACCTGCGCCGGATTGCGGCGTCTTGTGCGGCCATGCACCGTGTCGCCGAAATCCGCCGCACGCAGGTTTCGGGCCGCATGGACAACCACGAACGCCGTGTCGGCAACAACTGGGTGGTGGCCATTGGCGATCACTCTTATGCGCTGCGCATCTCCGCAGATCCCGAAGGCGCCACCGTGCGGTTTGAGGACAAGAGCGAAATCCGCGTCAGCTCCGACTGGACGCCGGGGGACAGCCTTGCCCATGTGCTGACCGATGGTGCGCCCCTGGTTCTGAAGGTCGACAAGATCACCCAGGGCTTTCGAGTGCGCAGCCGGGGGGCGGATCTCAAGGTGCATGTGCGCCGTCCGCGTCAGGCCGAACTGGCCGCTTTGATGCCGGAGAAACTGCCGCCGGATACCTCCAAGATGCTCCTGTGCCCGATGCCCGGTCTGGTGGTGAAGATCCACGTCGAGGTCGGACAAGAGGTGCAGGAGGGCCAGCCGCTCTGCACCATCGAGGCGATGAAGATGGAAAACATCCTGCGCGCCGAGAAGAAATCCGTGGTCTCGCAGATCAATGCCGGCGCCGGGGACAGCCTCGCGGTGGATGATGTGATCATCGAGTTCGAGTGATCCGGTGACTGCCGCGACCCGCATATCCCCTGATCCGATCCCGGGGCCGTCTGGCGCCGGGGCGGATCAGCTGTGCGGGTCAAAATCTCCGCAAAAACCGGCGCTTGCAGCGGGTTTGTTAAGGCTTTCTGAAGGCGCTGTTCCTAGGGTCGGGCAAAACACCTCGCCGAGGCGTCTGTCTGGCGCTGTTGCCTCGCGCGCTGATGATGCTGGAGATCTTGTCCGTGGTCGTTCCCTTTTCCCCATCCTCCTTGCGGCGCCTGATACTGCGGGCCGCAGCGGCACCCGCGCTGGTTGCTGTGCTCCTGGGGTGCAGCCTCGATCAGGAGGAGGAAGTGCGCGCGCAGGTGCAGGACTGGGTCAAGCTGGGCGAGACCTATTATTTCTTTTCCCGGGTCAATTGCACCGCCGCCCTGTTCGAGGTGAAGGCGAGCCGTATCAGCTCGATGGTGAAAAAGGTGCGCAACGTCGATGCAGGCATGCGTGCGATCACCGAGGGCGAGGCGGTGGCCTTCGAAATCCCGGGCATGTCGCCCACCGTCGTGACCGAAAAGATCATGACCCGCGATCTGCCGCAGGGGCTTGGGGTGCTGTCGTCGGGCACCGGCGGCAAGGATTGCATGGCGATCGAGATGGAAGAGGCCTATTTCAACGCCTTGCTGGACCCGACCTCGGTGCTGATTTTCGAACCGGAAGAAAAGTTCATGGCCGTCTTCGACCGTCGCAACAGGCGGCTGTTCTTCTCGCGCGGGCGCAGTTCTTAGGGACACCGCAGGGGCAGGATCGGGCGGCGCGGGACGCCACCCGCTCTATCCGGACTATCCGGGCGGGTCAGCCGCCGCGCCGGTCCTCGATCTCGCGCTGGCGCATGGGCATCTTGTCGATGGTGCGACTCAGCTCCCGCACGCTCCACGGCAGCGGTTTGCGCAGCTTGACGCCGCCATCCTTGCCGATCAGCACCAGCATGAACCCGCGCGGGCGCAGTTTCTTGCGCAGTGCCGATTTGGCCGCCGGATCGGTGTCCACAAAGACCAGCACGTCGCGGGTCATCAGGGCAGGGATGTCCTGCAGGAACTCGTCGATCTGTTCCTGGTATCGCGGATCGGCGGGGCTGTCGGCAAAGACCACCACCGGGCGGTGGGTCCAGCGGTATTCGCCGATCTCCACGTCATACCCGTCGCGGATCTCGAACGCGGGCTCGGCCGCCTCCGCCGACAGGTCTTCGGGGGCCGCATCTTCGCTGATCGCGGCCTCCGACAGGGTTTCGGCGGCCTGTGTCTCTTGCGCGGCAACGGCCACCGAAGACAGGGGCAGGGCGGCTAGGGCGGCGGTCAGGGCCAGGCTGTGCATTCTGTTCATACGCTCTCCTCTGACCAGAAATATATGTGCTCCGACCGTAAAAGCGACCGCAGAAACCGCTGTGGACACAAAAAAATCACCTTTCGTTAAGCAGGACAGAACCCCTTTTGCGCCAAGCTTGCCGCCGGAGCCCACGCCGGGGCCCGGGCCAGCGCAAGGAGAACCTGCAATGAAAGTCATTCTGCATATCGGTGCCCACCGCTGCGCGACGCGCAGCTTCCAGAACTACCTCACCCGCAAGGGCGATCACCTGTCGCAATACGGGATCGTGTCCTGGGGGCCGGAGCGCACCCGCAAGGGGCTGCTGCACGGGGTCCAGCCGGGCGCGGTGTCGGTGACGGGCCGGGATCCGGTCGAGCGGGCCAAGGGACGCATCGCCTTGCAGTTGGCGGCAATGCAGGAGGCCGGAACGGCGGCGCTGGTGATCTCGGATGCCAGGATGCTGGGCGCGCTGGAGCAGAGCCTGTCGCTCGGGACGCTGTATCCCGGCGCCGGAGAGCAGCTGTCGCGCCTGGATCATGCCTTTGACGGGGCGGTGACCGACGTCATGCTCAACATCCGCAGCCCCGAGAGCTTCTGGGCCTCCGCGCTGTCGCTGCGGCTGGAACACTCCCTGCGTCTGCCCAACGCCCGCACGCTGGCGCGCATCGCAGCGTCCCCGCGCAGCTGGCGCGACGTGATCCAGGACATCTACTGCGCCATGCCCGGCGCCCGCATCCGGGTCTTTGCGCATGAGGTCTTTGCCTCCCAGCCCGAAGCACAGCTCTCGGCCATGACCGGCGTCGATTGTCCGCCTGCGCGCGGCAGCTTCCGTCTCAATGCCTGCGCCCGCCTGCCGGAACTGCGCAGCGATCTGCCGGGGCGTTTCGCCCGGGCCCTGCCGGAGGGCGACGGCCGCTGGATGCCGTTTTCCGAGGCCGAGGCCGCAAGCCTGCGGGAAAGCTACTATGACGATATGATGTGGCTGGTCGGCGGTGCCGACGGCCTCGCCGAACTGGTTGAAGATCCGAACAAATCGGACATCACAGCCACTCCCCCTGCTGCGGCGGACCGCGTGCCGCAGGATGACCTGACAAGAGGACAAATGCATGACCCAGACACCGGAAGACTGGCGGGCACTGGCTGAAAAGGAGCTCCGTGGCCGCCCGCTCGAGGATCTCACCTGGCAGACCCTCGAAGGCATCGACGTAAAGCCGATCTATACGGCTGAGGATACCGCAGACCTTGGCCATATGGGCACGCTGCCGGGCTTTGGCCCTTTCACCCGCGGGGTGAAGGCCACCATGTACGCCGGCCGCCCCTGGACCATCCGCCAATACGCGGGTTTTTCCACGGCCGAGGAATCCAACGCCTTTTACCGCCGCAACCTTGCCGCCGGTCAGCAGGGCGTCTCCGTCGCCTTCGATCTCGCCACCCACCGCGGCTATGACAGTGACCATGAACGGGTGATGGGCGATGTCGGCAAGGCGGGCGTGGCCATCGACAGTGTCGAGGATATGAAGATCCTCTTTGACGGCATCCCGCTCGATCAGGTTTCGGTCTCCATGACCATGAATGGCGCGGTGATCCCGATTCTGGCCAGCTTCATCGTCGCGGGCGAAGAGCAGGGCCACGACAAGGCGCTCCTCTCCGGGACCATTCAGAACGACATCCTCAAGGAGTTCATGGTCCGCAACACCTATATCTATCCGCCCGAACCCTCGATGCGGATCATTGCGGATATCATTGAATACACCTCAAACGAGATGCCGAAATTCAACTCCATCTCGATCTCCGGCTACCACATGCAGGAGGCGGGCGCGAACCTCGTTCAGGAACTCGCCTATACGCTGGCGGATGGGCGCGAATACGTCAAAGCCGCCATCGAGGCGGGCATGGACGTGGACAAATTCGCAGGCCGCCTCTCGTTCTTCTTTGCGATTGGCATGAACTTTTTCATGGAGTCCGCAAAGCTGCGCGCCGCCCGCACGCTCTGGCACCGTGTGATGACGGAGTTTGACGCCAAATCCGACCGCTCCAAGATGCTGCGCACTCACTGTCAGACCTCGGGCGTGAGCCTGCAGGAGCAGGACCCTTACAACAACGTGATCCGAACCGCCTACGAGGCGATGAGCGCGGTTCTGGGCGGCACGCAAAGTCTGCACACCAATGCGCTCGATGAGGCGATTGCGCTGCCCACTGATTTCTCTGCCCGAATTGCGCGCAATACCCAGTTGATCTTGCAGGAAGAAACCGGCGTCACCAATGTCGTCGATCCGCTCGCCGGCAGCTACTATGTCGAAAGCCTCACCGCGGAACTCGTGGATAAAGCCTGGGCGATGATGCAGGAAGTCGAGGAGATGGGCGGCATGACCAAGGCCGTGGCCTCCGGCATGCCAAAACTGCGCATCGAGGAAACCGCCGCCCGCCGTCAGGCGATGATCGACCGCGGCGAAGAGGTGATCGTCGGCGTCAACAAATACCGCAAGGACAAGGAAGACCCGATCGACATTCTTGATGTGGACAACGTCAAGGTGCGCGACAGCCAGATCGCCCGGCTCAAACAGATCCGCGCCAGCCGTGATACGGCGGCCTGCGAGGCGGCTCTGGCCGAGCTGACCCGCCGCGCGTCTGAGGGCGGCAACCTGCTCGAAGCGGCGGTCGAGGCTGCCCGCGCCCGGGCCTCAGTCGGAGAAATCAGCATGGCAATGGAAAAAGAGTTTGGCCGCCACCGCGCCGAGGTAAAAACCCTCGCCGGTGTCTATGGCGCGGCCTATGAGGGCGACGAAGGCTTTGCCGCGATCCAGAAATCTATTGAGGCCTTTGCCGAGGAAGAGGGCCGCCGCCCGCGTCTTTTGGTGGTCAAGATGGGGCAGGACGGCCATGACCGGGGCGCCAAAGTGATCGCCACCGCCTTTGCCGACATCGGCTTTGACGTGGACGTGGGGCCGCTGTTCCAGACCCCGGCCGAGGCCGCGCAGGACGCAATCGACAATGACGTGCATGTGATCGGCATCTCCTCTCAGGCGGCGGGGCACAAGACACTGGCACCGCAATTGATCGCCGAGCTGAAGGCACAAGGGGCCGAGGATATCATCGTGATCTGTGGCGGGGTGATCCCGCAGCAGGATTATGAGTTCCTGTATAAGGCAGGGGTGAAGGCCATTTTTGGCCCCGGCACCAATATCCCCACCGCCGCGCAAGACATTCTGGAGCTGATCCGCGATGCCCGCAGCTGACGCGAGGGGTGCGATATGAGCGATGCAACCCCCAAGGGCCGCGTGCACCTCTCGGGTCATCTCTTCTGCGCCTCGGCGCAGGAGCGGGCCCTGGTGAAGCAATATCTGCCGGAGCACCTCCGCCTTACGCGGGCGGAGCCGGGGTGCCTGTCCTTTGAGGTGACGCAAACCGATGATCCATCCGTTTGGCGGGTGGAGGAATGTTTCACGGATCGCGCGGCGTTTGATGCGCATCAACTGCGGGCAGGGGCCTCCCTCTGGGGTCAAAAAACGCAGGGCATACGTCGCGCGTATGAAATCACCGAAGACTAGGGTGCTGATCCTGGGCGCTGGGTCTCATCCTGGCGGTGGCAGCCGACCCTCAACGAGAGGGTCGGCTGCGCGCGTCGCACCCAATGGGTGCGACGCGCCACGCCCAACGGGCGTGGTGGCATGTGCCATGCCACCGGGACGGGCGGGAGCCGCCCCGGTTATCGCGCCGGTTACGCTCGGTTGAGCCAGTCGGAATAGCCCTGTACGCCAAAATCCGCATCCGGCTCATCTTCCAGCATATGCAGCATCTCGATGGAGTGGCCGTCCGGGTCCTTGAAATAGATCGACATCGCAGGCATCCAGCCAAACACCACCGGCTCGGTGACCGGTGTTCCGCCAAAGCCAAGCGGCGTGATGCCCCGGCGCGGCAATACCTCGCAGGCGCTCAATACCGCTGATTTTGTCGCGCGAAACGCAAAATGCATCGTCATGCTCAACGGCGCGCTGCCCGCCCCCCACAGCCCCAGCATGCCCACCTCCTTGGGTCCGGCCCAGACAAAGGCGACATTGCGCGCGGGCAATCGATGCGCCAGCTTTAATCCCAGCTGGCCGGTATAAAACGCCAGCGAACGGTCCAGATCTCGCACCGGCAGATGCGTCTCATAGATGCCAAGGATGTGGTTTGCAGCCCAGTCTTCGGGCGTCAAAGGGTTGTGCATATGTGAACTCCAATCATCGTCGGTGCGCCCTGTGGGGTGCAGAGCAGCACAACCGGGGCGGCGACTCAGACGGTAATTCCTCAAGCTCACTTTAGATCAAGCGCAAAACACCAAGACCATCGTGCCTCTGCGATCCGCGTGCAATGCGGGTTTCCTTCCCCCCCGGATTTGCTAGGCTGCCGCCCAGGACCACACCGATCCAGCCAGGGGGCCTCACCATGGAACTTGATCATTTCGCCATTGCCGCCAACACGTTGGCCGAGGCCACCGCCCATGTCGAGGAAGCACTTGGTGTGCCCCTGCAGCCGGGCGGGGAACATGCGGTCTTTGGCACCCACAACCGTCTTCTGGGGCTGGCAGACGGGCTCTATCTGGAGGCCATCGCCATCGACCCGGAGGCCACGCCGGAGCGTCAGCCGCGCTGGTTTGATCTGGACCGATTCGACGGTGCCGCCCGGATCACCAACTGGATCTGCCGCAGCAGCGATCTGGACAACACGTTGGCCGCGCTGCCGGTGGATGCGGGCGCACCGGTCTCGCTCACCCGTGGGGATCTCAGCTGGCAGATGGCGGTGCCCAAAAGCGGCATCCTGCCCTATGACAATCTCTTTCCCGCGCTGATCCAGTGGCAGGGGCCGCACCCTGCACCGCGCCTGACGCAACAGGGCTGTAGCCTGCGTCGTCTGGTGGTCTCCCACCCCGAGGCGCAGGCTCTGGCAGAGCTGCTGCCGCTTGATGATGCACGGGTGGTGTTTGAACCCGGCCCCGCCGCGTTGCGGGCGGAAATCGACACGCCGCACGGGTTGCGCCATCTGTCATGACCGCCGCACAGACGACGCGGATCAGACCCGCCCGCGACAGCGATACCGAGGCGATCACGCATCTGCAGCGCCACATCGTTGACACCACGCTTATGACCTTCGCCACCGAGGCGCGCTCGCTCAGCGACTGGCAGGATGATATCCTCTATGGTGATCCGCCCATTCTGGTGGCCGAAGATAGGGATGGGGACTTCCTTGGCTACGCCACCTACACGGGCTTTCGCAGCAGCGAGGGCTATCGCCACACGGCAGAGCTGTCGATCTACCTCTCCGAGGCCGCCCGTGGACGAGGGGCAGGGCGTAAGCTCCTGACAGACCTGGAAAACCGAGCCGTTCAAGGCAACATCCACGTCATGGTCGCCGCCATCAGCAGCGCCAACCCCACCGCCCAACAGTTCCACGCCGCCTGTGGCTACACAGAGGTCGGACGCCTGCCGCAGGTGGGGCGCAAATGGGATCAGTGGCTCGATCTTGTGCTGATGCAGAAAATTCTGCGTGAGGACGGCACTGCCCCGCCTGACAGCGCGGCCAATCCCGGCTAAACTGGCCTTATGTCACTCTGGACCCGCATAACCGAGGCGCTTGCGGCGCTGACGCAGGGCGAAAGCCTGGCCGAGGTGTTCGACCGCCTGCGCACGCCGCCGGAACGTTCCGTGGGCTTCACCATCGCGGTGATCGCACTGGGGGCTAAAATGGCCAAGGCCGACGGGCAGGTGACCCGCGATGAGGTCGCCGCCTTTCGCGAGGTGTTCCAGATCGCCGCCGAGGATGAGGCACAGGCCGCGCGGGTCTTCAACCTCGCCCGGCAGGATATCGCAGGCTACGACGATTATGCCCGCCGCATCCGGGCGATGTTCTCGGATGATCCCGAAACGCTCTGTGACCTGATGGAGGGGCTGTTTCACATCGCCATTGCCGACGGGTTCTACCACCCCAATGAGGATGTGTTCCTTGAGGAGGTGAGCCGCATCTTTGGCCAGTCCGAGGCGCAGTTTCGCTCGCTTCGGGCGCGGTTTGTCGAGGATGCCCCCAAGGACCCGCATGAGGTGCTCGGCGTGGCCCCCGGCACCCCGATGGAAGACATTCGCAGCATCTGGCGTCGGTTGGTGCGCGACAATCACCCCGACGCGATGATCGCGCGCGGCGTCCCGCAAGAGGCGATCCGGCTGGCCGAAAAGCGCATGATCGACATCAACCGCGCGTGGGAAGACCTCAGCGGCAAGGCGCAAGCCCGCGATCATGCGCCTGAGCACGTATAATATCGAATGGTTCGAGGCGCTCTTTGACGAGAGCGATCACTTGCGTCTGGATGAGGCCCCCTCCGCCCGTCACGAGGTCAGCCGCCGCGCGCAGGCCGAGGCCATTGCCGATGTGCTGCGCGCCATCGATGCCGATGGCATCACCATCATTGAGGGCCCCAACACCGGCAAACGTCAAAGCACCGTGCGCGCCCTCACGCGGTTTGCCGAATGGGCGGATCTGCGCACAAGGGACGTGGTGATGGGCTTTGCCAATGACACCCGTCAGGAAATCGCATTTCTATTTGATTCCAATGTGATGCAGGCGGAGCATGCGCCCATCTCATCGCCCCGCGCGCCCCGGTTTGATGCGATGTTTGAAATCGACCTCGATGTCGATGCCAAGGCCGATATGGTGCGGTTTTCCAAACCCCCGATGGAGCTTATGGTGACCCCGGCGGATGGCATGCCCTTTCGCCTGATCGGCGCGCATCTGAAATCCAAGGCCCCCCATGGCGCACGCACCCCGGAAGAAGCCCGCGCGATCTCCATTGCCAACCGCCGCAAGCAGCTGGCGCAGGCGGTCTGGCTCAGGGCGCGGGTGGAGGATCATCTGGAGGCGGGCGATCCGCTGGTGGTGATGGGGGATCTGAACGACGGCCCCGGCCTTGATGTTTACGAGGCGCTCTTTGGCCGCTCTTCGGTGGAAATCATCATGGGGGCAGAGCTGTTTGACCCCCAGGCGCGCCATTTGCTCCGGCCCAATCAACAGGGGCTGCCGACCTCGGCACGGTTCTATAACCATCTGGAAGGGCGGTATTTTCAGGCGCTGCTGGATTATATCATGATCTCGCCGCCCTTGCAGGCGCATCAGCCGAAATGGCGCATCTGGCACCCGTTTGAGGACGCGGCCTGCTATGGCACGCCCCCGCTCTGTCAGGCGTTGTTGACCGCATCGGACCATTTCCCGGTCACGCTGGATCTGGCGTTTGCCTCCGGCTAATCCTGTGCGTTTTCTTCGGCGACGCTGGCGCGCAGCCAGTCCAGCACCGCGCACACCGCATGTTTGTGCTGGCCGCTGGTCTCACCCGCCGGGGTGACGATCGCCTGCAAGCCATTGGACACGCGCACAAATCCCAGCGGCGCAATCAGCCGCCCCGAGGCCAGATCATCCGCCACCAGCCGCCGCTCTGCCACCGCCACGCCAAGCCCCGCTGCCGCCGCCTCCAGCGCGAGGATGTGGTGCGGATAGGCGCTCTCACGCGCAGCGAGCAGGGCCACGCCGCTCAGACGGCACCACGCGTCCCAGGATTGCGGCGCGCCTGCGTGCACCAACCGCAGCTCCGCACGCCAGCCCTCGGGCGATCGCACCAGCGGATAGCCCGGCGCGCAGACCGGACCATAAGAGGTATCGCCAAGGATTTCGGGCCTGCGCGTGTCCCGCAGAGGGCCGCGCAGGCGATCATAGCTCAGGATCAGATCATAGGTGTCGCGCATGTCGCGGTGGGGACCGGACATCAGCAGATCCACCTCCACATCCGGGTGCTGCGCATAAAACCGGGGCAGGCGCGGGGTCAGCCAGCGGGTGGCAAAGGTGGCGCTCACCGCCAGTCGCACCCGGCGCTGATCCTGCTGCTGTCGCAACTGCTGCGCCACATGATCCAGCCGGTCCAGCATGGGCCGCAGCTCCGCCTGCAACTGTGCACCACGCTGGGTCAGCCGCAATCCGGTGCCGTCTTTTTCAAACAGCGCGCCACCCAGATCCTCGCCCAGATGGCGCAGCTGCTTGCTGATGGCGCTATGGGTCCGGCCCAGTTCGGCGGCCGCAGCGGTCACGGACCCAAGCCGGGCGGTGGCCTCGAATGCGGGCAGGGCGGAGAGGGGTGGCAGATGTCTCATATGTTCCTAGAAAGACCAAAGGGCAGGAGAAGAACTCAATTTTTCTGCGGTCACTGTAGGGATAATCTGGCGGTATTGGAACAAAGGAGCCTCTCATGTCTGCCGATATTCTGACCCTGCCGCACGCGCGCCCCTTGCGCCCGATCTGTTGCGCCCCGGATCAGCGGGGGCTGGCGCTGTGGCTTGCCCGTCGTCGTCTGCGCCTGATGCTGGCTCGCGAGTTGCTCGGCGCGCCCGACAGCGCATTGCAGGATGCAGGCTGGACCCGCGCCGCCCTTCGGCAAGAGATCGCCAAGCCGATGTGGCGGGGGTAAGCGGCGCGGATTTGTCCCCCTATGCCTGTTACAGAAGCGCGCTATATTCTGAGGCATGACACAGGATATTCGCCCCCGCATGTTTCGCCGCCTTGCCCTTGGGGCTGGGGTTGCGGCCCTGTTGGCGCTGCCGCTCGCCGCTGAAGACACCCCGACCGACGAGGAGGGGCCGACACTGATGGAGCGCGGAGCGGATTTGTTCTTTGAGGGGCTGCGCCGCGAGATGGAGCCGACGCTGGACGAGGCCGCGCGCCTCTTTGCCGAAATCGGCCCTTCCATGCGCAGCTTTCTCACCGAGATGGGGCCCGCGCTGGCGGATATCGCCAATCAGGTGGAGGACTGGAGCGTCTACGAGATGCCGGAAATCCTGCCCAACGGCGACATCATCATCCGCCGCAAGGCGCCACAGCCCGAGAGCACGCCAGAGGCGCAAGAGGACGGCAGTATCGAGCTCTGAGCTCTGAGCTCTGAGCCAGGCGCCATCGTGATCTTGGGGCGTTCGCCCTGCGGTGATCTTGGGGCGCTAGCCCCGCGCGTCCTTTTCCAACAACGCGCCGCGCTTGCCGGCGATGGTCACCCGCACCTCGGCCTCCAGCGCATTGACCAGCGACATCAGCCGCGATTGCGCCACCTCGCCAAACAGCGCCGCGCTGGCGGCGGGCAGCTCCACATGCAGGATGCGTTTGCGCGGCTGCCAGCGCAGGCGGCCGATGTCCTGATCCTCGCCCACCATCAGCATGGCGCCAAAGCGCATGGCCTTGCCGAGGATTTCGGCCTCCACCTGCTGTGCCGCGGCCAGCAGATCATAGAGATGTTCGAAATGGGTGCCCTGCCGCTTGTTGCGGTAGCGATGCAGCAGCGCCAGCCCGAGGAAGATCCGTTCCGAGTGTTTCAGCCCGCCGAGATTGGCGCGGGTGGCATTGTCGAAACAGACCTCGGCGCGATAATCGGGATGCGCGCGCCAGCTCACGTCATGCAGCACGCAGGCGGCCTTCACCAGCCGCATCTTGGCATAGGGTTCGCCGGAAAACAGCGGTTTTACAAAGGTATAGAGCGTCTTGCCAAAGCCCGGCACCCGCGCGTCCTTGGCCTCGGCAAAGCGGGCCGCCTCGATCAGCGGGTCGCGTTCGCGCAGCCGCTCGGGCATCTGTTCATACAAGAGCCCCTCGCGAATCCCATAGCTGGAAATGGCGATGTCCTTGGGGCGAAAGGTCTTGATCAGGCGCGACAGCACATCCGCCGCATAGGGCACCAGCGCCATCCGGGCTGAGGAAATGCCGCAGTCGCTGCGGATCTTGTCGAGATCGTTCTTTTCCAGGTATTTGGCGGTTTCGCGCACGTCCTTGGCGGTCATGCGGTATTCGTGCTGCACCGTCAGCGGGTAGTTGCGCCGCAGCATGTCGACGCGGGCGATGGCCCGCCAGCTGCCGCCGACCAGAAACAGCCGGTCGCGCTGATCGCCAAGCTGGTCGCGCAGCGCGACCATGACCTCGTCGATGTGTTTCTTGCGGCCCCGGCGCCCGCCCTTGATGTCCTTCAGCTTCAGCGGGCCGAGGTTCGAGGTCACGCATTTGCCGACCTCGCCGTCGTGGATTTCCGCCAGCTCCATCGAGGAGCCGCCGATGTCGCAGATCAGGCCATAGGCGCCGGGCCAGCCCAGAAGCACCCCCTGCGCCGACAGCCGCGCCTCTTCCTCGCCGGTGATGACACGGATGCGCAGGCCGGTGGCGGCCTCCACCTCGGCGCAGAATTCCGGCCCGTCACTGGCATCGCGCACGGCGGCGGTGGCCACCACGATCAGCGAATAGGGCAAGAGCCCCTGCGCCAGCATCTGAAAGCGCTTCAGTGCCTCCAGCGCGCGCACGCGCCCCTTCGGATTGAGCTTGCCGGTTTCCGACAGGCCGGCGCCAAGGCCGCACATGATCTTTTCGTTGTAGAAATAGGCCGGGCTGCGGGCTGCGCCGTCAAACACCACCAGTCGCACCGAGTTCGAGCCCACATCGACCACGCCGACCCGTTTCAGGGCGCGGGCATCCGGATCATCGAACAGCGGGCGGCCAAACGGGCCCCAGTCCTCGCTGCTGCCCGCGGGCGGTTCCAGATCGGACTCTGTGCCGTCTGAAGGCGTGGTCTCGGAGGCGAGGTGCGGGGCGTCTGGCAGGATCGTCATGCGGGCTCCGGGATGGTCCGGCCCTGGGGACCGGATGTTTGGGCTTTGGAAAGAATGATGTATCGGGTCGCGGAGGTCAATTCCGCCCGCGGTGCCGGGGGGATCCTCGGGCTGCAGAGGCGCCGGGTCATCTGTCTTCGCTTTCGCGGTCGGCGGCCATCATGCGAATCGCCAGCGCGCGGCTCAGGGTGCGCTGCTCGGCCAGCGCCAGCCGGTCGAGCTGATCGACCACCGCCGCCGCCGCGGCAAAGCTGCGGTCCATGCGCCCCACCAGATAGGGGATCACATCCGGTTTCGGGGTGATTTGGCGGTCGTTGAACAGTTTCGCCAGCACCACCGCCAGCAGCGCATCATCGGGGGCCTCAAGCGCGGCATGGGTGGCCGCCTGCACCCGGCTTTGCAGATCCGCCAGCCCCAGCCCCCAGAGGTTGGGCGCCGGACGACCCGTCAGCATCAGCCGGTGGCCATGGGTCAGCACCATGTTGTGCAGATGAAACAGCGCCTTTTGCGCCAACGCGTCCTCGGCGATTTCCGGCACGTCCTCGATCGCCACCGGGCCGCTGGCCAGTTCCGGCACGTCGGCCTCGGTCAGCTGCTGTGCAGGCACCACGCGGGCGCCGCTTTCCTTGGCCCAGACGTGGGCGAGGTGGGTCTTGCCCGATCCCTTGGGCCCGGTCAGCACCAGCTTACCCGAAGGCCAGGCAAAACTCGGGTCGATCAGCGCCACGGCCATGGCATTCGACGGCGCAACAAAGAAATCATCCCGCCCCAGCGCAGGTTTCGCCGGGAGATCAAAGCTCAGCTGTTCGGACATCGGGTCTTCTTACTCTGCACCGTCCTGCGGCGCCTCGGCGGAAAGGGACGCGACGTCCCGGTGGCTCAGCCCCTGATAGAGGCGACTGTGCAGATACTGGTCCACGGCAAATCGTGCAACCACCCCGATCGCCGCAGCCACCGGCACCGCGATCAGCATGCCGACAAATCCAAACAGCGCGCCAAAGACCGACAGCGCCAGCAGCAGCCACACCGGATGCAGCCCGACGGAGTTGCCGACGAGCTTGGGGGTCAGGAAGTTGCCCTCGACCATCTGGCCGATCACAAAGATCCCCGCCACCAGCGCGATGCGCAGCCAGTCGGTGCTCTGGCGGATCATTTCACCGTCGGCGCCCTCTGCCGCGCCCCAGAACTGAAACAGTGCCAGGCCGATCGCCAGCACGCCGCCAAAGATCGCCCCGAGATAGGGGATGAAGGTCACCAGACCGGCGACAAACCCGACCGCCAGGCCAAAGTTCAGCCCCACCAGCATCAGCGCCACCGCGTAATAGGTGCCCAGGATCACGCAGACCGTGCCCATGCCGCGAATGAAGGACGACAGCACGGCATCGATCTCGCCGGCCAGCTTGCGCACCACCGGCGCGTGATCGCGCGGCAGCAGCTCGTCGATGCGGGCCACCATCCGGTCCCAGTCCACCAGCAGGTAGACCGCAACCACCGGCACGATCACCAGCAGCACCACGATGTTCAGCAGCGACATCGCCGAGCCGACAAAGGTCTGGAGCAGGCTGATGCTCTTGTCCTGCACCATCTTCCACAGGCCCGCCAGCGCCTCGCGCACCTGGCTGTTGTCTTCAAACAGCGCCGGGAACCGCTCCTGGGCAAAGTCGCGCAGGTTCGACAGCGCCTGCGGCAGCGTCTGCACCAGATCGATCATCTGGTTGATCAGCGCGGGGACGATCAGCAGCAGCAGCACCAGAAAGATCAGCACCGCCCCCACCGTGATGACCGCCGTCGCCCCCTCGCGGCTGAGGCCCGCGCGTTCCAGCCGGTCCGCCAGCGGGTCGATCATATAGGCGATGGCACCGCCCAGGATGAAGGGCATCAGCACATTGCCAAGCGCCCACATGACGATGGCAAAGAGGACGGCGGCAATTCCCCAGTATTTCAGTTGTTTGCGGGCGGGCAGGGCCATGGTCAGGCATCCTCGCTTTGGTGGGTCGCGGACGGGTGGATCGCGGATGCCCCTGTGATCGCCGATGGGGCGCAGCGTTTCAAGTCAGACTTGCGCCCCCCGTGGCATCAATGCGTTCTGACACAGGACACCGCACCGGAGTGAGTGGGCTGATTGTGCGACGCGTTGCCTCCGCCTCGTGTGCCAACGGCGAAGCGATCTCGCGTGTCCTCTTGCGGGCGTGTCTGCCGTGCGGACAAAGCTGCCGTAGCAGTGCATCAATACTCGGTAGGCTTGTTCTCAAGGTCTATTCCAGCACGGCAAGCCATCCCGGCCAACGTCGCACAAACATCAGGGCTCAGGCGGGTAACGTCGTCAAGCGGAATGCAAAACGGGTTGAGCGTGTCTGGCAGCTTTAGCTGTTGAGATGAGAAATGAATGATCACAGCGTTGAGAAAAACTTCAATTCGACGCACAATCTTGTAAGCGCCATGTGCTTGATCGTTGATTTCTAAATATATTCCGTCCATCCCAGTCGCGCGATCTTGATCGTCAAATTCGTATGCCAACTGCAAAAGCACATAGTCTGATGAACCGTCACTTGCATCGCCGAAGGCCACCATTTCATAGTCGTCTCCTTTCGACGCTGACGCATGTTTGAATTTTTGCGAGTGCACGGCGTTTTCCCAGCATGATCTAAATTGGCACTAGGCTACACTATAGCGGCCAATAGGAGAACTCGTTCCAGTAGATTGGTTTGGGCTCGGATCTGCCGTTTGCCACGGGTTGGTGCAGCGGGGTCGGGGCCTGGCATCCCGGGGGCTGATCCGCCATTGCGCAGGGAGATGGAAAGGCGGATGCTGCCGCCATGACGACGGAACTCGATTTTTCTTTCACGGCCTTGACCGACGGCGCGCGGCGGCACATCCGGGTGTTTCAGATACATCAGTTCCTTGACCGTTTTGCCATGGGGCTCACGGTTGCCGTGGTTGCGCTGGCGTTGACCGATCGCGGCATGGATCTGTTTCAGATCTCGCTGCTGTTTGGGATCTACTCCCTGACCACCATGGCGATGGAACTGCCCTTCGGCGGGCTGGCGGACTCGATCGGGCGCAAGCCGGTCTTTCTGGCAGCGACCCTTGCCAGTCTGGTGTCGCTGGCGCTTTTTCTCATGTCGCGCGACTTTGGCGTGCTTGCACTGTCCTTCGCCTTCATCGGGTTCGGGCGCGCCCTGCGCTCTGGCACGCTGGATGCATGGTTTGTCGAGACCTTCAGGGCGGCGGCGCCAAATGTGGATGTCCAGCCCGCGCTGGCCAGGGCGCAAGGGGCCAACGCCCTGGGGCTCGCGGTAGGGGCTGTCCTGGGCGGGCTGCTGCCTGACGCGTTTGGGGCGCTTGGTCTGCGCCATGGGATCAGCATCTATGATGTGTCCTATGCGGCCAGCTTTGTGGTGATGGTCGGCGTGCTGATCTACACCCTCTGCGCCATCGCCGAAGACCCCCGGCCGCTGACGCCCCATGCGCTTGCACAGGGTTTTGCGCGGGTCCCGTCGGTGGTGGCCGAGTCCTTCCGCCTGGCGCTGCGACACCGGACGCTTGCCATGCTTCTGGCGGCTCTGGCGCTGTTCCTGATTGCGACAAACCCGGTCGAGGTGATCTGGCCGACCCACGCCAAGCCGATGCTGGAGGCGGCCTATGCCAATACCGTCATCGGGGCGTTGACGGCGGGCTACTTCCTTGCGATCGCCATCGGCGCCTCCCTGTCGCCGCAGATCAGCCGGATCTTCAGGCGGCGCCATGCGCGCACGCTTGCGGCGATCTTTGCCTGTCTCGCGGGGGTGCAGGTTGCGCTGGCGATACAGGGCGGCATCGTCGGCTTTGTCGTTATCTTTGCGCTCTACTCCATCCTCCTCGGCGCCAGCGAGACCCCTGCGAGCAGCCTGCTGCATCGCTGCGTGGAGGATCGCCAGAGGTCCACCATGCTGTCGCTGCGCTCCCTGATCCAGCAGTGTGGCGCGGCGATCGGGCTGGTTCTGGCGGGGGCCCTTGCCGACGTCTATGCACCCCCCGTGGCCTGGAGCGTTGGCGCCGTGTTCCTGCTGGCGGCGATGGCGCTGAGCCTGGCGCTGGCGCGACGGTTGGCTGCTGCTGGTGCATAGGGGCGCATGACCGCCGCCGGCGGCGACCGGGCGATCAGGCCTCTGCCGGGCCGGCGGGCGCGAGCAGCGGCGAGAGGGCGCGGATCAGGTCGCTGTGGCGCAGCGGTTTGCTGAGCCAGGCGTCAAAGCCGCTGTCGCGGTATTGCTGCACCTGGCTGGGCAGCGTATTTCCGGTGACCGCGATGCAGAGCGCGTCACGGGCAACATGGCGCGGCGAGGCGCGCAGCTTCTCCAGCACCTCGAGCCCGCTGTAGCCCGGCATCTGGATGTCGAGGAACAGAATGTCATAGCGGGTGGTTACCGCGCGCCCGAAGGCGTCACCGCCGTCATAGGCCTTGTCGACCTCGGCGCCGAGGCTCTCCAGCAGTTTTTGCAGCACCAGCCGGTTGGCCGGGCTGTCATCCGCCACCAGCACCCGCTTGCCGCGCAGGATCTGCGCGTCGGTCTCCACCGGGGGGTGGTCATCCCCGCGACCGGGGTCCGCAAGCGCCGGCGCGACCACCGGCATCGGCAGCGACAGGAAAAAGGTGGTGCCCTCGCCCGGGAGGCTCTCGGCACGGATGCGGCCGCCCATCAGCTGCACCATCTGCTGCACGATCGCCATGCCCAGCCCGGTGCCGCCCTTGCTGTGCGCCGTGGTGGGCTCGGCCTGGACAAAGGGTTTGAACAGAGCGTCGATCTGCTCGGGCGCGATGCCGCAGCCGCTGTCCCGCAGGGTGATATGCACCGCCTGCGGGGTGCCGCGCAGACAGAGGCAGACCCGGCCGTGATCGGTGAATTTCACCGCGTTGCTCAGCAGGTTGCCCAGCACCTGACCAAGCCGGAACCCGTCGCCCTGGCGCAGCTCGCCCATGGCGATGTCGGTGAAATTGTGGGTGATCTCGATGCCCTTGCGCGCGGCATTGGCGGAAAACAGCTGCACGACGTCCTGAATGGTTTCGCGCAGGTCAAAGGGGGTCGGGGCCAGTTCCATCTTGCCGGCGTCGATCTTTGCAATGTCGAGCGCATCATTCAGCAGCCGCTCCAGGCTCTGTGCAGATCGGTTGACGGTGCGCAGCAATTCACCCTGCTGCCGCGGAGAGCTGGCGATCCCGGTCACATTGCGCATCAACAGATCGGTCGAGCCGATGATGCCATTCAGCGGCGTGCGGATCTCGTGGCTCATATGGGCCAGGAAGGTCTTGCGGGCCTCGGCCTCGCGCCGGGCGGTGGCCTCTGACGCCTCGGCGCTGTCGCGGGCCTGTTTCAGCGCGATCAGGTGATCGACGGTCAGCGCCAGCTGCTGCAAGGTCTCCAGATCGCCGTGCTGCCACGGTCGGGGCTTGCGATCCACCACGCAGAGTGCGCCGATGGCAGTGCCGTCGGGCAGGTGGATGGGCACCCCGAGATAGGCGATCATATGCAGATCGCGCACCGCCTCATTGTCGCGCAGCTGGCCGTTGTCGCGGCTGTCGTCGACCATCAGCGGCTGCCCGGTGGCCTGCACATACTGGCAGAAGGAATGCGACAGCGGCGTCTGGCGCAACTCGCTCACCATGTCGGGCAGGCCGATGCAGCTCTTGAAGAACTGCCGGTCCTGGCTGGGCTGCACCACCGAAATCATCGCGGTGGGCGTGTTCAGGACGCGGGCGGCCAGCGATGTGAGATTGTCCAGCGCGTCTTCGCTGTGGTGTTCGACCAGGCCCAGTTCGCGCAGCTGCACGTCATAGGCATCGGGCGTCAGTGGCAAGGCATGGGTCATGAACAAAACATCTTTTAACATCACGCGGGCAGGGGCCGCATTACAGCTTGGGCACGACTATTGTGCCAAAATTCCGATACTTGAATACTCACATTCTGCGAGAATGTATCAAAAAACTATATTTAATTGGAATTATTTTTATGACTTTAAAAACGGCTGTGGTGACAGGGGGTTATCCGTAATTCGTGAAACTTGGGTTTGGTCGGGCGGGCGCGGTGCCTCGCGCGAGTGGCGAGTCGATTCCGCGCGCCTACACGGCTCGCGGGAGGTCAGGGGGCTGAAAGGTCGTGACACGGGGCGACAGGGGTCATGACCGTCGGTTTTGCGGCTGATCCGGGTGATTTTTGGGTCCGGGGGTCGGGTCCTCCCACGCAGCGGTTCCCCTGACGACATACCGCACCGCGGGCATTGGTGCAAATCTCCGATGCGGAATTGCGCGCTCCGTCTTTATCGCAAAATCACCATCACGGCGCCGCCTCTGCGGAAACGCCAATTGCGCGGGCGAAGCATTGCAATCCAGAGGGGAGTATTGCCGGGCGGAACCGCGACTTTCGCCATGGGCCGCCCCTTGGCTGCCCTGATCACGGGGCGCGATGCCCGCGCGGTGCAACTGCACCCTTGTCCGTCTCCCTGCCAGCTACTAAACCGGGCAGAACACTCGTTCACCGCATGGAGCCATTATGCGCCTGTCTCGCTATTTCCTGCCTGTCCTCAAGGAGACCCCCTCCGAGGCGCAGGTCGTCAGCCACCGTTACATGCTGCGCGCCGGCATGATCAAACAGTCCGCCGCCGGGATCTACTCCTGGCTGCCGCTGGGCTACCGGGTGCTGAAAAAGATCGAAGGCATCGTGCACGAAGAGCAGATGCGCGCGGGCCACATCCCGATGCTGATGCCCACCATCCAGTCGGCCGATCTGTGGCGCGAGTCCGGGCGCTATGATGCCTATGGCGAGGAGATGCTGCGCATCCGCGACCGCCATGACCGCGATATGCTGTTCACCCCCACCGCCGAGGAGCTGATCACCGACATCTTCCGCGCCAATGTGTCCAGCTACAAAGATCTGCCGCTGACGATGTATCAGATCCAGTGGAAGTTCCGCGACGAGATCCGCCCGCGCTTTGGCGTGATGCGGGGGCGCGAATTCTACATGAAGGACGGCTATAACTTCGACCTCACCAAAGAGGACGCGCTGCACGCCTACAACCGCCATCTGGTCAGCTACCTGCGCACCTACGAGCGCATGGGTCTGCAGGCGATCCCGATGCGCGCCGATGGTGGCCCGATCGGTGGCGACTACACCCACGAATTCCTGGTGCTGGCAGAAACCGGCGAGTCGGAGGTCTTTTATGACAGCGAGATCACCGATCTGACCTTTGGCGCGCGCGAGATTGACTATGACAGCGTCGAACAATGTCAGGCGGTGCTCGAAGAGTTCACCTCGCGCTATGCCCGCACCGACGAGACCCACGACGAGGCGCTGTTCAACGCGGTGCCAGAAGAGCGCCGTCGCGTCGCCCGCGGTATCGAGGTTGGCCAGATCTTCTACTTCGGCACCAAATACTCCGAGGCGCTGGGCGCCACCGTGCAGACCGCCGAGGGCGACAGCGTGCCGGTCCACATGGGCTCGCACGGGATTGGTGTGTCGCGTCTTCTCGGCGCCATCATCGAGGCCAGCCACGACGACAAGGGCATCATCTGGCCCGAGGGTGTCACCCCCTTCCACTGCGGGATCGTGAACCTCAAGCAGGGCGACGATGAAGCGGATGCCGCCTGCGAGCAGCTCTATGCCGCGCTGACCGCCATTGGTCTGGAGCCGCTTTATGATGATCGCAAGGAGCGTGCGGGCGGCAAATTCGCCAGCATGGACCTCATCGGCCTGCCATGGCGCATCACCGTCGGACCGCGCGGGCTGAAGAACGGCGTCGTCGAGGTGACCAGCCGCCGCACCGGCGAAAGCGAAGAGATGAGCCCGGAAGACGCGGTAAAGAAAATCGCCGCGATCTACGCCAACCACCCCACGCCGCGCGGCTTCTGAAGCCACTGGCGCAACAGAATTGAGCCCCGTCCGACAGGCCCGTCGGGCGGGGTTTGTTCTGCGCTGAACGCCAAGTTGGGCCAGCAATGCTGCGAGTGCAAGGCATCTATGCTAACGTCGGGTTTGAGCCCGCTTTACTGGATGCTGCGGCTTAGAGGAATTGCAACTTCGCTGTACTGAGTTCATCAAAAACAGTCAGTTTACGAACTGCACTTCATGGTTTCGTAAACTTGAAAGTTAGACGTGCCGATAGCTTAGCCTGCCTTATTTGGCGTTACGCAACGCTTTCCGGATGTAGGTGTTCGCGGAGCGGAAATGCGACGGACCAGATGCTTCTGCAAAGCGGCCAAGCGTCCACTTGCCGGTCCACGCATGTGCGCCGCCAGCGTAGAGCGTTTCATCGTCTTGTGCTGCAATAAACCGGCGCAACTTGTCACAAGCGGCCTCAAAATCGGAAAGCAAGTCTGCCCACGGCGTCTCGTTGCCTTTCTCGTAGAGCGGCGCGTTGTACTCTCTTAGCTGGTTCCATTTATAGCCCTTGGCGGGGACATGAACCTCGCGGCCAGTAACGCCGTCTTCGTACCAACCATGAAACATGCCCATCCAATGGGTGCGGTGCGCAATCACACCTTTGATCGTCGTGTCGTCATCGGGGGGCGACAAAGAAGCTTTTGCTTCGTCGACGCCATCGAGCGTTTTGCGGAGCTTGGCCAAGTCTTTATCGAAAACGACTAGTAGATCGGTTTTGTTGGTTGCTGCTGGCATGCCTGAAGGCTAGCGGTTGATCGGATTGCGTCATTGACCTGAATCAAGGTCGTAACCTTGTCTCGAGCGCGATAGCAGACCTTGGTAGGGCGGTGGCAAACGAGCGCTTCGTCCGCATTGGCCAGAGATCTCCGCGCGTTGGATGATGCAGTCCTTGCGGACAGCCCCAAGACACCCACACAGCCGCATCCAGATCAGATGTCTTTGTTCGAGTGATACGCGCAACGCCGGTGAACGGCGCGCACGCCGGGGCGCGAGTGCGTCCAGCGTGCAGACCAAGGCCCATGTCTTCGCGGGCATCTAAAGGGGCGGCAGCCGTGGCCTCTGTCAGATCCGAATGTCAGACCCTCGTATCGACACCATTGGCGTCTGCCGGCGGGATTTGCAGCGGTACCGGATCACCGCCGCGGGCATTGGCGAGGGAAATCTCTCCCGCCTGATCAATCCCGCTCAGGGTGAGGCTGCCGCCATCGGCATAGCGCAGGAGCAGTTTGTCGCCTTCGCGGGTGATGCTGGTGGGCGCGGCAGAGGCGATGGTCAGGTTCGCCCCCGGAGCCAGCATGGCAATATCATCGCCGTCCCCGGTCTTGCGCGACAGGGTGACGGTGCCACCGCCGTTGCGCACCTCGATTAGGTCATTGCCGCGTCCCCCGCTGACGGTCACCGCTTCGGTTGCGGAAATGCGGATCAGATCGTCGCCCTCACCGCCATCCACAGAGCCCCGCGCCGCCGTCACGTCAATCGCATCGGCCCCATCGCCGCCGCTGATGCGTTCGGCAATTGTCGCGTGTAAGCTGATGATATCATTGCCTGCACCGGCGTTGATGCCCTGCGCATAATCGGCTGAGATCCGCAGCCTGTCGTTCCCATCGCCAGCGGAGACACTGTAGAGGTTGTCCGCATCAATAGTGAGCCTGTCGTCACCACCACCGGTGCTGATGGACCCCGCAGTTCCGGCCTGAATGGTCAGCCTGTCATTGTTGGCAAAGGTTTGCGTGCTCATCCAGGTTTTGGAGCCGTTTTTGTCGGCAACCGTGACGGCAATGGTGGGCGTGGCATCGGTGCTGACGTCAAAGACCTGCGCGCCGCTGAGCGAGACTACATCGGCCCCGTCGCCGGTCTTGACGCCAAAGATCATGCCGTCGGTCTCGACCGAGACCTCATCCGCGCCGGCGGTGCCCACCGCATCGGGCATGGCGAATTTGGCGCTGAGGAACGTGTCATCCGTCGCGTCACCGCCCACGATCGACATCAGGATCGTATCTGCCATCGTGTCACCGGTGCTGACCTGCCCGAGGATCTGCATGGCGATTGTGGTGGCATAATCCGCATGGTCGGGATCTTCATCGCGCAGTTTGGCGATGGCAACGCGCATGTCCGCGGCCTGCTGGCGGTAGCGCTGGGCGGTGAGGTTGATGTCACCAACGCCCATGCCTTCCTTGACGGTGAGACCGTCCTCTGCCCGCATCTGATATTCGGTGTGCATGGCCGCCTGGCCGCGTTTGCCTGCCTGTTCGACCTCATCAGCATCCTTGAGGGCGCGTTGGTTGCTGGCCATGTCCTGAAAAATCTGTGCGATCCGGGGGTCTTGGCCCGGCAAAATGGCTGTCATGATATCAATCTCCTCATGGTGCTGGTCCATGTGGCAAAGGTTTGAAACTACCTATGAGGGAATAGCCTTCAATAGATTGCCAAAGGGTTGCGTTTTTGCCCTGTATGCGGGGCGCCTGTCGTTTTTGCGCTGCTTTTTGCAGATCGCGCCGTATCGGTGCGTGCGGGCAGGGCTCCCGCCCGTCTTGCGGGCATGAAACATGCCCTGATCCGGTTGGGCCCTGCGGGTTGGGGGTGGCGCCGGGCCTTTGGCCCGGCGCCACCCCCAACGCCTTTTCGGCGTTTTGCGCATGCAAAACACCAAAAGGGGGCGGGAGCGCCCCCGTTTTCCCCTTCACAGGGGAGGTGCGCGCGGGGCTGATGGGGCGCTCATGCTGAGGGTTGCGCCTGACAGGCGCATCGGGTCACCTTTGCGGCGATGGGCTGAGAGAAGGACAACGATCATGATCACGCGGATGGTGTCGCTGCTGGGTGGAGCGGGCGCAGGTGTGGGCCTGTCACAGTTTCCTGCCTACGCGCAGGCCTATCTGCAAAGGCTGGGTGGTCACGTGGACGCGCTCCGCCGCACGGTGGCAGAGTTTGATGCCGATGCGGCGGCGCTTGGGCTGGAGCGGCATGCGGCGCTGGTGCAACTGGCTCAGGGGGGCGAGATGGGGGCCGCGCGCGCCGAAACCATGGCGGCCACCATCGACCGCTATGGTCGCCTGTCGTCCGACTTGCGCGAGTTGAGCGCCATGGCCCCGGTGGAGCGCGCGCTGCATCTGGGGCGCTTTGCCGAAAGCGAGATCGCCTCTGCGACGCTTCAGGCGTTTGAACCTGCGGTGCCGGTTTCGCTTGATGCGATGATGCTGGCGGCGGTTGGGCTGCTGGCGGGCAGTGGCTTTATCTGGGGGCTGATGGCGGGGGGGCGGCGTCTCTTTGCCCGCAGTGCGCGCCGCCGCGACAGGCTTGCTTGACCGCACATCCTCGCGCCCCTAGGGTCTGCGCGACAGGCGCTCTGCCTTGGCAGCGCCGCATTTTCATCGCAAGAGGAAGACCGCCTAAATGGCCGCACCTGCGCCTTTTTCCCGTTTCGAATGGATGATTGCCTGGCGTTATTTGCGCGCCCGCCGCAGCGAAGGCGGCGTGTCGGTGATGACCTGGATTTCCCTCATCGGCATCACGCTGGCGGTCTTTGCGCTGATCGCGACACTGGCGGTGCGCTCAGGCTTTCGGTCGGAATTCGTGGGCACCATTTTGGGCGCCAACGCCCATGCCACGGTCTACGCCCATGGCGAAGTCACCGAAGCCGGCACGCTTGATCGACGCATCACCGATTATGCCGCATTGGCGGATGCGGTGGGGCAGGTACCCGGCGTGGTGCAGGCGGCCCCGCTGATCAAAGGTCAGGTGATGGCCAGCCGGGGTGACCGCAACGCCGGTGTGCAGGTCTATGGTATCCACGCCGCGGATCTGGCCGAGATCCCGGGTGTTGCTCAAAGCGATGCGGCCTATGGCGATCTCGACCGTTTTGACGAAGGAATTGCGATCGGATCGGGCGTTGCGCGCGCCCTGGGCCTCAGCATCGGGGACAAGGTCAAGCTGATCTCACCCAATGGGGTCAAGACCGCCTTTGGCACCAGCCCACGCGTGAACGCCTATGAGGTGGTCTATGTCTTTACCGCCGGGCGCTATGACATCGACAACACCCGCGCCTATCTGCCCTTTGCCGAGGCGCAGAGCTATTTCAACCGCGAAGGTGCGGCAGATGAGATCGAGGTGATGGTTGATGACCCCGAGCGGGTGGTTCAATACATCCTGCCGTTGCTGCGGGCGGCGGGGCAAAGCTATGGCGTCTGGAGCTGGCGCGACAGTTCGGGGGGATTCCTGCGGGCGCTGGAGGTCGAGGACAATGTGATGTTCGTGATCCTGTCGATCCTGGTGCTGATTGCGACGATGAACATCGTCTCCGGCCTCATCATGCTGGTGAAGAACAAGGGCCGTGACATCGGCATTCTGCGCACCATTGGCCTCAGCGAAGGCTCGGTGATGCGGGTGTTTTTCATTTGCGGGTCGATCACCGGGGTGATCGGCACCCTGCTGGGGGTGATCCTTGGTTGCCTGTTTGCGATCTACATCGACCCGATCTTCTCGTTTGTGAATTACGTCATGGGGGGCGGGGTCTGGGATCCGTCGATCCGGGGCATCTACGCGCTGCCAGCCGAATTGCGGGCGGGCGATGTGATCAAGGCCGTTGGCCTGTCGCTGGGTCTGTCGTTTGTTGTCACCATTTTTCCGGCCCGCCGCGCGGCGCGGCTGAACCCCGTGGAGGCGCTGCGCTATGAGTGAGATCACCTTGCAGATCGAAGGGCTGAGCAAGACCTATCTGGCGGGCACGCCCGGTGAAGTCTCGGTCCTGCGCGGAGCAGACCTGACCCTGCGCGCGGGCGAAGTTGTGGCGCTGGTTGCCCCTTCCGGTGCGGGCAAATCGACGCTGTTGCAGATCGCGGGGCTGCTGGATGTGGCCGATGCGGGCACGGTGCAGATCGGCGGGCAGAACATGACCGGAGCGGGGGAGCGCAAGCGCACACGGGTGCGGCGGCAGGACGTAGGGTTTGTTTACCAATTCCACCACCTGCTGCCGGAGTTCACGGCGCTGGAAAACATCGTTCTGCCCCAGCTTGCCAATGGGTTGTCCCAGCGCGACGCGGAGGCGCGCGGCGCCGAACTCTTGGCGCTTGTGGGACTGAAAGACCGCGCCGCGCATCGACCCGCAGCGCTGTCCGGGGGCGAGCAGCAACGGGTGGCGTTTTGCCGGGCGCTGGCCAACAGCCCGCGCATCCTGCTGGCGGATGAGCCGACCGGGAACCTCGATCCGGCGACCTCGGATCAGGTGTTTGAGGTGCTGATGCGGCTGGTGTCGGAAACCGGCCTGTCAGCGTTGATCGCGACCCACAATCTGGAGCTTGCCTCCCGGATGGACCGGGTGCTGCATCTGGAGGATGGGGTGTTGCGCGCAGGCTGAGCCCGGCGCGCAAGCCGCAGCGGTCGGGGTGGTGCTCAGGCTGGACTCAGGCGGCGATCTGGGTGATCCAGACCCCGGCGGCCATGACCGAGATCCCCAGCGCGCGGGTCCAGGTCAGTGGGCTGATCTGGGCGCCAAAGAGGCCGAAATGGTCGATCGCCGCAGCCGAGAGGAGTTGGCCCAGAAGCATGAAGAACACCGCGTTTCCGACCCCGAAATGGGGTGCCACATGGGTGATCGACAGGACATAGAAGGCCACCAGCACCCCGCCGAGCAAGAGATGCCGGGGCGCGATCATCACCTGCGACAGGGTCTTGGGGCCGACCAGCGCATAGAACCCGAGCGCGGCGACAAAGGCCACTGCAAACAGCACCACGCAGGCGGCCCCCGGCGCGCCGAGGACCTGCCCCAGCCGCGCGTTGAGGGCAGCGAGAACGGGGATCCCGATCCCGGCTGCCAGCATGATCAGTGCAAATTGGGTCATTTCGCTTGTCCTCCCCATGACCGCTCCCCCTGCCGATTGCGTGCCGGAGCAGAATGCGGCGCAGGCCAGAAGGGGGCAAGCGCTATCCGCGCGCCCGCGTATTTCTACGCAACGTTACCCCGGACGTAACTATACGGCGGGGATCAGTCGCAAATCCCGTCGATGCGCACGTCCTTCCAGGGCAGCAGCACATCGCTCTCGCGGCTCTGCGGCAGGTCGGAGACCGGCATCTCCGCCGCGAGCATGCGATGCAGGCGATGGGTGCGCTCGGCGCGCGGGGCCAGGGCCCGGCAGCAGACGTATTCTTCGACGATGGTGCCCTGTTGTTCGTAGCCGAAAGAGAGGAAATCCGCCTCTCGATCGGGGTCGAACAGATAGGGATCGGGCGAGGTGCCATGTTCGAGCAGCGCCTTCAGCGGCGTATAGCCGGTGCGGTCGCGGTTCTGCCATTGCCAGACATGAGTGGCCTCATGCGCCAGCAGCATCGCCTCGACCAGCGGCAAGGTGTCGGGATAGTCCGGGGTATAATCGGGCAGATACCATTCGCGGGTGAAGAAGATGCGGTTGAAGATCGCAACTGCCGCCGGGGAGGCGGTGACCACCTCGCCAGCGGGACGCGGCGGCAGGATGCGCTCGCGGCAGGTGGTGCGGGGGCGCTGCGGGCGGCGGAAGGTGACGGCCCGCAATGGCGCGCCCTCGACCAGACGCAGGCGGGAGTAATCCAGACTGTCGCCATGCAGCGTGCCGAGGAACATGCGTTCGCGCTCGGTCGGGCTGCGGCCGCAGGCGGCGAGCAGGGCCAGCAGGAGGAGCAGAACCCTAGACACTGTAGGCCAGCACCTGGCTGATTTCGCTGAGGGACCGGCCCGACTGCGCGGCCCAGTGGTTGAAGGCCTCCTGCACGGCCCGCAGTGCCCGTTTCGAGGTGGCGGGCTTGTCGATCACCCCTTCGGCGACCAGCCGTGCGGTCACGTCGGTCGAGAGGATGAACGCATCCCGCCCGGCAAAGCGCATGGCATATTGCCCCGTGGCGGCACCAAGACGGCTGCCGCGGGTCTTCAGCATCTCCAGCAGGCCGATGTAGTCCTGCGACGGCCAGCCGCCGAGCACCTTGCCCGCGCCGCCCGCGTCGCGCAGCTCCATCAGGAAGGCGGCGTTGTCGCGCACCGACTGGATCTTGGCACCGTTGCGCACGATCTCGGTGTTGCGCAGATGGGCGTCGAGCTGTGCGTCATCCATGAAGGCGTTGCGGCCGACGTCAAAGCCGTCAAAGGCGCGTTCGAACCCGTCCCATTTGGCCGCGATGACCTTCCAGTTGAAACCGGCGTTGAAGACGCAGCGGGTCATCACCGACAGCCAGCGGTCCTCGGGCCGGGCGGTGATTTGCGGGTCGGGCTTTGTCAGCTTGCCGTCCAGCGCGGCGGGGCCGCCGTGGCGGTTGGCGGCGATGGCGAAGATCTCGTCGAAATGGCGCATGCGGCGCGGCTCCTCAGGCGGGCAGGTAGAAGGTGGCGGTTGCGGTGGCAACCAGCTTGCCGCTGGCCTCGTCGGTCATCTCGGCGCGCCAGACGCTGAGGGCGCGGCCCGGTTTCACCAGCTGCGCGCGGCACAGGATCGCGGCTCCGTTGCCGGGGCGCAGGAACTGGCAGTGCAGGTCGGTGGTGGCCAGGGGCAGCATCCGCCCCGCATGCGACATCGCCCCCAGCACCATGGCGGTATCCGCCAGCGCCATCAGCGCCTGACCGGAGACGATGCCGCCAACCCGGGCAAGCGCCGGGGTGACCGGCATCCGCAGCACGGTGGTGTCGGGGGCGGTCTCGACCACCGTCAGCTCCAGCGCCTGCACCCAGGGGGCAAAGGCATCGGCCAGGATCTGTTGCAGATCGTCCTTGGTCATGGTCCGTCTCCCTGCTACCTCCTTGCCGCCCTCGTGCCGCGACCTTAGCGCGGGCGGGGGCGCAGCTCCACGATGGATTTGCCGAGCCGAAACGGGGCCGCAAAACTGACCAGGCACAGCGCCAGAACCTGGAGCGCGAGGATATAGGCATTCTCTTCAAGGGTTTGCCATTCGTCCTTGAGGCGGGCAAGCAGCGCGACCAGATCCTCGTAGGCGCGGGCGAGGATCAGGAAATCCCCGGCGATGGCGGGCACCTTGCGGCGCAGGCTGGCCACGGCGGCCTCGGTGTCGGGATCAAGGGCGGCAAAGACCACAAAACTGGCCGGATCAAAGCTGTCGACCGAGCGGGCCATGGCTTCCATGTCGTCGCCAAAGACCGAGAGCGCGCGCAGCGGGGCGACGCTGTCGGTGACGGCGGTGAAGAACGGCAGGCCACGGGTGTCGGCGGTGGAGGCGGAGAGGAACTCGACCTTGTCGCAGAGCGCGGCGATGTCGCTGTCATATGCGGGCTCGCAAAAGCGCAGGCGAAAGCGGGCGGCGTCGCGGTCAAAGGCCTGGGTGGCGGCATAGGCCACATCCACCTGCCGGTCGAGGCGCGAGGTATCGGCGGAGTAGATCCCGGCGACGACCGCCACCAAGGCGCCGATGCCGCCGAGGATGACCCAGACCAGATCGGCCAGCCGCCAGGCGCGGTGACCGGCGGGTTTGCGAAACAGCAAGGCGGTGCCGAGGCTCCCGGTGGCAAAGCACAGGATCAGCAACAGCAGCTGGTTGTCGGCGATGAAGTTCATGGCGTGCCGCTGCCCCTCCCTGCGCGTGGCGGTGCGCAGAGGTTAGGCGGTTGCGCCGCCTGCGATCAATCTGTTGTCGGCGGCCCTCACAAAGACGTGGGCGGGCGTGGGACAAATGGCGGCGCCGCCACGGGGTTTGATGTCCCGCGGGAGGCGGAGAGATGGTGCGGGTTTCCCCGCGTCTGGCCGGATCCCCTGCACCCGGGTGAGGGTGGTCTCTGGGGCCCTGTTCTCCTGTCGGGCACGGGGTGTCAGGCCGTGCCCTGTGGGTGTTGCAACGCAAGCGAGTATGGCAGGTGCGGGTTGAGACCGCGTGAGGCGGGCGCGCGCCGGGGGCGCAACGGCCTGTGTTGGCGGGGCGCTTACATGCGGCCCTTGGTGACCTGGCGGATCAGGCTCTCTTCCTTCTCCTTGCCGAGTTTTTCCCTCTTGGCCAGCGTTTTGATCAGCTTCACGGCCTCGTCCTTGCGGTCGCTGTTGGTGAGGATGAAGATCTCGAACAGGGTCTTGTCGTCCTTGATCCCCTGCGCCTTGGCTTCTTTCTTGGCGTCGGTCTGGCCGAGCTGCTTGATCACGAAATCGCGGAAGGTCTTGGAGTCGAAGAATTCGCTCCGGTAATGGTCGAGCGGGCCGGTGATGAATTTCTGCGCCTTCTTGAGGATCACCTTGAAGGCGGCATCGCGGGGGGCGTCGCTCTCGGCTTCCTGCTTGAGCAGGGAATAGATGTTGATCGGCAGGTCGATGCGCTGCGCGTCCGGCAGGGCCTCGTCGAAATAGGCGCGGAAGAGGCCGGGGCCGTCCTGTTTGTTCATCATCGCAATGGTGCATTTGATATGGGGCAGCAGCACCTTCTTTTCGCGCGCGATCCAGTTGCCGAAGGTGTTGCGCATGCTGTTGTGCTTGAGCATGCCGGAGATGTCGGCGGGAAAGGCTTTGCCTGCAATCTTGATGGTCTCGGCCATGGGGGTGTCCTCTGAGCAATTGATTTGGGTTGATGCTGAGGAAACACCGGGGGGCCGGGGATTATTCAGGGGGGATGGCGGTTTTTTATGTTTGAGGTAGGGGGCGCTGCCCCCTCTTGCCCGTGCCGGGCAATTCACCCCCGGGATATTTGGGAGAAGATGAAGTGTGGGCGGAGCGCCGGTCCCCGGGCGCGGCCCTCAGTGAACGTTGACGTGCAGCGCTTGCGGGAGTTGCCCCGGGGCGTGGCGCGTAGCCGCACGGCCCGCGCCTGATTGGGCTGCGCCCGTTTCGACTTGAAACTATCCCCCGGATAGTTTCCGGGACGGTCTCACCTCCCCCCGGGAGTTCACGCCGGTTCCCGGAGAGACAAACAGTCCGGGGGACTGTTTGAGGTGTGGACGGGCGGAGCCCTGCGCAACTGACGGTGCACATCAAGGAGCGGCGTTGGCAGGATTTTTCCTGGGACGTGGCGCGCAGCGGCACGGCCCGCGCCTGACCTTCCCCCCGGGAAGGCGCTTCTCGCCTCCCCAAGGTCAGGCACGGGCCTTGTGTTAGGGTGCTCGCGGAACGTCGTGGCGTGTATTTCAAGTGCCCGAGAGATAATCCTAAGTCAGTTTGAGCAATGTTTGCACCAGCTCTGGGTTGTTCGCGGCGACTAATCCAATTATTAACGGGACGCCATAATCTACGACCAGAAGCGCCATTGCATTCGCCCCGAATGTTATATTTGAGTACCTTTTTTCAATTTTTGCGAGTCGATATTTATGCTCGTTCTCGATTTCTTTTTTCTCTTCATTTGGATCGTCTACCGGAGGTGTAGGGGTATCAAAACCCCAACTTTTTACCCATCTGGATATTTCAAGCTGTTCTTGGCGGTTGGCGCGATCCACAGATAGCTTATGGAGGAGTTTTAAGTAGCCTGGTATCGAGCGAACAATAAAGATTATCAAAAGTATAACAGCGGTGAGTTTTCCAAAAGCCACAAGTTGTGTCTGATCTACTAATAGTTCAAGACCAAGAATATCTAGTTTATTTGTTGCAAATTTCATGTTTGCCACAAGGATAGTCGAAATGCTTACGGCGAGAAGTGCTTTACGCGCTTTCTTTTCGTCACTGTGGTCAATGTAATTATCAATCATTCATCCCTCAAACATCCAGCTCCTCCACGAACTTGGCGTTCTCCTGAATATACTGGAAGCGCAGTTCGGGTTTCTTGCCCATCAGACGCTCCACCAGGTCGCCGGTCTCGCCGGGTTCGTCCTCGTCGATGGTGACCCGGATCAATTTCCGGGTCTTGGGATCCATGGTGGTCTCTTTCAGGTCTTTTGCGTCCATCTCGCCGAGACCTTTGAAGCGTGAGACGTCGATCTTGCCCTTGCCGCCGAGGCCTTTTTCCAGCCACATGTCGCGCTCGGCCTCGTCGAGGCAATAAACGCGTTTCGCGCCTTGCGTCAGGCGGAACAGGGGCGGGCAGGCCAGATAGAGGTGGCCGCCGTCGATCAACGGGCGCATCTGGGTGAAGAAGAAGGTCATCAGGAGCGAGGCGATATGGGCGCCGTCGACATCCGCATCGGTCATGATGATGATCTTGTCATAGCGCAGATCGTCGAGGTTGAACTTGGTGCCAACCCCGACGCCGAGGGCTTCGCAGAGGTCGCGGATCTCGGCATTTGAACTGAGCTTGTTGGAGGCGGCGCCGAGCACGTTGAGGATCTTGCCCTTGAGCGGCAAGAGCGCCTGGTATTCGCGCGAGCGCGCGCCCTTGCCGGAGCCGCCCGCCGAGTCGCCCTCGACGATGAACAATTCGGTGCCGCTGCGGTCCTTGGAGGTGCAGTCGGTCAGCTTACCGGGCAGGCGCAGCTTCTTGGTGGCCGATTTGCGCTGGGTCTCTTTCTCCTGCTTGCGGCGCAGGCGTTCCTCGGCGCGCAGGATCAGGAAATCGAGGATGGCGCCGGCGGATTTGGTATCGGCGGCAAGCCAGTTGTCAAAGTGGTCGCGGACCGAGTTTTCGACCATCTTGGCCGCGCCCTCGGTGGAGAGGCGATCCTTGGTCTGGCCGACAAAGGCCGGGTCGGCGATGAAGCAGGAGACCAGCGCGCAGCCGCCCGCCATCAGGTCGTCGCGGGTGATCTGGGCGGCCTTCTTGTTGCCGACCAGCTCGCCATAGGCCTTGATCCCCTTGAGGATCGCGGCCCAGAACCCGGCGACATGGGTGCCGCCCTCCGGCGTGGGCACGGTGTTACAGTAGCTCTGGGTGAAGCCGTCGCGGGACGGCGTCCAGTTGATCGCCCATTCCACATAGCCCGGCTCGCCGAATTTCTCGCGGAACTCCACCTTGCCGGCAAAGGGCGCATCCGCATAGACGGAGGATTTGCCCAGCACCTCGGTCAGGTAGTCCTTGAGGCCGCCGGGGAAGTGGAAGGTGGCCTCGGTCGGGGTTTCAGTGTCGTCGATGGCGGATTTCCAGCGGATCTCGACGCCGGAGAACAGATAGGCCTTGGAGCGCACCAGTTTGAACAGGCGCGCGGGTTTGAAGCGATGCGAGCCGAAGATTTCCTCGTCGGCGTGGAAGGTCACCGTGGTGCCGCGCCGGTTGGGGGCGGCACCGATCTTTTCCACCCCGCCCAGGGGCTTGCCGCGCGAGAACCGCTGTTCGAACAACTCCTTATTCTTGGCCACCTGCACCACCAGCGAATCCGAGAGCGCGTTCACAACCGAAGAGCCGACCCCGTGCAGGCCGCCCGAGGTCTGATAGGCCTTGCCGGAGAATTTGCCGCCCGCGTGCAGGGTGCAGAGGATCACTTCGAGCGCCGATTTGTCAGGAAACTTCGGATGCGGGTCGATCGGGATGCCGCGGCCGTTGTCGCGCACCGTCAGCGAATAGTCGGCGTGCAGTTCGACCTCGATGCGGTTGGCGTGGCCGGCGACGGCCTCGTCCATGGAGTTGTCGAGGATCTCGGCCACCATGTGGTGCAGCGCGCGCTCGTCGGTGCCGCCGATATACATGCCGGGGCGCTGACGCACGGGTTCGAGGCCCTCGAGGACTTCGATGGAGGAGGCGTCATAGGTTTCAGACGAGGACGGGCTCAGGAGATCGTCGGCCATGTGCGGATCGCTGCTCATTCGTTTGGTTTGGTTGGCAGCCATTATGGCGCATGTGATCGGGCGGGGGAAGGGGCCAGCGCGGCCTGTGGATAAGGGCGCCCCGGGGGGAGGGACGGCCCGGAGGGTCAGCCTTCGGCGGCGGCCGCACGGGTGGCCTGACGCAGATCCTGGGCGACCGGTGTCGGCGTCAGGGTAAAAGCCTGCTGGCCACCTGAGGGTCCGGAGGCAACCAGAAAGAAGCCGGTGATCCGCTGAACCCAACGCCCCACGCCGCCGCTGGAGGATGGGGGGATCTGGACGTCCGCTCCCGGAATGCTGTGATCAAGCGCGAAATCTACGGCGAACAGCGTCGCGGAGGGCTGTTGCACGCCTCCCTCGGTGGTGCAGGTGCTGTCCGGATCGAGGGACCAGAACACATAGGAGCTCGCGTCCGGGGCGGCGCTCATGCCAGCGGGCGGATCGCCGTCACAGGCCGGTGTGCGGCGCGGCGACAGGTTGTTGACGTAGACGGAGAGGTCCAGAAAGACCGGGGTGTTGGCCTGCTGGGTCAGGAACGCGTGCAGCGCCGCGTTGTCTCCGTCGTGCAGCTGGTTGGCATCGGTGCTGGCGGTGCCGTCGAAATAGGCCAATGTCGGCGTTGGGCGCAGCCGATCCCAGAAGTAACCGATGCCGGTTGCAATGCCCAGGAGCGCCGCAACCAGGGCTGTGATGCGCTCAACGCGTCCAATGGCCACGATGGAACCTCCGTTTGTCTGTTTTTGGTGCAGCCCGAGTTGACCCTTTGGGGGCGGGCTGCTCAATGTGCTGTTCAAACAGGCGTAGCGTAGCAAACGGGGGACACAGGTCCATGGGCAAGAACGGCATGCTGGAGCCCGACGACTGGGGCGCGTTTCGGGCCGAGGCGCGGCGGATGCTGGATGCGGCGATCAGCCAGATGCAGGTGGCGCGCAACCGGCCATGGCAGCCGGTGCCGGAGGATCTGGAGGCGCGCTATGCCATCGGGCAGGCGGATCAGGGCGATCTGGTGGCGCGGCTGGTCGAGGATGTGCTGCCGCATCACGGCGGCAATATCCATCCGCGGTTCTGGGGCTGGGTGCAGGGCAGCGGTCTGACCTCCGATCTGATCGCGGGCATGGCAGCGGCGGCGGTGAACGCAAATTGCGGTGGCCGCGACCATGGCGCCAACCGGATGGAGCGTGCGGTGATCGACTGGGCGCGCCGGATCATGGGCTTTCCCGAGGCGGCCAGCGGTGTCCTGACCACCGGCACCTCGCAGGCCACGGTGCTGGCCTTTCAGGCGGCGCGGCTGCGTGTGATCCCGGATCTGCGACAGGCGGGGCAGGGCGATCTGCGCCTCACCGCCTATGCGGGGGCGGGCGTGCACAATGCCACGGTAAAGGCGCTGGAGCTGCTGGGCATCGGGTCGGACAACCTGCGTCAGGTGCCCTTGCGCGAGGGCCGCATGGACCCGGATGCGCTGCGGGACATGCTGGAGGAGGACCGCGCCGCAGGGGCGCTGCCCTTCCTGATCGTCGGCACCGCGGGATCGGTGGATCTGGGGCTGTTTGACGATCTCGATGCGCTGGCGGATGTGGCGGCGCAAGAGGGGCTGTGGCTGCATGTGGACGGGGCCTTTGGCGCCTGGACCCGGCTGGCGGAGCCGCCCTGGCGCGCCCTCAGCGACGGCATCGAGCGGGCCGACAGCATTGCACTGGATTTCCACAAGTGGATGTATGTGGGCTATGACTGCGGGCTGGTGCTGATGCGGGACGAAAGCGCCCATCGCGCGGCCTTTGCGGCGCGGCCGGCCTATCTGGATGGCGCGCCGGAGGGGCTGGCGGGGGGCGAGCCGTGGTTCTGCGACTATGGCATCGACCTCAGCCGGGGCAACCGCGCGATCAAGGTCTGGTGCGCGCTGGAGATGTTCGGCGAGGCGGCCTTTGCCGCGGCGATCACCGACAATTGCCGGCTGGCGGCAGAGATGGGTGCGCAGATCGACGCGACCGAGGGGATGGCCCTGATGCACCCGGTGGTGTCCAACGTCTGTGTCTTTACCGCCGCCCCGGAGGCCCCGCCCGAGCGGCAGTCGCAGATCAATGCGCAGATCGCCACGGCGCTGCAACTGGCCGGTGTGGCGGTGTTTTCGACGACGCGGATCGGCGGCCTCACCGCCCTGCGCGCCGCGATCACCAACCACCGCACCCGAAGCGCGGACATTGCCACGGCATTGGCGGCGATCACGCAATTGCGACGCGCCGACTGACGTCAGCGGGGCGCCCGGTCTTGCATTCGATGCCGGGCGGGGTAGCTTTGACGCAGGTGTATGTTTGGAGGTGCCGATGCCGTGGATTGAAACCGTTCCCTTTGAAGAGGCAACCGGCAAGTTGCGCAAGCTTTATGACCGGGTGGCCGGGCCGGAGGGGAACGTCGACAACATCATGATGGTGCATGGGTTGCGGCCCCATTCGATGGAAGGGCATATGGCGCTCTACAAGAATGTGCTGCACCACACCGGCAATACCCTGCCCAAGTGGGTGCTGGAAATGCTGGGGGTCTGGGTCTCGGCGCTGAACGGCTGTGCCTATTGCGTCGAGCATCACTTTGCCGGGCTGACGCGGCTGATGCAGGATGACGACCGCGCCGCGGCGATCCGGGCGGCGATCGAGGCGCGCGACGTGGAGGCGCTGCCGGTGCGCGAGGCCGAACGGGCGGCGATGGTCTATGCCCACAAGCTGACCGAACGCCCCGCCGCGATGGAGATCAACGACGTCTGGGCACTGAAGGATGCCGGGCTGAGCGATGGCGAGATCCTGGAGATCAACCAGGTCGTGGCCTATTTCGCCTATGCCAACCGCACGGTGCTGGGGCTGGGCTGCTCGACCGAGGGCGATGTGCTGGGCCTCAGCCCGGGCAACAGCGAGGACCCGCAGGACTGGGGGCATCGCTGACATGACCGCCGCGCGGGCAAAAACCGGCCCATGCGGCCGCGCCCCGGCCTTGCGCCGCTTGAGCCGGGCGGAGACAACGCATAGATGTTATAACATGATACGACCGCTCTCCCTCTGCCTGCTGCTGCTTGTCCCGGCGCCGCTGCGCGCCCATCCGCATATCTTTGTGGACACGGGGCTGACGCTGGAGGTCACTCCGGACGGGGAGTTGACGGCGGTGGAGGTCACCTGGGCCTATGATGATTTCTACTCGCTGCTGATCTTCGAGGATCTGCGGCTCGACAGTGATTTTGACGGCCGGCTGACCGCGGCGGAGCTGGAGCAGCTGCGGGGGTTCGACCTCAACTGGTCGCCCGGGTTCAAGGGCGACCTGTACCTGTCGGCGGGCGGAGAGGCGCTGGCGCTGGGCGCGCCCGAACATCTGAGCACGGAGGTCGAGCAGGGGATCATCACCACCCGCCATCGGCGCGTGCTGGCCGAAACAAACCCGGTGCAGGCGGCGGGGGTCACGGTCAAACCCTATGATCCGACCTATTACACCGCCTATGACCTGAGCCGCGGGGTCGAGGTCACCGGCCCCTGTACCGCGTCGATCACGCCCCCCAATCTGGATCAGGCCTATACGATGGTCGAAGAACTGCTCTATGCGATGCCGACGGACCAGGCCGAGGAGGCCTATCCGGAGGTGGGCGCGGCTTTTGCCGCCACCGTGTCGCTGGCCTGCGAGGGCTGAGATGGCACGACCGATCCTGACCGCGCTGGGGGCGGTAACGCTGCTTGGGGTGCTGGGGCTGGCGCTCTGGCTCTGGGGCTTTGGCGGTGCAGATCCGGTGCTGCGGGCCGCCGCCGAGGCGCAGCGCGAGGCACAGAACGCCATGGCGCAGGGGCTGCGGGCGCTGAAGGCCGGCGCACCCGGCGCCTGGTGGAGCCTGATGGGGGTCTGCTTTGCCTATGGGTTCTTTCACGCCGCCGGGCCCGGCCACGGCAAGCTGGTGATCGGTGGCTATGGATTGGGGCGTGCGGTGACCCTGTGGCGGCTGTCGGGGCTGGCGGTGGCCTCGTCCCTGGCGCAGGCCGCCAGTGCGGTGTTGCTGGTGCTGAGCGGCGTCTGGCTGTTCGACTGGGGCCGCGAACGCCTGACCGCCACCGCCGAAGATCTGCTGGCGCCGGTGTCCTACGGGCTGATGGCGGTGCTGGGCCTCTATCTGATGCTGCGCGGCCTGCGCCGGGCGCTGCGTCTGCGCTCCGAAGCCGCCCAGGCTGGCGGGGCTGGTCCGCAGGGCGATACGCACCATCACCATGGTCATCATCACGGCCACGATCACGATCATGCCCACACTCACGATCCCAGTCACGATCATAGCCATGACCACAGCCATGATCACGGGCCGGGAGAGGTCTGTGCAAGCTGCGGCCATCGCCACGGCCCAACGCTGGAGGAGGCGGCGCGGCTGACCTCCTGGCGCGAGGCGTTGGCGATTGTCCTCAGCATCGCGGCGCGGCCCTGTACCGGTGCGGTGTTCCTGTTGCTGCTGACCTGGCGTCTGGACGTGCTGGCGGCCGGGGTCGCGGGCACCTTTGCCATGGGGCTGGGCACTGCCAGCGTGACGCTGAGCGTGGCGCTGTTGGCAGCCGGGGTACGCGGTGGCCTGCTGGCGCGGGTGCTGGGGCAGGGCGGGTCCGGGAGCATCCGGCTGGCGGCGGCGCTTGAGGTCTGCGCCGGTCTGCTGGTGACGGCCCTGTGCCTGCAACTGCTGCTGCGCAGCCTCTGAGGGCTGCGCCCCCGCGCGCCCGTGCCCCCTCTGCATGATCGCGCTGCTTGCGGAAACGCTATAGCCTGACCGGTCCGGATCGGTGCGGGCGGCCGCAATCCCCGTTTCATGTGTTGTGGCGGGCGGAGACATCCTGCGCCCCGGTTCCGAAACCCTGCCCACAAACTCTGCCCACACTGGTGATGCCGACCTTGCGCGCGTGCCCTCCGGCGGCACGAGATCGCACCATTGGAGGGCGGCCTGGATTGCCTAACCCGCGCTCCCGCACTGCGCGAGAAGACGCTATAGGTGGGGTTTCGCGTCTTTTCGGTGCCTCATTGTTGTGCAATTGTATCGGTACGCGACGCCGTCTTGCCGCCACCGCGGACCCGGCCTAATGCCAGTGTCAGAAGGAGGCCGTGCACATGGCAAGCAATACATCCGCTCCCCCGCCCCAAGGGTCTCTGACTGCGCCGACGTCGCCGGTTCAGATGAGTTATGGCGGCCATGTCCGCGCGCTGTCGATCCTCGGCCTGCCGCTGATCGGCGGGCATCTGGCGCAATTTGCCATCGGCCTCACGGATACGGTGATGCTGGGCTGGTACGGCGTTGCCGAGCTGGCGGCGGTGACGCTGGCGCAGAGTTTCTTTTTTGTGTGGTTCATTCTCGGGGCCGGGTTTGCCTTTGCGGTGATGCCGATGGTGGCCTCGGCGGCGGCGACCGACGATCACCGCCGCATCCGCCGCGCCACCCGCATGGGGCTGTGGCTGTCGGTGGTCTATGGCGCGCTGTCGATGCCCTTGATGTGGTATTCCGAGGCGATCCTGCTGGCGGCCGGTCAGGAGCCGCAGGTCGCTGCGGATGCCGGTACGTATCTGCGGATTGCCGGCTGGGGCATCTTTCCGGCGCTGCTGGTGATGGTGCTGAAGTCCTACCTCGCCGGGCTGGAGCGCACCCAGGCGGTGCTGTGGATCACGGTGCTGGCGGCGGTGGTCAACGCGATGGTGAACTACGTGCTGATCTTTGGCCATTTCGGGTTTCCGGAACTGGGGTTGCAGGGCGCGGCGCTGGCCTCTTTGGCGACGCAGACGGTGTCCTTGCTGGCGGTGGTGGCCTATGCGCTGTGGCGCCTGCCGGAGCATGACCTGCTGCGCAACCTGCAGCGCCCGGACTGGGAAATGATGCGCGAGATCGTGCGCCATGGTCTGCCGATCGGTCTGACCACCCTGTGCGAGGTCAGCCTGTTCTCCGCCTCCGCCCTGATGATGGGCTGGCTGGGCACGGTGCCCCTGGCCGCGCATGGGATTGCGGTGTCGGTGGCGGGGCTGACCTTCATGGCGCATCTGGGCCTGTCCAATGCCGCCACCATCCGGGTGGGCAACGCGCTGGGGCGCGGTGACAAGGCGCATATGGTGCGCGGTGCGGTGGTGGTCACGCTGGCCTCGCTGCTGATCGCGGTGGCCACGGCGCTGGTGTTCTTCCTGGCGCCGGAGCCGCTGATCCTGCTGTTCCTCGACCCCGACGATCCGCAGAGGCCCGAGATCCTGGCGATCGGCATTTCGCTGCTGGCGATGGCGGGGCTGTTCCAGCTGATGGATGGCATGCAGGCGATCGCGCTGGGGCTGCTGCGGGGGCTGTTGGATACCGGCGTGCCGATGGTGATGGCGGCGCTCAGCTATTGGGCGGTCGGGGTGCCGACCTCCTATATCCTGGGCTTCCGGGCTGAGATGGGCGGCGTCGGCGTCTGGATCGGGCTGATCCTGGGCCTGAGTACGGCAGGCGTCTTGTTGCTGGTTCGATTCTGGCTGCATGCGCTGAAACGGATCGACACGCCGCCCCCCGGCGATGTGCCCCCCGGTGATGTGCCGCCGACGGATGCGATGGCGGGGCCGGCCTGAGGCGCGGCGGGTGTGACAGGTGCTCCGGCGGGCGGTGCCGACAGCTGGCCCCGCCCGTCGGGGCATTGCGTGGCGTCGTGATTGAGCAGGCTGCGCGGTCTTGTGCTGCGCGTTAAGGGCATCGCGGCGCTATGCCGACGTGTCCTGGCTGTCCTGATTGAGCCGGTCGGCCTTCTTGCGCACCAGCACGTTGCGCAGGTCATGCATGGCCAGCAGCAGGGCATCGGTGACCTGATCGAGCTGGGCCTCCGAGGCGCGCGATTGCGCCCATTGGGCGGTGAGGTTCAGGTGGTCCACCGTGCGCAGGATGTCATCCACCTCGCGCGTGGCCAGGAGAGCGCTGCGATCCTGCATCCAGGCCTCGATGGCGCTGCGGTCCTCGGCGCTCAGCACCCGGTCGCCATGCGGTTTGATGTCCCGCTTGCGCATGTTCACCACCGCGATCTGATCCATCTCGATGCGGCGGTTGCGGCTCTCTGCGTCGATGCGAAACACCTGGGCGCCGTTTTCTCGGATGCGGAAATAGTAGTCGGGCAGGGTGGTGGTCATCTGGTTTCCTGAGCGAGATCCGGTGTTTGGCGCAGGGTAGCAGTCTGGATCACCAGAGCAAGCCCTTCCCACCGCCGGGGCATGCGCCAGGGGCGCCGCACAGACGGGCGGGGGCGCTCCCGCCCATGCAGGACCCCTGCCTGTCGGCACGTGTCCTTGGCCTGGTTGGGCCCGGCGGCGGCCGCGCCGCAGGCGCGGCCGCCGCCCCACCGCGATGCGCAACGCGCAGCGCAACACCTCTGAACGGTTCAGAGAGGGGGACGCCCCTGTGAGACCGCAAGATGTGTTCGAGAAGGGGCAGGTCTCTCCTGCCAGTCGGCGTCCTGTCACGCGTCGTCCTGACCATCTTCGTCCGGCTCGCAGCGATTGCCAGCATATTGGCGCGTCCCGGGCAGGGGGCGTAGCCAGGTTTCGCGACGCCGGGTCCACAGCTCATAGCTTGGTTCGAATTGATCGGCGTCATCCAGCGCGCCAAGGTGGATTTCAACCTCACCCTCGCTGGTGGCATAGACCGAAGACCCGCAGGTCGGGCAGAAGCAGCGCCCCTGGTAGCACCGCACATCGCCGGTCACAGTCACCTGTTCGGGTGCAAAGACCGCGGCCGCATAGAAGGGCGCGCCGTGGTGTTTGCGGCAGTCGAGGCAGTGGCACAGGCCGACACGATCTGGCGCGCCGGTCACGGTGAAACGCACGCGCCCGCACTGGCAGCCGCCGGTTCTGACGGTCATGGCAGGTCTCCTTTTGGCGGCGGAGCTGGTCTGTCCAGGTCCGGTTTGGCCTCTCCTTGTGGCGATCACTCCCGCCCAGCGGCAGAAGCCAGCGCGCCTGACCCTCGCCGCCCAGCTCTGATCGCCCGCCTGCGCGGGCGCTCGACCATGGTTTTCGGGTCATGACCGGGGCGCTGCGCCAACTGCGACAGACGCCCCGGAGCCTAAAGGGTCAGCGCAGCGCGGCGCAGAAGCGCTGGATGCGGCTGCAGGCTTCCTTGAGCGCCGCGTCCGAGGTGGCGTAGCTGACGCGGAAGTTCGGCGACAGGCCAAAGGCCGCGCCAAAGACCACCGCCACATCCGCCTCTTCCAGAAGCGCGGTGGCAAAGGCCTCGTCATCGGTGATCCTGGTGCCAGCGGGGGTGGTCTTGCCGATCAGCCCGGCGATCGACGGGTAGACGTAAAAAGCCCCTTCCGGAACCGGGCAGGTCAGCCCCTCGATCTCGGACAGCATCGACACCACCAGGTTGCGGCGGCGCACGAAGATCTCGTTGTTGGCAGCGAGGAAATCCTGCGGGCCGGTCAGCGCCTCGAGCGCGGCATATTGGCTGACCGAACAGGGGTTCGACGTGGACTGCGACTGCACCTTGCGCATGGCAGCGATCAGCGCCTCGGGCCCGGCGGCATAGCCGATGCGCCAGCCGGTCATCGCATAGGCCTTGGAGACGCCATTGCAGGTCAGCGTGCGGTCATAAAGGGCGGGTTCCACCTGCGCCGGGGTGGCAAACTCAAAATCGTCATAGGCGAGATGTTCGTACATGTCGTCGGTCATTACCCAGACATGCGGGTGGCGCAGCAGCACATCCGTCAGCGCCTTGAGTTCGCTGCGCGAATAGCCCGCGCCGGTGGGGTTTGAGGGCGAGTTGAAGATGAACCATTTGGTCTTTGGCGTGATCGCCGCCTCCAGCTGCTCGGGCGTCAGCTTGAAGCTGGTCTCGAGACTCGCCTCCACCGCCACCGGCGTGCCACCGGCCAGCAGCACCATGTCGGGATAGCTGACCCAATAGGGTGCCGGGATGATCACCTCGTCGCCGGGATTGAGCGTCGCCATCAGCGCATTGTACAGCGTCTGCTTGCCACCGGAGTTCACCGTGACCTGCGCCGGCGTGTAATCCAAGCCGTTGTCGCGCTTGAATTTCTCGCAGATCGCCTGCTTCAGCTCGGGAATGCCGTCGACGGCGGTGTATTTGGTCTTGCCCTCGGCGATGGCGCGCACGGCGGCGTCCTTGATGGACTGCGGCGTGTCGAAATCGGGCTCGCCGGCTCCCAGGCCGATCACGTCGCGTCCCGCGGCTTTCAACTCGCGCGCCTTGTTGGTGACCGCGATGGTCGGCGAAGGTTTGACGCGGGAAAGTGTCGCAGAAAGAAAGGACATGTCGGACCTCGGTTTGAATGTCATGTGCAAACCTCTTAGGGTGTGCTCAAACGGCAATCAAGTCATCCACGAAGGAGAGACCACATGACCGACACCACGACGGATTGGTACGGCCCCGATGCAGCAACATTCGGCGACCGCGTGGCGGCGGCGCGGGAAAGCGCGGGCATGTCCCAGGGCCAGCTCGCGCGCCGCATGGGCGTGAAGAAAACCACCCTGGTGGGCTGGGAGCAGGACCTGTCGGAGCCGCGCGCAAACAAGCTGTCGATGCTCTCGGGCCTTTTGAATGTCTCCATGAGCTGGCTGCTGACCGGCGAGGGTGACGATCTGTCGGTGCCGACAGAGGACACGCTGGGCGAAGACATGGCGGCGATCGCGCGCGAATTGCGCAGCCTGCGCGAGGATCTGCGGATGCAGGCCGAACGCGCCGGGCGTCTGGAAAAGACCTTGCGGCGTCTGGCGGCCGCGCAGGAGCCGGCGCAATGATCGAGGCCGACGCCGGCCCGGAAAACAGGGAGATCCGCATCAAGCGGCTCTCCATGCGCTCCATGCGCCGGGGGATCAAGGAAATGGACATCCTGCTGTCGGGCTATGCGGCGGCGAATCTGGCCGCGATGAGCGACGAGAAACTGGATCTCTATGACCTGCTCCTGCGGGAAAATGACCAGGATCTTTACCAATGGGTAACCGGTCAGGCCCCCGCGCCGGATCAATTTCACGCGCTGGTCGACGAGATCTCTCGAACATACCAAAAATAAAAGAGAAATCCGGTTTAACGCATTTTCAGGAAATACCGGTCACATTTGTCATGAAGCAATTTCGATTCGGAGATGCTGAATGAGTATGGAACGACCGATCAACCAGCTGGACCGCAAAGGGTTCATGACTGGTTACCTTGACGCACTGGCGCTGGTGGAGAGACTTCACCGCCTGTTGCTTGACGTGATCAAGGATGAGTTTGAACGCGTGGGTGTCCTTGACATCAACGCGGTGCAGGCTCTGTTGCTGTTCAACATTGGCGACAATGAAGTGACCGCGGGCGAGTTGAAAACCCGTGGCTACTATCAGGGCAGCAACGTCAGCTACAACCTGAAGAAGCTGGTGGAGATGGGCTATATGCACCATCAGCGCTGCGAGATCGACCGCCGGTCTGTCCGTGTGCGCCTGACCCCCCGCGGCCGGGAAATCCGCGACATCGTTGCGTCGCTGTTCTCTCGCCATGCGGAGGGCCTGGAGACCAAAGGCGTGATCAGCGCCGAGGGGATCGAGGACATCACCGGCTCCCTCAAACGTATGGAGCGGTACTGGTCTGACCAGATTCGCTACATCTATTAAGCGCCGTTTTTCGGGCTATGAGGTCCGGGAAGCACAAGACAGGATATGCATCGTCGCCCCCTATCGCCACAGCCGGCACCGCCGGAGATAGCCATCTAGACCGGACGACCTCGCAAGACTGTCAACCCTGTCCAGCCAGCCGCAGCCAGCGGTGAGAAGGACGAGACGGGGGCGGTTGCAGAAGCAACCGAGGCACTGCCGATGCCGGAGAACTCGGCACTCTGTTAGATTAGACACGTATCACGTTGCATCCCATGAGGTCGGGATCGCTGCGACGGTGACCTTTGGGCCACCCGAGCAGACGTTGCCGCCACGGGGTTGCTGTCGCGGATCGATCGTCCCGCATCGCGTCGGGACCGATACCTGTGCGGATGTGTCCGGGAATGGGGGCAAGCCCCCGGAGCCCGGATGCGCGTAGGCTCCGTCGGCGGGCGCCACCGCAGGGCGGTTGGCGCAGATGTGGTATGGCCCTTCAGGCTCCCCCGGTGCAGGCCCGTCCTGCGCCGGGCGCCTTGGGTTTGGCACTCTGCGTTGGGCAACCCGGGATGAGCGGCCTGTGGTGAGCAGCCTGTGGTGAGCCGCCTGTGATGCAGTCCCTTTGGCGTGCAGCAACGCTACAACGAAAAAACCGCCCCCGAGCGTCGGGAGCGGTTGCACGCGCGCAGCCGTCGATGGCTTACCAGTGGCCGGTGTTTACCATGCTGGCCCAGGGCTCGGCGGGGTCCAGCGCCTCACCCGCCTGGAGCAACTCGATGGAGATATTGTCCGGAGAGCGCACAAACGCCATGCGCCCGTCGCGCGGCGGGCGATTGATGGTGACGCCATTGTCCATCAGATGCTGGCACATCTCGTAGATGTTATCGACCTCATAGGCGAGGTGGCCGAAGTGACGGCTGTCGGAGGGCAATTCGTCGTCGCCATCCCAGTTCCAGGTCAGTTCGATCGGGGCCTCTTCCTGACCGGGAGGCGCCATGAAGATCAGCGAGAACCGTCCGCCTTCGCTGTCGTGGCGGCGGGTCTCCTTGAGCCCCAAAAGCGCATAGAACGCCATGGATTTCTCCAGGTCCTTCACGCGGACCATGGTGTGCAGATACTTGAGCGGCATGGGGATGTCCTTCTGTCCTGTGCCGGAGCGCTCCGGCGTTGCCGCTCAACCTAAGCGCTGCGGCGCGAATGTCGAGGGCGCGCGGGTAAACTGCTTGGATCTCTTTTTGCGGCAGGCTATCACCGGAGGGCAAACAGGAGGCCCGCGCCATGCAGCAGTATCACGACGCCTTGCAGCATATCCTTGACCACGGGGTGGAGACGACGGATCGCACCGGCACCGGCACCCTGTCCTGTTTTGGCATGCAGCAGCGCTATGATCTGGCCGAGGGGTTTCCGCTGGTCACCACGAAAAAGCTGCACCTGCGCTCCATCATCCACGAGCTGCTGTGGTTCCTGTCCGGGGACACCAATATCACCTATCTGAAAGACAACGGTGTTTCGATCTGGGATGAATGGGCGGATGAGAACGGCGACCTCGGGCCGGTCTACGGGCATCAGTGGCGCAAGTTTCCCCGGCTGGAGCTGGCAGAAGGCACGCTGGGCGATGAGCCGCTCTATCGGGCGGGCACGGTGGACCAGATCGCCGATCTGGTGGAGATGATCCGCACCAGCCCCGACAGCCGCCGCCTGATCGTGACCGCCTGGAACCCGGGTGATGTGCCCGATATGGCGCTGCCGCCCTGTCATACCCTGTGGCAGGTGCGCGTGTTGGGGGGCAAGCTGCATCTGCAACTCTATCAGCGCTCGGCCGACATGTTCCTGGGCGTGCCGTTCAACATCGCCTCCTATGCGCTGCTGTTGCAGATGCTGGCGCATGTGACCGGCTATGAGGTCGGCACCTTTGTGCACACGATGGGCGATGCCCATATCTATTCCAACCACATGGATCAGGTGGCGCTGCAACTGTCGCGCCGCCCCAAGGCCCTGCCGCAGCTGCGCATCACGCGGGAGGTCTCCTCGATCTTCGATTTCAGATACGAGGATTTCGAGGTCATCGGCTATGCGCCCGATCCCACCATCAAGGCGCCGGTCGCGGTCTGACCGCATCGGCCAATTTACAGGCATGTCATGATAACACTCATCGTCGCCCGCGCCCGCAACGGGGCCATCGGCAAGGACAACGATATTCCCTGGCACGCGCCGGAGGATCTGAAGGCGTTTCAGCGCGAGACCCTGGGCGGCGCCATCATCATGGGGCGCAACACCTGGGACAGCCTGCCGGTCAAACCGTTGAGGAACCGGTTCAATATCGTGGTGTCCTCCGACCCCACGGTGGCGGAGACGGTGGTGCCGTCGATTGCGGAGGCGGTGGCGCTGGCGCGCGGTGCGGGCTATGCGCGGATCTATGGTATCGGCGGGTCCGGGATCTATCGCGGCATGCTGGCCATGGCGGACCGGCTGATGATCACCGAGGTCGATCTGGACATCGAAGAGGCGGATGCCTTCTTCCCGGATTTCGATCAGACGCATTGGCGGGAGGCGGCAAGCCTGCCGCTGCGCGAGGACGCGCCGGCCTGCGTGTTGCGGGAATACCTGCGGGTCACGAGTTGAACGGGGCGCGGGCCCGGCGGTTCGCGCGTTTGAAAAGACATCCCGAAACTGCGCCCAAGCCCCGAAGCCGCGGATCGGGCGCAGAGATGTTTTGGGGGGAGGGCGTTAGAGCGGGCGAATGTCGCCGGCCATTTGACGGCCGTCGCGGCCTTCGGTCAGCTCATATCCCACTTTCTGATTGTCAGCCAGGCCTGTCAGGCCAGAGCGTTCGACGGCGGAAATATGGACGAACACGTCCTTGCCGCCCTCATCGGGTTCAATAAAACCATAGCCCTTGGTGGTGTTGAACCATTTCACGGTGCCACTTGGCATGTCCCGTGTCTCCTTCTCACTTGCACTTCACTTTGAGCATGCTCAAAGTACCTTTCGTCCACAGGCACCGGACCCGATGGGCGGTGCCCGGGCTGCGGAGACCATGACCCTTGGTTAACAGGGGCCATATTCAGTGTGGCACGCGGTTTTGAAAAATCAAAGGAAATCGGTGAGACTCTACCGTAAATTGTGTGAAACTTTCCTATCGAGCGGAGAACGGGAATGAAGCTCTATGGTCTGAAGACCTGCGATACGTGCCGTAAGGCGATGAAATCACTGCCGGATGCGGAGTTTGTCGATGTCCGTGCCAGCGGCGTTCCACAAGCGATTATTGAGCGGGCATTTGCTCAATTCCCGGATAAGTTGCTCAATACACGTTCAACCACATGGCGAAACCTGAGCGAGGAGGACCGGGCAAAACCGCCGTTGGCGCTGCTGGCGGAGCATCCGAGTCTGATGAAACGGCCGCTGATCGAGCAGGGCGACAACCTCTATCTTGGCTGGACGGCCGATGTAAAAACGGCGCTTGGGGTGGCCTGAACACGCGCCCCGGATGGCACAAAAACGGCGCGCGCAGGGAGATCCGCGCGCGCCGTCATGTAGGGGGGGCAGTGGTCGGTCAGGGGGCGACATCTCCGTGCCGGCGGCGCAGCAGCGCATCCAGTGACAGGGCGCCCGCGCCCTTGACCACCAGGACCAACAGGACAAAGACCCACAGCAGCCGCTGGTCCATGATGACACTGTCGGACGCGCGGTCGAACCAGGCGCCCAGCGTCTTGGCATCGGTGGCGCCGTGGCCATAGACATCGGTCAGCGATTGCACCACCACAAAGCCGATCATGCCCAGGGCGGCCAGCCGGGTGGCCAGGCCCAGCACGATCAGCAGCGGCAGCAGGAATTCGGCGTAGGTTCCCGCCATCACCACCAGCCAGTGAAACAGTCCAAGTTGCGAGACGTCATAGCCCGCGGCCTCCAGCTGTTTGGGGAAAATCTGGCTGTAGGCGCCGATGGATGGGGAAAACAGCCCCAGAATGCCATCGCCCAGCTTGGTGAGGCCGGAATTCCAGTAGTAGATCAGCAGGACCGCGGCAAAGGTGAAGCGGGCAAGCAGCGGCATCAGCCAGTCGCCCGCGCGCTCGATCAGGTCGAAGACGGCGTTATGCAGAGAAATCAGGGCGTTCATGAGAAGTCCTATTGCGAGAGGTCGGTGAGGGCCAAGCCCTCGATCAGGAGCGCCAGCGGGGCGCTGAGGTCGAAATCGGGAAAATCACTTGTGACGGCCTCGGTCGCAGTGCCGAGGGTCTCGCCTGCCTGAAGTAGGGCAATCCACGCGGCCCCGCCGGGGGGCAGGGGCTGCGGGAGGGGGTCGAATTCGGGTCGGGTGATCAGCACATCCTGCGCACCCGGCTGCGGCTTCGGCGCGTCTGCGCGGGTGTTGTAGGCCCAGATCGCGTGGATCGGCCAGGCAGAGCGCACGACCGTCATCGCAGGGGCAAAGCCGAGACGGCTGGACAGCAGCGTGTCAGGCGGCAGCGTGCCGAGGTGCTGCGCGTCAAGCGGCGTCGCGTCGGCGGCGTGGTAGCTGCGGCGCAGGGCCAGTTCCAGCCGCGCCACATCGCCGAGATAGCCGAGGTGCGAGAGCTGGTCGAGGCTGTCCAGAAAATCGGGAAAGCTGTCGCCATAGTGCATCATCAGCGGCGACGTCGGCGGATGCGCGCGCAGATAGAGCGCGGCGAGACCGTCCATGTTTTCCTGGCCCAGCAGCTTGGCAATGACGGGAAACCCCTGGTGCAGCGCCTCTGTCAGCGAGACGGCCACATTGTTGCGATAGACGCTGAAGCGCCGCCCGGCGGGCTGCTGCGCCCCATCCAGAAGACCGTCGGGCACCGGCAGGCGCGCATCGAGGATGGCGCGGGTGAACTGCTCTGCCCGTGACATCACGCGGCGACCTTCACGGCGTTCAAGGCGGCGGCGGCGCGGGCGGCCTCGGCCTCCAGAACCACCCAGTCGGGGACGTCGGTGTCCCATTCCACCAGGGTGGGCCGCGGGCCGGAGCGGGCCAGCGTATAGTCCAGCAGCGCCCAGACCGGATCGACCACCTCGGCGCCGTGGCTGTCGATCAACAGCGGGCGGCCGTGGTCATCGGCGTCCTCGTCATGGCCGCCCAGATGGATTTCGCCGACCAGATCAAGCGGGTAGGCATCGATGTAATCCTGCGGGCGGTAGCCGAGGTTGGTGGCAGAGACAAAGACGTTGTTCACATCCAGCAGCAAGCCGCAGCCGGTGCGCCGGGCGATCTCGTGCAGGAAAGCGGGTTCTGCCCAGGTGCTTTCGGCAAAGGCGAGGTAGCTGGAGGGGTTCTCCAGCAGCATCTGGCGGCCCAGGGTGTCCTGCACCTGATTGATGTGATCGCAGACCCGGGCGAGCGTGTCGTCGGTATAGGGCAGTGGCAGCAGGTCGTTGTAGAAATGGCTGTCGTGGGTGGACCAGGCGAGATGTTCGGAAAAACTGGCCGGGTTCAGCCAGTCGACAAGACGCTTGAGCCGCGCCAGATGCGCGGGATCAAGCGGGGGCTCGCCGCCGATGGAGAGGCCGACGCCATGTACGGAAATCGGGAAGCGTTGCGACAGGTGGCGCAGCTGTGCCAGCGGTCGGCCGCCGTCCCCCATGTAGTTCTCCGCGTGGATTTCCAGCCATTCGACCGTCCCCGGCGTGTCCAGGATGGCCTGGAAATGCTGTGGCTTGTAGCCAACACCGGCTGCGTCGGGCAGGCGGTTCGAACGGGGAGAGCGGTCAGGGCGGTCAAACATGGCAGAGCTTTCTCTGGTCGGTCTGGAATCCTGTCGGGCCGGGACGGGCGCAACATCGCCGATGCGCCCGTCGATGATGTCGGAGGCCGGTGCTTAGGCCGGCAGGTCGCGCTCCAGCGGCTCCAGCGAGCCCTGACGTTCGGAGCCATCCGCCATTGCGGGCAGGTCCATTTCGGTGCAGGTGCCCTTGTCCACCAGGGTCCAGGCGTTGCCCTGGTAGTCCACGGTGGAGGTGCCGGCACAGGTGGTGCCGGGACCGGCGGCGCAGTCATTCTGCCCGGCGAGCGAGACGCCATAGCATTTCTCCTTGGCCTGTGCGGCGGCCTGGGAGGTGGAGAGGGCGGTCAGTGCTGCGGCAACGGCGCCAGCAACGGCGAGGGTGTTCTTGGTGGTCGACATACGCGTGTCCTCCTGAAGTGATGAGCGTCGTCTTTGATGACACGGACACCCTAACCGGGGAGGATGGCGAAAAGAAACTCACGAGGGCGTGCCTCACGCCTGCGTCAGTCAATGTCAGCAAAGCGTTGCCAGCAAGTCGCTGTCTTTACGGTATTTTGGCCTTTTGTAACAAAACGGCCCCCGATCGGGGGCCGTTCGTTTCAGGACTGCGGGCAAATGTTACAGCAGGTCCGGCGGGGTCGCGGCGGTCGCCAGCTCCGCTGTAACATTTGCCAGCCTTTCGACCTTGGTCTGTTTTTCCCCGAGGCGGCGCACCGAAACCGTGCGCTCCTCGACCTCGCGGTGGCCGACGGCGAGAATGACCGGCACCTTGCCCACGGAGTGTTCGCGGACCTTGTAGTTGATCTTCTCGTTGCGGATGTCGGCCTCGGCCCGCACACCGGCGGCGCGCAGGGTTTCGACCACCTCGTTGACGTACTCATCGGCCTCCGACGTGATCGAGGCGACAACCACCTGACGCGGCGCCAGCCAGAACGGCAGCTTGCCGGCGTGTTCCTCGATCAGGATGCCGATGAACCGCTCGAAACTGCCCAGGGTGGCGCGGTGCAGCATGAAGGGGCGATGCTTGGCGCCGTCCTGCCCGATATAGGTCGCATCCAGCCGTTCCGGCAGGTTCGGGTCCACCTGAAGGGTGCCGCATTGCCAGTTCCGCCCGATCGCATCGGTCAGGGTGAATTCCAGCTTGGGGCCGTAGAATGCGCCTTCGCCCTCGAGGAGTTCGTAGTCATAGCCGGCGGCCTTGCAGGCGTCGCCCAGGGCCTTTTCCACAAAATCCCAGCTCTCGTCGCTGCCGATGCGTTTTTCCGGCCGCGTGGAGAGTTTGATCGTCCAGTCGTGGAAGCCGAGGTCGGCATAGATCCTGGACAGGAACTCGATGAACCGGGCGGTTTCCGACTCGATCTGGTCTTCGGTGCAGAAGATGTGACCATCGTCCTGGGTGAACCCGCGTACGCGCATGATGCCATGCAGCGCCCCCGACGGCTCATAGCGCGCGCAGGAGCCGAATTCCGCCATGCGCAGCGGCAGGTCGCGATAGGATTTGAGACCCTGGTTGAACACCTGCACGTGGCAGGGGCAGTTCATCGGTTTCAGCGCGTTCACGGCCTTTTCGCGGGCGTGTTCTTCGTCGACCTCAACGATGAACATGTTCTCCTGGTATTTGTCCCAGTGACCCGAGGCCTCCCAGAGCTTGCGGTCCACCACCTGCGGGGTGTTGACCTCCACATAGCCGCCCTTGTCCTGCTGGCGACGCATATAGTCCTGCAACGTGGTGTAGACCCGCCAGCCGTTGGGGTGCCAGAACACCTGACCGGGGGCCTCTTCCTGCATGTGGAACAGGTTCATCTCGCGGCCCAGCTTGCGGTGGTCGCGCTTGGCGGCCTCTTCCAGCATGGTCAGATGCGCCTTGAGCTTCTCCTTGCCGGTGAAGGCGACGCCGTAGATGCGTTGCAGCATGGCGCGATCGCTGTCGCCGCGCCAATAGGCACCTGCAATCGACATCAGTTTGAACGCGTCGCCGGGCACCTGACCGGTGTGCTGCAGGTGCGGGCCGCGGCAGAGATCCTGCCAGTCGCCGTGCCAATACATGCGCAAGGGCTCGTCGCCGGGAATGGCGTCGATCAGCTCGACCTTATAGGGCTCGTTGTTGTCGGTGTAATATTGCACCGCCTTGGCACGGTCCCAGACCTCTGTGGTCACCGGCTCGCGCTTGTTGATGATCTCTTTCATCTTCTTTTCGATGGCGCCGAGATCTTCGGGCGTGAACGGTTCGGCGCGGTCAAAATCGTAGTACCAGCCGTTCTCAATGACCGGGCCGATGGTGACCTTGGTGTCGGGCCAGATCTCCTGCACCGCGCGCGCCATGATATGGGCGAGGTCGTGGCGGATCAGCTCATTGGCCTGCGCCTCGTCCTTCATGGTGTGGATGGCGATGGCGGCATCCTTGGTCACGGGCCATTGCAGGTCCCAGTGCTGACCGTCCACGGTTGCGGAGATGGCCTTTTTCGCAAGCGAGGTGGAGATGTCGGCGGCAACCTCGGCAGGGGTGATGCCTGCGTCATAGGACCGTGCGTTGCCATCGGGGAATGTAAGGGAGACTTGGGCCATTATCTTGGCTCTCCTCGTCGGTTTGGCGCCCACTGAACGCCCGGTTGCGGGTTATATGTGTGAGAGCTGTTTGGCCGAGGGGGGCGGTGAGGTCAAGGTGGCGGGTGCAAAAAGGCGGGGGCTGTGGACGAGGGGCGCTGCCCCTCGCGCTCCCCGAGGTATTTTGGAAAAGATGAACGGGGCGGATTTGGCGAATCCGACAACCCGTGGCATGGGAAGAGGCGTAAAGAAAATTGGGAGACAGCCGATGGCGCCGCAGTATCTGGACACCGCTGAAGGACGACGCATTGCGTATCACAAGACAGAAGGGCAGGGGCCCTGCGTGGTGTTTCTGGGCGGATTGAAATCCGACATGGAGGGCACCAAGGCGCTGTTCCTGGAGGACTGGGCCAAGGCGCGCGGGCAGGCATTCCTGCGGTTTGACTATTCCGGACATGGCGAAAGCTCCGGCCAGTTCGAGGAGGGCTGCATCGGTGACTGGCACGAAGACACGCTGGCGGCGGTGGATGCCTTGACCGAGGGCGAGATCGTGCCGGTGGGGTCCTCCATGGGGGGCTGGCAGGCGCTGTTGCTGGCCAAGGCGCGGGCGGCACGGATCAGGGGGATGGTGACCATCGCCGCCGCCCCCGATTTCACCGAGGATGGCTATTGGGCCAATTTCACCGACGCGCAGAAGGCGGAACTGGACACCCGGGGCCGGGTGGAGTTGCCCAGCGACTATATGGAGCCCTATGTGGTGACCAAGCGGATGGTGGAAAACGGGCGCCAGAACCTGGTGCTGCGCAGCGATCTGGATCTGCCGTTCCCGGTGCGCTGCCTGCAAGGCACCGACGACTCGGCTGTATCGACCGAGACGGCGCTGCGGCTGCTGGATCACGCAAGCTGTGCGGATATGCGCCTGACACTGGTCAAGGACGCCGACCACAGGTTTTCCGACCCCGCCTGTTTGGAGCTGATCGCAGCGGCGGTTGCGGAGGTCTGCGGCGACATGGAATAAATGTTCGCATTATGTTCTAATTCAGGGTAAGGAGAAGGCGCGCCGTTGGAGGCGCGTCTTTTGTATTTGAGAGGATTGAAAGATGGAGCAACGAGTCAGTCTGATTACGCTGGGTGTGCCGGATGTGGAGGCGTCGGCGCGATTTTACGAAAGCCTGGGCTGGACGCGTGTTGAGAGCGAAGAAGGCATCATAGCGTTTGATCTGATTTCTCAAACGATCGGGCTTTATCCGCTGGAGAAACTGGCGGAGGATATGAACCTGCCCGTCGACGCGCTGGGGACCGGAGCAATGACGCTTAGCCATAACGTGCGGGCGGCGGACGAGGTGGCGCCGCTGATGGAGCGCGCGCGGGCCGCTGGTGCGGAAGTTTTGCGAGAGGCCGGGCCGGTATTCTGGGGCGGCACCATCGGGTATTTCCGGGCGCCGGACGGGCATATCTGGGAGATTGCGCACAACCCCTATGCGCCGCTGGCCGAGAATGGCGCCTTTCGCTGGAGCGGGTATTGAGGAAGTCACACATCCTTAACCAATTTTAGGCAAAGTAAAAAAGTCCTTGCTGCCCTGCACTTTGGGACGTGTAGTGAACCCAAGCGTCACAGATAGGCGCATGAAATACGGGCAGATATATATGAATGAACCAGCGCAGTTGTTGGCGCATCCTTTGGTGGTTGTGCCGGGATTCATGAGTGACGGACGGGTCTGGGAACCCCAGATCCGATTACTGTCCCGCCATGTTCCGGTGACGGTTGCGCCGGTTCTCAATGCCGACCGGGTCGAGGATGTGGCCGCCTCGCTGCTGGTGCATATGCCGGAAAAATTCACGGTGATCGGGGCCGGGCTCGGCGGGTCCATCGCGATGGCGATGCTGGAAACCGCGCCCGAGCGTATCGCCGGGATCGGGTTGATCGGGTCGACGCCGCTGCCGGAAACCCCGGCCAAGGCGGCGGAGCGTGAACCCTGGATCATCCGGGCCCGCGCCGGGCGATTGCGCGGCGTGATGGAGGAGGTGATACCGGCCGCGGCACTAGCGCCGGGGCCGTTGCGGCATCAGGTGATGGGGCAGCTTGCCGATATGGCAGAGGATCTGGGCCCGGATGTTTTTGTGTCGCAAAGCCGGATGTTGCAGCGCCGGGCCGACCAGCAGGCCACATTGATGCGGGCGGAGCAGCCGGGACTGGTGGTCTGCGGTGTGCATGACCAGATCATTCCGGTGAAGCGGCAGGTGTTTACAGCCGAACTGATGAGAAACGCCCGCATCGAAATGATCGAGGACGCGGGCCATCTGCCGTTGATGGAGCAGCCGGACCGGGTGTCGGCGATCCTGCACAACTGGATCGTGGGCGACCATGCGCAGCACCCCGTGTCTGAAGACCTCCTTGATCCCGTGCCGGAGCCGGTCTGGGTCAGCCGGCGTTCGCGACGGCGCCCGACCGCGCTGGCGCCCGCGCCGGACCGGACTACGCCGACCGTGGCGGACCGGGGCTCAGATGCAGAGCCGGTGTCCGAAGAGATCCTGCATTTGACGCCGGACTATCGCGCCAGCGCCTGATCGCGAGCTCTAGGGATCGGTCATCCGGAGCTTGCCGGGGGTCAGGGGCGTGTGGTCAGATCCTGACGCTCCGCCTTTGACAGCACCTGCGGCTGGGCGACGGGCGCGCCGCTGTCGAGGTCGAACAGCGGTGTCTGCCGCCAGCGCCCGGACACCCAGGCGGAGATCATCCGGCTGGCGAGTTTCATTGTCATACGTCCCGCGCCCTCATGCCGCGGTGGCTTGCCGGGCTGCGGTACAAAGGCCTGCGCCACCACTTTGCCCAGACGATCCGGGTCTGAGAACAGCGCGCTGCGCACGGCGATGAAGGGCAGTTTTGGCTTGCGCAGGCCGTTGAACAGCGGCGTGCCGCAACAGCCCGCATACCAGCGGAAGAGCCCCCGGGGCGACAATTGCAGCAGGCGCAGATGCTCCGCACCCTGATCGATCCTGACCATATCCGGCGCAAGTTGCAGCAGATCGACGCCGGTGCCCTTGGGATCGGGGCAGCCGTGGTAGAGTTCCACCGCGCGGCAATCCGCACAGTGACACAGGATACGGCAGCCCTGTTTGACCGCCGCCCCGGTGACATGCCCGCTGAGGCTGCCACAGGAACAGGCGAAGGGGAGAGCGTCGGCGCCGGACTGTTGCACGCTTACTCCGCGGCCGCCTTGGCGGATTTTGCGGTCGTCTTGCGCGCGGGTTTGCGGCTGTTGGCATCCATGAAGTCGATCACCAGCGGCCGGATGTTGTTGCGCCAGGACCGGCCGGCAAAGATGCCGTAGTGCCCGGCGCCGGGTTCCACATGGCTGGCCTTTTTCGAATCGGGCAGGCCGGTGCAGAGATCAAGCGCGGCAATGCATTGACCGGGCGCGGAAATGTCATCCTTGGCCCCTTCGACGGTCTTGACCGCGACGTCGGTGATCTTGCCGATGTCGATCTTGTGGCCCTCGACGGTGAAGGCGTTCTTGGCGATTTCCCGGTTCTTGAAGACCCTCTCCACGGTGGAGAGATAGAATTCGGCGGGCATGTCCATGACCGCGAGATATTCATCGTAAAAGCGGTTGTGGGCGTCGTGGTCGGTGGCCTCGCCCCGGCTGACGCGCAGGATCTGCTCGGAAAACGCCTTGGAGTGGCGGTCCATGTTCATCGACATGAAGGACGCCAGTTGCAACAGGCCCGGATAGACCGCGCGGCCGACGCCCTTGTATTTGAAGCCGACCCGCTGGATCATGGTCTGCTCCAGCTGGCCCATGGTGACGCGGTGGCCAAAGTCAGTGACATCGGTGGGCGTCGCATCCGGATCCACCGGACCGCCGATCAGCGTCAGCGAGGAGGGCTGCGCCTTGGGGTCGATCTCGGCCAGATAGGCGGTGGCCGCCAGCGTCAGCGGCGCCGGCTGACAGACCGCGACCACATGGGTGTCGGGGCCAAGCTCGCGCATGAAATCAACGAGGTAGAGGGTATAATCCTCCACATCGAATTTACCGGCAGAGACCGGAATGTCGCGGGCATTGTGCCAGTCTGTTACATAGACTTCGCAGTTCTCGATCAGGCTCTTGACGGTGGACCGCAGGAGGGTGGCGTAATGGCCGGACATCGGCGCAACAACCAGAACCTTGCGGGGCTGTTCGTCGCGGTCGGTGACGCGGAAATGGATCAGGTCGCCAAAGGGTTTCTCGACCACGGTGTCGACCTCGACCAGGTGGTCCTTGCCATCGGCCAGGGTGGTGGCGTGAATGCCCCAGTCCGGTTTGGCCACCATGCGTTCAAAGCTGCGTTCGGTGACCTGGCCCCAGGCCGCCATCCAGCTCAGCATGGGATTGGGCAGGGCGGCGAAGGCGGGGTAGGAGGCCATGGACAGCGCCGTCGCGCCGAACCACTGGTTCGCGTTGCGAACCGTCTCCATCAGATCGTAGGACATCATGTAGCGCATGCGCGTCTCCTTGGCGGTGCTTTTCGTGCCGCGGTTTGAGCCCGATTTCGCCGGATCATCCCGGCGGATTCGGACCTTTGGTCGCTTTGCCGTAGAATGGCAGGGCAAGTATTCTGCACAGCAGAAAGATTAAGAGGGTTTCCTTAAGATGACAACAACCGACAAGGCTATTGAAGCAACCTCCGCGGAACAGATTGACCGGCTTAAGGAAAATCTGGAGCGCGTGGAGCAGCTGTCCAAGCGCCTGGTGGAGGTGCTGGCGCAGAAGAAGACCCACAACCCCGGATTGGACGCTCCGAATCAAGAGCTCTTTGCGCGTGCAGCATCGTCCTATTGGGCGGCGATGGCGCAGAACCCGTCCAAATTGCTGGAGCAGCAGGTGCAATACTGGGGCAAATCGGTGATGAATTTCGCCGAGGCGCAGCAGATGATGGCGCAGGCCCTGAGCGCCGAGGCGACACCCCCCGAGGAGGAGGCGCAGGCGCGCCCGGCGGATCGCCGCTTTGGCAATCCGATGTGGGAGACCAACCCCTATTTCAAATATGTCCGCGACCAGTATCTGACCAATGCCGAGGCCATCCGCACTGCGGTGGAGGAGGTCGAGGATCTGGACGCGGTGGACCGGCGGCGGCTGAGCTATTTCGCCGATCAGATCATCAACATGATGGCGCCGACCAATTTCCTCGCCACCAATCCGGATGCGCTGGAAAAGGCGCTGGAGACCGACGGGCAGTCGCTGATCGACGGGCTGGAAAACCTGGTGGCGGATCTGGAGGCCAACGACGGTGAATTGATCGTGCGGCTGGCGGATGAAAGCGCCTTTGAGATCGGTCGCAACATTGCCACCACGCCGGGCGACGTGGTGTTCCGCAACCGTATGATGGAGCTGATCCAGTACCGGCCCACCACCGAGACCGTGCACGAGACCCCGATCGTCCTGTTCCCGCCCTGGATCAACAAGTTCTACATCCTCGACCTGAAGGAAAAGAACAGCCTGATCAAATGGATCACCGACCAGGGCTACAGCCTGTTTGTGGTGTCGTGGGTCAACCCGACCCATGATTATGCCGATGTGGGGATGGAAGACTATGTCGAAGAGGGCTTTCTGAAGGCCATCGAGGTGGTCAAGGACATCTGCGGGGTGAAGCAGGTCAATGCGGTGGGTTATTGCATTGCGGGCACCACGCTGAGCCTGACGCTGTCGCTGATGAAGCAGCGCGGCGACAAATCGGTCAAGTCGGCGACCTTCTTCACCGCGTTGACGGATTTCTCCGATCAGGGGGATTTCACGCCCTTCCTGCAAAATGACTTTGTCGATGCGATCGAGGAAGAAGTCGGCACCGATGGGGTCATGCCGCATTACATCATGGCGCGCACCTTTTCCTATCTGCGGGCCAATGACCTGGTCTATGGTCCGGCGATCCGCAGCTACATGATGGGCGAGACCCCGCCCGCGTTTGACTTGCTCTACTGGAACGGCGATGGCGCCAACCTGCCGGGCAAGATGGCGATCCAGTATCTGCGCGGCCTGTGTCAGGACAATCGCTTTGTCGGCGAGGGGTTCGAGCTGCTGGGGCACACGCTGCATGTGCGCGACGTGGATGTGCCGCTGATGGCGATCACCTGCGAGACCGATCACATCGCCGCCTGGAAGCAATGCTATCGCGGCGTGCAGCAGATGGGATCGCGCTCCAAGAGCTTCATCGTCAGCCAGTCCGGCCACATCGCCGGCATCGTCAACCCGGTCAACCGCAACAAATACGGCCATTACGTCAACAGCGACCTCAAGGGCGACGCGGAGGCCTGGCGGGCGGGGGCGACCTTTACCGAGGGGTCCTGGTGGCCCCGCTGGGAAGGCTGGCTGAAGAAACGCTCCGGCAAGCAGGTGCCCGCGCGCACCCCCGGCAGTGAGGCGGGCTATCCCGCGCTGGAGGCTGCCCCGGGCCAATACGTGCGCGCCAAGGCGAAGCTCTGACGTCGTGTCGCGGCGGGGCAGGGCGTTCCGTGAACGAAAGATAAAATTTCTGCAACGCAGCAAATTTCACTTGAAATGCTGCACTGCGGCATGCATATTGTTGGCAACGGCGGGAGTGGCCCGCTCGGAACCCCACCGGCCCCGTGGCCGGGGACACGTAATCTAAGGAATGAGTACCATGGCCAAGACCCAAGATTTTTCCGCGATGATGAAAGACATGATGGCGTCCTTCCCGGTTGACACCTCCGCGATGGAAGATTTCTTCAAGAACACCGCCGCGCTCAACGAAAAGCTGTCCTCCGTGGCGCTGGACGCGGCTGAAAAGAACGCCGAAATCTCCTCCAAGTGGACCAAGGACACCCTGACCAAGATGGGTGAAATCTCCAAGGCGAAGGCAGAGCCTGCCGACTACGCAAAAGCCGCGACCGATTTCGCGTCCGCTTCTGCCGAGGTTGCAGCCGAGAACATGGCGGCCTTTGCCGAAGTGGCGAAAAAGGTTCAGATGGACACCGTCGAGCTGCTGATGGCGGCTGGCAAGGACATGTCCGAAGAAGCAAGCGCAGCCGTGAAGAAGGCCACCGAAGAGGTCTCCACCGCTGCCAAGAAAGCCGCTGCTGCCAAGTAAGCGCCGCACAGGACGTCCGGGGGCCTGTTCAGCTCTCCTCCCAACCAACGGGACCCCGAAGAAAAGGGCAGGCCGCGCGCCTGCCCTTTTGTGTGTCGGGTTTGCTTGTGTGCTGGGTCTGCTTGAGTGTCGGGCCTGCCTGCAGGCCCAGGGCCCCGGCGGGAGCGGAACGGAGGAGGCTGCCCATGCGGCGGCGGCGTATCTTTGCATCTGCAGAAGCCGCATCGGCCCTGCCGCGCGGACCCTGCGGCATCTCCTTTTGCTTTCAGCACTTTCTTTTTGTCAGCGGCTCGCCTAGGATTTTCTGCAACGCGCAGATTTCCCGGGGAGAAGAGAATGGCGGAACAGGATAAGCCTCTGCTCATCAAACGCTATGCCAGCCGCAGGCTCTACAACACCGAGACCAGCGATTATGTGACGCTGGAAGACATCGCGGGCTTTATCCGCGACGGGCGCGAGGTGCAGATCCTCGACCTGAAGACCGGCGATGACCTGACCCGCCAGTACCTGCTGCAGATCATTGCGGAACACGAGAGCCGGGGCGAAAACGTGCTGCCGGTCAATGTGCTGAACGATCTGGTGCGCAGTTATATGGTCCCCGGTGGCGGGGTGATGCCGCAGTTCCTGCAGGCCTCGTTCGACATGCTGCGCGACAGCCAGTCGAAGATGATGGAGAACATGAACGCCATGAACCCGATGGCGCAGATCCCCGGGTTCGAGGCGATGAAAGCGCAGCAAGAAGCGTTCCTGAAAGCGATGACCGGCGGCTTTGGCGGCGGCTGGACCGGCGGCGGTGAAGAGGGCAGCGGTGCCGAGGGCGAAGAAGATCTAGACGCCATCAAACGCCAATTGGCGGAGTTGCAGGAAAAGCTCTCCAAACTGAGCTAAACGTTAGACTGCGACCTGCGATCAGAAGGCCCCGGATCATCCGGGGCTTTTTTGTGGTTCGGCGAAATCCGGGTGGAGGGCAGCGCGCCGCAGGCGCGCTGCCCGGCCCAAGGGGCTGCAGGACATCTTTGATGTCCTGCCGCTGCGCGGGAGCGCTCCCGCCCAGCGGCGCCACATCAAGATGTGGCGCCGCCAGTTGGGCCGGGCGCCGCGCTGACGCGCGGCGGGGGCAGGTGGCACAGGCAGGTCAAAAAGAAAGGGCCGCGTCTCCACGCGACCCTGAGGACTTTTAGAGACCGACCGATCGGTCAGGCGGCCGCAGCGCGGGCCATGGTTTCCTCGACCGAGGACAACAGGATCTGCGCAATCACATCCAGCTCCTCCTGCGTCAGCCGCACCGGCAGGCGCACGTCGCAGGCGCGCATCAGCATGGCGCGGGTTTCGGGCAGCTCCGGCAGATCCTTCAGGAACTGCCAGTTCCAGAACGCACGAGCATTGTCGGTGGAGCGGCCAAAGATCTGGACCTTCACACCTTTGTCTGCGGTGGCCTGCGCAAAGGCTTCGATCTGCGCATCCTCCATGCCGACCAGATTGAACTGGATCGAATCCGGGGCGCGCCGCTCCGGCGCCAGCGGCGAGGGGACGTGGAAATTGGCATGCGCATTCAGTTTTGCCGCCACATAGTCGTGGTTCTTCAGACCATCCGCGACCCGGCGCGCGAGCTCTGGGATCTGGGGGCGAATGACAGCGGCCGAGAGGTTGCTCATTCGCAGGTTATAAAGCGGCAGCAGGTTCTGCCAGCGGCCAAAAGCCTCGGCCAGCGCGGTGCCATTGTCGCCGCGGGCGGGTTTGTGTTTCTGCCAGTTGTGCTCATAAGCGCCGGACATGATCACCGCGCGCGCCACCACATCGGCGTCATTGGTGACCAGAATACCGCCTTCGCCGGCGTTCAGCATCTTGTAGGATTGGAACGAAAAACACCCAACCTTGCCAAGCGTGCCGATATTGCGCCCATGCCATGTGGTGCCGAGCGAATGGGCCGCGTCCTCGACCACAGGGATGTCGCGGGCCTCACAGAGCGCCATGATCGCATCCATATCCGAGGTATGTCCGCGCATGTGCGAGATGATCACCGCCGCGATGTCCTGATCAAGCTTGGCCTCGAAGTCGGCCATATTGATGCGGTAGTTTTCGCCCACCTCACAGAGCACCGGCACGCAGTCTGCATGCACCACCGACGATGGCACCGCCGCAAAGGTAAAGCCGGGGATCAAGACCCGCGCATCCCGGGGCAGGTCCAGCGCCTTGAGCGACAAGAACAGCGCCGCCGAGCAGGACGACACCGCCAGCGCGTATTTGGAGCCCAACAGCTCGGCAAACTCTGTCTCAAGCAGCGACACCGGCGCATCCTGCGGCGCGGTATAGCGAAACAGATCGCCCGATTGCATCAAAGCCTCGATCGCGTCACGCGCCGCCTCAGGGATTGGCTCGCCCTGATGCACATTTGGAACCTCGGTGTTCGGGACTTGGGGAGAGGATGCCTGCTTCATATTTCAAAATCCTGAATTTACCTTTTCAAAATTATAAAACAATGACGCAAAGAAGCCAAGGATTCCCCTGTCCTCAGAGGGTTATCAGGGGGGCGTTGGCAGGAATTTCACGAAACTGTTGCCTTCAGGCAGGGCTTTTTGCCCTCAGAGAGCGGCAGACAGCCCGCAGCGCAACCAAGCGGATTCGCTGGTTTCAGATCTGCTTCATCTTTTCAGAAATACCTCGGGGGTCCCGGGGGCAGAGCCCCCGGACATTTAAAATAGTGGGCGGAGCCCCCGAGTACCTAAAACTGCGGGTAAGGCTCCGCGACTGGTCGGATCAGATCCCAAGCCGGTCGCGCAGCGAAAACCACGTCATTGCCAGCACCAGCAGCGGCGAGCGCATACGCGCGCCGCCCGGAAATGGCGTGGTGGGAATGCGGGCCATGGTGTTGAACCCGTCGCTTTGACCTGCAACGGCTTCGGCCATCAGACGGCCCGCGTGGGTGGCGGTGCCCACCCCATGCCCGGAATAGCCAGAGGCCGACAGGATGCGCGGCGAGACCCGTGCCAGATAGGGCAGCCGTTTCATAGTGATCCCAAGAGTGCCGCCCCATGCGTAGTCTATCTTTACATCGCGAAGATGCGGGAAGATCTCGCTCATGGGGCCGCGCACCTTGGCGGCAATATCGCTGGGAAAGCGGTAGCCATAGCTCTCGCCGCCGCCAAACAACAGCCGCTTATCATGGCTGAGGCGAAAGTAATTCACCACAAATTTGCTGTCCGCCACCGCCACATCACGGGTCAGGACCTGCGCGGCAGCATCGCCCAGAGGCTCGGTTGCGGCGACAAAATTGTTGATCGGCATCACCCGTGCGGCGACCTGTTCGTTCAGGCCGCCAAGATAGCCATTACAGGCGAGGATCAGATGATCGGCGCGCACGGTGCCCTCGCCAGTGCGCACCTCGACCTGCGGGCCGTCCTCGATGGCAAAGACTTCGCTGCGTTCATAAATCTGCGCGCCTGCGGCAGTTGCTGCACGGGCGAGACCGAGGGCAAAATTCAACGGATGCAGATGCCCGGCACCATGGTCCAGAATGCCACCCTTATAGGCGGGTGAGGGGCACATGGCATGACAGGCGTCTTGATCCAGAATCTCAATCTGATCATAGCCATAGCGGTCTTGCAGATGGTGGCCGTAGTCATGCAGATGTCGCACGTCCCGCGCGCTCTCGGCGGTCCAGGCGACGCCCGGTTTCAGGTGGCAGTCGATCTGGTGCCTGGCGATCAGGGATTTCACCAGATCCTTGGCCTCTTCGCCCAAGGCCCAGAGATGGGTGGCATCCTGTTGCCCCACCATCTTTTCCAGCGCTTCCTGGTCCTGACGCTGGCCGGAGCCAAGCTGGCCACCGTTGCGCCCGGAGGCGCCAAAGCCCACCCGCTGCGCATCCAGCAGCACCACCGAGCGTCCCGCTTCGGCCAGATGCAGCGCGGCGGAAAGTCCAGTATAGCCCGCGCCCACAATGCAGACATCCGCCCGCAGCCCGCCCGACAGCGAGGGGTAGTGCACCCCCGGCGTCGCGGTGGCGGCATACCAGCTTTGGGGGTATTTGCCGGGGCGGTCGTTTGCGTGCAGAAGGTTCAGCGCCATCGGGTCGGCCTCATGGGTCTGCCACCCCCGGAGTTTGATCGCAGGGGGCTGGTCTTTCAGCTTCTCATAAATATCCAATGCGCCGCGCCCGAGACTGGACGCAGCACCAATGGATCAGACGTTCAGCAGCAGGTGCTCGCGCTCCCACGGCGAGATCACTTGCAGGAACTCCTCGTATTCTGCCCGTTTCACGCAGCTGTAGACGCGGGCGAAATCGGGGCCGAGCACCTCATGCAGGGCCGTGGCCTCGTCAAAGAGATCCAGCGCCTGGCCCATCACCTGCGGAATGTCGCCTTCGCCCTCATAGGCATCGCCCTTGAACTGGCGCGTGGGGCGGCGTTCTTCCATCAGGCCGAGATAACCGCAGGCCAGCGACACCGCGATACCGAGGTAGGGGTTGCAATCCATGCCCGCGATGCGGTTTTCCACCCGCCGCGCGGCCGGTCCCGACAGCGGAATACGGATGCCGGTGGTGCGGTTGTCGCGCGCCCATTCCAGGTTGATCGGGGCGGCGTGGTCCTTCACGTAGCGGCGATAGGAGTTCACATAGGGCGCCATCACCGCGAGACCGGCGGGCATATAGGTCTGCAACCCCGCGATAAAGTGATAGAAGGCATCCGTTTCACCGCCCTGCGGGCCGGAAAAGATGTTCTCGCCACTCTCCATATCGATGATGGAGTGATGGATATGCATGGCTGAGCCCGGTTCGTCCTCGATCGGTTTGGCCATGAAGGTGGCAAAGCAATCGTGGCGCAGAGCGGCCTCGCGGATGAGGCGTTTGAAGTAGAACACCTCGTCGGCCAGTTTCACCGGCGAGCCATGGCGCAGGTTGATTTCCAGCTGACCGGCGCCGCCCTCCTGGGTGATGCCGTCGATCTCGAACCCTTGCGCCTCGGCAAAGTCATAGATGTCGTCGATCACCGGGCCGAATTCGTCCACCGCGGTCATGGAATAGGCCTGACGGGCGGCGGCCGGGCGGCCGGAGCGGCCCATCATCGGCTCGATGTCGCGGGCGGGGTCGACGTTGCGCGCCACCAGAAAGAACTCCATCTCCGGCGCCACCACAGGTTTCCAACCTTGCGCATGATAGAGGTCGACGACACGTTTCAGCACGTTGCGCGGGCTGAAGGGCACCGGATTGTCGTCGCGGTCATAGGCGTCATGGATCACCTGCAGGGTCCAGTCGCCGGTCCAGGGGGCGGCGGTGGCGGTGGACATGTCCGGCTTCAGCGTCATGTCCTTTTCGATCCAGCCATCCTCATCCGCCGCATCGGCCCAATCGCCGGTGATGGTCTGGTAAAAGATGCTGTCGGGCAGGTGGAAATAGTCCTGCTTGGCAAATTTGGATGCTGGCACCGCCTTGCCCCGGGCGATGCCCGGCAGGTCCGAGATAACGCATTCAACCTCGTCGAGACGACGGCCCTCCAGATAGGTCTTGGCAGCTTCGGGCAGTTTCTCCTGCCAGCGCGTCGGGCTCGTCATCGGGTCCTCACTTTCTTGAAGAAGTCGGCAATCTCGTTGGCTATTAGGTTGGAATCGGTCGGGCGGTCGAGGGAGGCCCCGGCCGCGTTGAGTTGTTCATCAGGCACCACGCCCTTGCCACGGGTGCGCAAGAGCCCGTCGACAAAGGCGTTTTCGAACTCCGGGTGCGGCTGCGAGGTCCAGATGTGGTCGCCATAGGCCAGAAAGGCATTGGCGCAGAAATCGCTTTGGCCGATCACGCGGGCCTCGGCGGGGAGTTCCACCACCTGATCCTGATGCCAGGCATTTAGCTGCACCGGCGCGCCATGCAGGCGGTATTCGGTGTGGCCGACGCTCCAGCCGCCGTCATATTTCACCACTTTGCCGCCAAGGGCCTGCGCGATGATCTGATGGCCAAAGCAGATGCCAACGAGGGGCATCTTGCGCGCGTGGATCTCGCGGATCAGATCTTCGAGCGGGGGAATCCAGTCGTGATCCTCATAGGCGCCGTGTTTTGATCCGGTGATAAGCCAGCCCTCCGCCGCCTCCGCGCCCTCGGGGAACACGCCATCCAGCACCGGATAGGTGTCAAAGCTGAACCCATGCCCATCAAGGAGCGTGCGGAACATCGCGTCGTAGTTTCCGGAGGTGGGTTTCAGCTCTTCCGGGGCGTGGCCGGTTTGCAGGATGCCGATCTTCATAGGTCACCAAATATGATCAAAATACAAGGGCGGGACACAGAGGTCTCTCCCTGCCTCATACGGCCTCCAGCCACGAGAGCCAATGACTCTCTGCCGGGCGCTCGGCAAAGCCCTTGAGCTCCTGGCGTTTGGTCATCACCAGATTGCGGATCGCCATCGGCGGCAGGATGCGCGCGATGAGGGGGCTGTTTTCAAAGAGGTCGATCGCCTCGGCCCAGCTGCCCGCCAGCTGCGGCAGACCTTCGATGTCGTAGATATTGCCCTCGGAGGGGGGCGGGGGTGTTGCGCCATCTTCCATGCCGATGAGGGCCGCGCCAAGGACGGTGGCCAGCATCAGATAGGGGTTGATGTCGCCACCCGAGACCCGGTGTTCGATGCGCCGCGCCTTGGGGCTGCCGCCGGGAATGCGAATGGCGGCAGTGCGGTTCTCATAGGCCCAGGCGGCAGAGGTCGGGGCATGGGCGCCCGGCACCAGACGGTCGTAGGAATTGCCATGCGGGGCAAAGACCAGCGTGCTGTCGCGCATGGCGTTGATGCAGCCCGCCACGGCGGCATGCAGCGCCGGCGTGCCCTCGGGGCCGCCATTGTCAAAGATGTTGTTGCCGTCGCGATCCACAACCGAGAAATGCACATGCATGCCGTTGCCGGATTCCTCGGCGTAGGGTTTGGCCATGAAGGTTGCGGCAAAGCCATGTTTGCGCGCAACGCCTTTGACCAGCGCCTTAAAGAGCCATGTGTCATCGGCGGCGCGCATGGCGTCCTGATGGGTCAGGTTGATTTCAAACTGGCCCAGACCGGCCTCGGAAATCGCATCCTGTGCCGGGATGCCCATCGCCTCGGCCCCGTCATAAAGATCGGTAAAGAAGTCGTCATAGGCGTCCAGTTCCGCAATCGAGAGCACCGATTGCTGATCGAGCGCCCGCCCCGTGAGGGGGTCAATCGGCGGCAGCGGTTCGGTACCGGCGTCGTCGATCAGGATGAATTCGAGCTCGGTCGCGGCGGCCACCTGCCAGCCTTTTTCGGCGTAGCGGTCGAGCACATGCGCCAGCACCTGACGCGGATCGCCCAGGAAGGGGCGACCGTCTTCATGCACCATCTTCATCGGTACCAGCGCCGAAGGGGTCGCAAGCCAGGGCATCGGCACCGCGCCGCGTTTGGTGGGCAGCAGGATGCCATCGGCATCGCCGGTTTCAAACACCAAAGGGCTGTCGTCGATATCGCGGCCCCAGATGTCGACGTTGAGGACAGAGTAGGGCATCCGGGCGGAGCCTTCGCCGAGTTTGTCGGCCATGCCTGCGGGCAGGCGCTTGCCGCGCATCTGTCCGTTCAGGTCACAGGCGGCGATGCGGATTGTTCTGAGCGCAGAGAGGTCCATGCGCGTGCTCCTTGTTGTGTTGCCCGCAGTTTGGCGTGGCAATCGCAACCTGGCAAGAGAATTTGATCAAAAAATGAAACCTCAGCGCAAGACGCCTGTTTTGCGTACTGAGGTGTTTCGCTTCGGGCTCTGCCCGAAGCGACCGGCGCGGCGCGTGCCCAAGGGGCACGCGCCGCGCCGCCGGGCCCAACGGCCCGGGGGAGGCCCCGAAGGGGAGTTCCCGGGCGGGCGGGAGGGCCCCCGAATACTGCAAGGGCTCCGACAGGAGCCCTTGTGCGAGAGTTGTGAACGGGCAGTGAGGGACATTCAGACTGGCGGGCGGCGCGAGAGTGCGCGCGGCCCGCCTGTGGTGTCAGCGAATGACCTGGGGCTTGAACCGGATCTTTGCGCGCCTGTCTTGCGGCAGGTGCCGGTTCAGGCGGGTGTTGATCGCCCCGAAGGTGGTGATGATGACCAGCGTCAGCAGGATGAAGTAGAAGGCCAGGATCGGGTAGGGGATGAACGGGTTGAAGGTCTTGTCGGCGAAATAATTCGCGTAATAGAGCGCATCCCCCTGCTGGCGCCAGGCGGGAAAGCCCGAGAAGAACACCAGCGTGGTGGCATGGAACAGGAAGATCGCCTCGTTGGTATAGGCGGGCCAGGCCAGCCGCATCATCGTGGGCCAGATCACCCGGCGAAAGCGGCTCCATCCTGCCAGCCCATAGGCATCTGCCGCCTCGATGTCGCCCTTGGGGATCGAGCGCAGCGCGCCATAGAAGATCTCTGCCGAATAGGCGGAGGTGTTCAGGAACAGAACGATCAGCGCCCCCAGCCAGGCCGCCGACAGCGGATCGAAGATCGGCGACACGCTCTTGAGCGACAGAAACAGGAAATAGGCAAAGAAGAACTGGATGAACAGCGGCGAGCCGCGGAACACGAAGATGAACCCGTTGGCCGGGGCGCGTAGCCAGCGCCGCGGGGAATTCTTGGCCACCGCCAGCGCATTGGCAAAGAAGAACCCCGTCAGGATCGCCAGCAGGCCGAAGTAGACGTTCCAGATCAGCCCGGAACCGATCAGCACGAATTGATCGCACAGGGTGAAGTCACTGCGCGGCAGCAGGCGCTCGCCAAATCCCAGCGACCGGAAGGCATAGGCCTGAAGCGTTTCGATACAGCTCATGCCGCGGCTCCTTTTGCCTGACCCTTGCGTTGCGCCTCACCGGCGACGGTGGCCTGCCCGTGGGACAGACGGCGGGTGATCCGCTCCAGCACGATCTCCGACAGTTTTGTGAAGGCGAGGTAGAACAGCAGCAAGGCCAGGAAATACCACATGCGCCAATCGCCATGCGGATAATCGGTGAAACGTGCGGTCTTTGATCCGCCCAGTTCCCGCGCCCAGTAGACGATGTCCTCGACGCCGAGCAGGAACAACAGCGGCGTTGCCTTGATCAGTACCATCCACAGGTTGGACAACCCCGGCAGCGCGTAGACCCACATCTGCGGCACCAGCACCCGCCAGAAGGACTGGCGCGGGGTCATGCCATAGGCCTCGGCGGTTTCCATCTGGGCGCGCGGCACGGCACGCATGGCGCCAAACAGCACATTGGCGGCAAAGGCGCCAAAAACGATGGCAAAGGTCAGCACCGCGAGGCTGAAGCCATAGACCTCATGCACCCATTGCGGGGAATCGTTCAGCGGCATCTTGGCGATCTGGCAGACCAGAAAGTCATTGCCCTGCCGGATCGGTTCATCCCAGCCGGGACATTTGACCTTGTGGCGCAGCCATTCGATGCCCTGATCGAGCGCGATCACGAAGAACAGGAAAAAGGCGATGTCCGGCACACCGCGCACGATGGCGATATACCCCTTGCCAAAGAGCGACAGCGGCAACACGCGGGACCGCGCGGCGCTGGCCCCGAAAAAGCCGAAGGCAAGCGCCAGCGGCGCGGTGATCGCCAACAGCAGCAGCACGGTGCCAAAGGACACATAAAAGGCCATGTGCTTGCCGGTGGTCAGATAGCAGCTCAGCCATTGGAAGCCCTCCAGGCTGGCCGGATCAGAGCAATAGGAAAAAATGGCGGGCCTCTTTCTCTGGGTCGGGGGCGGACACGACATCCCGTGCCAGAACAGGGCGGGGATGCGGTGCGGGGAAAGGGAGAAAGGGGGCCATGGCCCCCTTTCCCTGTCTCAATGCGGGATCGGGGCGATCAGAACTTGCCCTCGATCTCCCATTTGTCGAGCATGTCGTTCAGGGTGCCGTCTTCCTTCATGGAGGCGATGGCCGCGTCGAACTTGCCGCGCAGCTCGTCATCGGACTGGCGGAAGGCCATGCCGATGCCACCACCGAGGTAGACATCACCGAGGAAGATCAGCTCGGATTCTTCCACGATCGGCGCCAGGAAGTCCTTGTCCGACAGAACCGCATCCACTTCGCCGGATTTCACCGCGGCGACGGTTTCGTCGGGGGTGGGGAATTCGACCAGCGTGGCGCCGGTTTCGGCAACATGGGCGGCCTGGATGGTGGCAGCCTGCGCGGCCACGACACCGCCTTCGACGTCAACGCCTTCGGCCATGGCGGCATAGGCGGAGGGCGACGGCAGGGTGTAGCCCTGGGTGAAGGCGACAACTTCCTTGCGCTCGTCGGTGATCGACATGCCGGCGATGATGGCGTCGTAGTTGCCCGACAGCAGGTTCGGAATGATCGAATCCCAGTCGTTGGTCACCCACTCGCAGGTCAGCTCGGCGCGCTTGCACAGCTCGTCGCCCAGCTCGCGCTCGAACCCGTCCACTTCACCGGCGTCGTTGATGAAGTTGTAGGGAGGGTAGGCGCCCTCGGTGCCGAGGCGAATGGTGTCAGCCATCGCAAAGCTTGCGGACAGTGCCAGTGCAGCAGAGCCAAGAAGCAGAGATTTCATAGTGTTACTCCCGTTTATTGGTGTTGGTCTGGTTTATGGTTATTGAGCCTGTCGCGTGGACGACAGGAACGCCCGCAGTCGTTCGCTGCGGGTGTTTCCGAAAATCTCGTCGGGGCAGCCTTCTTCCTCGATCAGCCCCTTGTGCAGGAACACGATGTGGTCGGAGACATCGGCGGCCATGCGCATGTCGTGGGTGACGATGAGCATGGTGCGGCCCTCGCTGGCGAGATCCTTGATGACCTTGACGACCTCTTGTTCCAGTTCCGGATCAAGGGCCGAGGTGGGTTCGTCGAACAGCAGCGCCTCGGGCTCCATGCAGAGCGCGCGGGCGATCGCGGCGCGTTGCTGCTGGCCGCCCGAAAGCTGCGCCGGGTAGACGTCGCATTTGTCGCCGATGCCCACCTGGTCGAGGTATTTGCGGGCGGATTTCTCCACCTCGGCGCGGCTGCGTTTCAGCACCGTCAGCGGCGCTTCCATCACGTTTTGCAGGATGGTCATATGGGACCACAGGTTGAACTGCTGGAACACCATCGACAGGTTGGTGCGGATGCGCAGCACCTGTTTGGAATCGCCGGGCTGGCGCATCAGGCCGGTGCCGCGCCAGGTGATCGGTTCGCCCTTGAACAGGATTTCCCCCTGCTGGCTGTCCTCCAGCAGATTGCAGCACCGCAGCAGCGTGGACTTGCCGGACCCGGAAGAGCCGATCAGGGAGACCACATCGCCCCGTTTGGCGGTGATATCCACCCCTTTGATCACTTCCAAGTCGCCGTAGGATTTATGCAATCCGCGGATTTCGAGTACAGGGGTGTCGTCGGTCAAGGTGTTGTCGCCCGGCTGTTGTGCAAAGTGGCCCCTATTGGACCAACTTTCCGGGCGATTGCAATGCGCAAAGGGGGGACAAACCACCGCAATATGCCAATTTCGCACCCGAAACCGCCAGATAGCGCAATGGCCGGGCGCGGCTGCCCGGTCTCGCTCCGCGCCGGCGCCGGTCCCATGCCGTTAGCGCCCGCGTGCGAGCCGGTCCATCACCAGCGTCGGCCCGGGGGGCGTCGGGATCGCGAGGTAGTCGCTGGGGGTCAGCGGCACGATCTTGCGCAGGTGCAGCCGGGCGCGGTGCTCCTCGGGCAGCGTCTCCAGCGCCTGCTGCATGGCGGCGAGGATCGCGGCGGCGTCCTCGCCAAGCGCGGTGATAAAGGGCAGGGCCGGGGTTGGTTCGGTCCGTTCCAGTTCGCACAGCTGCGCCATCAGGTCCGGTTCGTAGTCACACAGCATCTGATAGGTCAGCGCATCCAGGGTGGCAAAATCCGCGCGCCCCTCGGCAACCGCAACGGCCGAAGCCTGATGGCTGCCGGTTTCCACCAGCTCTCCGGGCAGGATGTCCTCGCTGCGCATGCGCATCATCGCCGCTGCCCAGCCCGATTGCGACACCGGATCGTTATAGGCAAAGCGGCTGCCGGCGAATTCGGCGAGCCGGGCGCCCTTGCGGTCGGCAGGCGCAACAACAACGCTGTTGTAATGGCCTTCGGGACAGCCCGGCAGGCCGTAGTCGGGGGTGCCCACCAGCTCCACGTCGCCATAAAGACGCGCGCGGTAGGGCAGGCCGCAGGTCTGCGCCAGCAGCAGATCCGGCGCGCGCCAGGCCTGCCACAGATCCAGGTCACGGCTCAGATGCTCCGGGCCGCGCCCCAGTTCTGCGCGGATCGCCTGCCAGAAGGCATCGTTGGCGGGTTGCAGCTCGGGGCGGTCGTACATCGGCAGCAGGGCGATCATGTGCGCGCCTCCGCCCGCTGGCGCGCCATGGCGCTGTCGACGTCGTTCACCCCCAGCAGATTGGAGGCCAGCCGGATCAGCGCATCCTCGTCATCGTCACGCTTGCCATCGGCAAGAGCGACCTGCCAGAGCGCCTCGATGACGCCCGTGCGATCCTCGTAGGGCACCGCCTCCTTGATCGCGCGGGTGAAGCGGACGGTGTCGGGGGCCGCGGCCTCCAGCCCTTCGCCCTGTTCGCGCAGGATCTGGGCGGCACCGCTGTCCAGATCAAAACGGGTGCGCAGGATGCGATCAATCCGGTCACGTTCCACATCCGCATAGGCGTTGTCGGATCGTGCCAGCCGCACCAGCAGCGCAGTCAGCGCCAGCCGGGCATCCTCGTCGGGCAGGATCGCCGGGGCAGGGGCCAGCAGCCGGTCCAGAAACTCCTTGAACATCATGCGTCTCCCTGCTGTGTGGGGCTGGTCGCCAATTTGGCGCGCGCCCGGTCGCGTGCGCGTTTGTTGTCGATCACCGACAGGCCCATCGCCTTGCAGGCGTCATTGACGATTTCGATCTCGCCTTCATGTTCGCGATTGTCCGCCAGCACCACCTCCCACAGCGCATCCAGCGCCGCCAGACGCTCTTCGAGGCCGGTGGTCTCGCGGATGAGCCGGGCAAAGGTGTCGGTCTCGGGCGCGGCGGCGTGCAGCTTTTCACAGGTGGCGCGCACCTTGGCAGCCTCAAGCGCGTTGTGGCCGTAAAGCCGCGCCAGGATGCGGTCGATCAGGCTGATCTCCTCCAGCAGATAGGCGCGGTCGGATTGGGCAATCCGCACCAGAAGCGCCCCCAGCGCCAGCTCCGCATCCGGGTCGGGCAGGGATTGGCCCTGGGTCGGGCGAAAGGCCTGAAACAGCTTCTTCAGCATCACAAACTCCTTCTGCGCGGGCTCAGCCGTCGTAGCCTTCGATGATTTCCATGTCGCCGGTCGACACCGGATCGCGCAGCGCCTTTGCCTGCTGATAGGCCACGCTGTCATAGCAGGCCTTGGCGGTGGCGAAATCCTTGAATTCGATCACGACGGTGCGGCTGCGCATCTGACCTTCGCGGACTTCCTTGGGGCCACCCCGGACCAGAAACCGTGCGCCGTACTCGGCAAAGGGGGCTGCGTTGGCTTCAATATACGCCTTGTAGCGCTCCATGTCGTCAATATCGACATGTGCGACCCAGTATCCTTTGGCCATGTTTCCCCCACCTGTCTTCGGGCCGGTGACCGGCCTCTGTCGTTTCGCGTTCCAAGCTGTACCAGAACACGGGCTTTGGCAATCACCACCTATAGGTGATTGTCGATAATTTCACGGGGAAAGCGCCCGCATGCACATCCTTCAAGCCGCTCTGACACAAGAAAAAACGCCCGGGACAGAGGCCCGGGCGTGAGATATGCATATTTTGCGATAGGTCAGCCGATTTCCGACAGGCGGGAGAGGGCTTCCTTGAGCTTGGTTTCCTCTTCCTCGCGGGCGGCGAGATTCTCGCGGGCCTCCTCGACGACCTCTTCGGGGGCGGAGGCGACGAACTTGGGATTGTTCAGGCGCCCGCGCAATCCGCCCAGCTCCTTGGCCAGCTTGCCGAGGGATTTTTCCAGCCGCGCCTTTTCGCCGTCGATGTCGATGATGTCGGCCAGCGGCAGCAGGAAGGACGCCCCGGGGGCAGAGATCGACACGCAGCCCTTGGGCGCGCTCTCGACCTTGCTCAGGCTTTCGATCCGCGCAAGGCGTTTGATCAGCGTCTCGTTGGCGTCCCAGGCGGCCTGACCGGCGGCGTCGATATCGGTGACCAGCATATCCACATAAAGCCCGGCGGGCACATGCATCTGGGCACGGGCAGAGCGGGTGTTCTCAATGACCGAGATCACCCAGTTCATCTCGGCATCCGCTGCGGGCTTCACCAGATCGGCGGCGGTGTAGGTCGGCCAGTCCGCATGCACCAGCATGGTGTCGCGGCTGCCGGTGGCGCCCCAGAGTTCCTCGGTGATGAAGGGCATGATCGGGTGCAGCAGAATCATACATTGATCCATCACCCAACGCATGGTGGCGCGGGTTTCGGCCTGTGCCTCGGCATCATCGCCTTGCAGCAGCGGCTTTGACAGCTCCACATACCAGTCGCAGACCTTGCCCCAGACAAAGCCGTAAAGCGCCTGCGCCGCGTCGTTGAAGCGGAAGCCCTCCATGGCCTCGTCCACCGTCTCGCGGACGCGAGCGGTTTCGCCGATGATCCAGGCGTTGACGGCGGCCTTGGGGGCGAGCTGGTCAACGGTCAGCTGCGGCACGGCGTCGGCAAAGACCTCGTTCATCTCGGCAAAGCGCACGGCGTTCCACAGCTTGGTGCCGAAGTTGCGATAGCCCGCGATGCGCTGCATATCCAGTTTCAGCACGCCACCCAGCGAGGCCATCGCCGCATTGGTGAAGCGCAGCGCGTCGGCGCCGTATTCTTCGATGATCTCGAGCGGGTCGACCACATTGCCGGTGGATTTCGACATCTTCTTGCCCTTGGCGTCGCGCACGAGGCCATGCAGGTAGACGGTGTCAAACGGGATGCGTTCCTGCACCGGCAGGTCTTCGTCCAGAACCGCCAGCTGCATCATCATCATCCGGGCAACCCAGAAGAACAGGATGTCCTGACCGGTGACCAGGGTCGAGGTCGGGAAGTATTTCGAGGTCTCCTCGGTCCATTCCGGCCAGCCCAGCGTGCCGATCGGCCAGAGGCCGGAAGAGAACCAGGTGTCCAGTACGTCGGGGTCGCGGAACATCGGCACCTGCATCGGCCCCTCAAAGCTCCGGATGGTGCCTTCGGTGCGCACATCCATCAGCTTGCGCTGTTCGGCGAGGATTTCGACCGCTTCCTGCTGATCTGCAACAATGCGGAATTCGGTGCCCTCGGCGGATTGCAGGCGGGCTTTTTCAAGCGCTTCCTCTTCGGTCGCGGCACAGATCGGATACCAGTCGTCCTCGCCCGGGACGTACCAGACCGGGATCTGGTGACCCCACCACAGCTGGCGCGAGATGCACCAGGGCTCGATGTTTTCGAGCCAGTGGAAATAGGTCTTCTCGCCCGACTCCGGCAGGATCTTCACATCGCCATCGCGCACGGCATCGAGCGCCGGGCCGACGACCTTTTCGGCGTCGACGAACCACTGGTCGGTCAGCATCGGCTCAATCACCACTTTGGAGCGGTCGCCAAAGGGCTGCATGATTGGCTTGTTCTCGACCAGAGGGACAGTTTGCGTGACCTCGGTCTCGTTACCGTCCTCATCCTTCACCTTTGAGGTGATGGTCTGCATGACGGCGAGGCCCTCGTCGGTGATTTCCTGCACCACCAGCTTGCGCGCCTCGAACCGATCCAACCCGCGCAGGTGATCGGGCACCAGGTTGATGGCATCCACCTCATTCTCGGTGAAGGCAGCGCCCTTGGCATAGGCCTGCGCCTTGGCGGCGTCCTCGGCATAGGGGGCACCATCAGCGCGCATCGCGCCCTTCATGTCCATCAGGCGATACATCGGGATGCCGCCGCGTTTGGCGACCTGATAGTCATTGAAGTCATGCGCGCCGGTGATCTTCACCGCGCCCGAGCCAAAGTCCTTGTCCGGATATTCATCGGTGATGATCGGGATCAGGCGGCGGTGTTCCCTGGGGCCGACCGGGATTTCCACCAGCTTGCCGACGATAGGCGCGTAACGCTCGTCCGACGGGTGCACGGCAACCGCGCCGTCGCCCAGCATGGTTTCGGGCCGGGTGGTGGCGATGGAGATATAGTCGCGCTCTTCCTCGAGGGTGACGTTGCCGTCCTCGTCCTTCTCGACGTAGGTGTAGGTCTCCCCGCCCGCCAGCGGATATTTGAAGTGCCACATGTGGCCGGCGACCTCGATATTCTCCACCTCAAGGTCGGAAATCGCGGTCTCGAAATGCGGGTCCCAGTTGACCAGCCGCTTGCCGCGGTAGATCAGGCCCTTGTTGTACATCTCGACAAAGACCTTGATGACGGCATCGTGGAAGTTGGGCGAGTTCTCATGCCCGGTGCGGGTGTCGCCCGCCGCGCCCGCCATGGTGAAGGCGGTGCGACCATAGTCACAGGATGCGCCGAGGCGCTTGAGCTGATTGATGATGGTGCCGCCGGACTGTTCTTTCCATTCCCAGACTTTTTCGAGGAACTTCTCGCGGCCAAGCTCGGTGCGCGAGGGTTGCTGGGTTTCCGCCAGTTTGCGCTCCACCACCATCTGGGTGGCGATGCCGGCGTGGTCGGTGCCGGGCTGCCAGAGGGTGTCGAAGCCCTGCATGCGTTTCCAGCGGATCAGGATGTCCTGCAACGTGTTGTTGAAGGCATGGCCCATGTGCAGGACGCCGGTGACGTTCGGGGGCGGGATCATGACGCAATAGGTGGAGGCGCCGGGCTTGGCATTTGCGCCCGCGGTGAAGCAGCCCGCCTTTTCCCAGGCGTCAAACAGGCGGCTCTCCGCCTCGGCTGCGTTGAAGGTCTTTTCCAGTGCCATGTCAGATGCCCCGTCCGTCGCGTCTCTTGATCTCAGGTGGCGGGTTGAGACCCGCATTTGCTCCCCCAATACCGAATGCGGCCACAAAGGGGAAGTGCCGAACCGGCGTGGAAAATTCGCGGGTCGCGCGGATCGGGCCGGGGATGATAACCCGCTATTAAGTCTTATTTGAAATAAAGGTCTGCAAGGGACGCACCCCACCTCACCCACCACCCCACCGCGTCCCCCTTCTTTCAAGTCCCGGCTTCCGTGCCCGGTCAGGTCTGACGCGCACCCCGCGAACCTGACCGGGTACACGAGGTCCGGGATTTTTTTGTGGAAAAACGCTGGATTTAGCGGCGGGAGCGAGGGCAACGGGGGCGCGCCCAGCGGCAAAGCCTGAACGGCCAGGCGATGCGGCCTTGGAGCCTGTCGTGGCCTCTGTCAACGCCCCTGACGGTGCGCAAGGCCGGGCGCGCCGGGGGAGGGGGAGCTCCCGCCCCTTTGGCGATGCCCCTGCGGGACCTCGCAAAGCGTTGGGCCGAGCGGGCGCCGTGCCCTGTGGGCACGGCGCCCGCGCCACCGCGATGCGCATCGCGCAGCGCAATCCCTCTGACAGAGGCCGGTCACAGAGGCCGATCACAGGGGCCGATCAGAGGGGGCTGGGCGCGGCGGGCGGCCCGGGCGTGTCAAAGGGGCGCTTCACGGGGTGGTGAGAATTTTCTCCGCGCCATGGTCCGGGATCACTGGACAAGCCTGTCGGGCGCATTAGGCTCCGCCTGAGCTAAGCGCAGGCAGAGGAAACCATCTGATGAACCAACGCGTCGAGAAATTCGGGAAGAGCCAACCCCTTGCGCGGGTCGAGGATCAGCGTCTGTTGACCGGGCAGGGGCGCTATATCGAGGATACAATGCCGCAAGGGGCGTTGCGGGCCTATGTGTTTCGCAGCCCGGTGGCGCATGGCGAGATCACCACGCTCGACGTCGAGGACACCCGCGCGGCCGACGGGGTGCATCTGGTTCTGACCCAGGCGGATCTGGTGGAGGCCGGAATCGAGGCCCGTCTGGACGGAACCGTGATCAAGAACATCGACGGCAGCAAGGGGGCCGCGCCGGAACGCCCGGTGCTGGCCGGCAGCCGCCTGCGCTATGTGGGCGAGCCCGTGGCGGTTGTCATCGCCGACACCCTGGATCAAGCGCGCGACGCCGCCGAGATGATCGCGTTGGACTATGACGATCTTGACGTGAAGCTGGACCTCGCCGTGGGAGGGCCGCAGATCCATCCCGAAGCACCGGACAACCGGGCCTTCAACTGGGGGCTGGGCGACAAGGCGGCGACGGAGGCGGCTTTTGACGCGGCTGCTCATACCGTCCGCCTGCAGGTGGCGGACAACCGGGTCATCGTGAACGCGATGGAGCCACGTGGCTGTCATGCAACCTGGGCGGAGGGCCGGTTGCAGTTCCACTTTGGCGGTCAGGGGGTCTGGGGCATGAAGGAGCAGCTTGCAAAGAAGCTGCACCTCTCCGAGGCTGACATCCAAGTGGTGACGCCGGATGTCGGCGGCGGCTTTGGCATGAAGGCGATGCCCTATCCGGAGTATTTCGCCGTCGCCCATGCTGCGCGGGTGCTGGAGCGTCCGGTCGGCTGGATGTCGGACCGCACCGAGGCGATGCTGAGCGACAATGGCGGCCGGGACCTGACCTCGCTGGCCGAGCTTGCCTTTGACGAAGATCTCAAGATCACCGCCTACCGGGTGCACACGCAGTGCAACCTTGGCGCCTATAACTCCCACTTTGGCCAGCCGATCCAGACGCAGCTGTTTTCCCGTGTTCTGGCCGGGGTTTACGACATTCAGACCGCCTGGCTGGAGGTCGACGGCATCTATACCAACACCACGCAGGTGGATGCCTATCGCGGCGCCGGGCGGCCCGAGGCGATCTATGTGCTGGAGCGGGTGATGGACCGGGCGGCGCGGGATCTTGGTGTTGATCCGCTGGAGCTGCGGCGCAGGAATTTCATCGCCCCGCAAAAGTTCCCTTACAAGACCGTCACCGATGAAACCTACGACGTGGGCGACTTCAACCTGGTGCTGGACCGGCTGGTGCAGCAGGCCGATCTGGCCGGGTTCGAAGCGCGTCGCGCGGCGGATGCGGCAGAGGGACGTTACCGGGGCGCGGGCCTGTGTTACTATATCGAAAGTATTTTGGGCGATCCTTCAGAAACCGCAGACGTCGAATTTCTGGAGGACGGCCGGGTGAACATCTACGTGGGCACGCAAAGCAACGGACAAGGGCACGAGACTGTCTTTGCCTCGTTCCTTGCGGACCAGACCGGCATCCCCGTCAGCGCGATCAAGGTCATCCAGGGCGACAGTGACCGCATTGCCAAGGGCGGCGGCACCGGCGGCTCTCGCTCCGTCACCACGCAGGCCAATGCAACCCTGGCCACGGTCGACAAGATGGTCGCGGCCTTCACCCCTTTCCTGGCCGAGGAAATGGGCGTCGACGAGGAGGCTGTCGACTTTGACGGCGAGACCTTCCGCGCACCGGGATCGAACCTCACGCCGACGGTGCTGGAGGCGGCGGATCTTGCGCGCGACAGGGGCCGCACGGATCTGCTGCGCCATCAGGCGGAGGCGTCTTTGCCGGGGCGGTCTTTCCCCAATGGGGCCCACCTCGCGGAGGTCGTGATTGACACAGCGACCGGACAATCGCGTGTGGACCGCTATACGGTGGTCGATGACTTTGGTAATCTGATCAACCCGATGCTCGCCGAAGGTCAGGTTCATGGCGGGGTCGCACAGGGGCTCGGGCAGGCGATGCTCGAACATGTGGTCTATGACGCCGATGGCCAATTGCTCACGGCAACGTTCATGGACTACGCCATGCCCCGGGCCGAGGATATGCCCTGGGTCGGCTTTACGTCCGAACCGGTGCCCTCGACCCAGAACCCGATGGGCATGAAGGGCTGTGGCGAGGCGGGCACCGTCGGCGCGCTGGCAGCGGTGGCCAATGCGGTTCAGGATGCGCTCTGGGATCAGGGCATCCGGCAGGTGGACATGCCGTTCACGCCGGTCAAACTATGGGAGTTGATCAGGGATGTTCCTCAAGCGGCTGAGTAAATCAGTTCTGGGATTGTTCGGGCGGCCGCGCCTGCTGTCCGCACAATCCTCGGAAACCGCGACCCGCGGCCCGCTGTGTCATGTCATCATCCTTGACGGCACCATGTCGACGCTGGAGCCCGGCCAGGAAACCCACGCCGGCACCGCCTACCGTCTGTGCAAGGAAATGGGACCGCAGGTGTCGGTCTACTACGAGGCCGGGGTGCAATGGACCGGCTGGAACAAGACCGCCGATGTCATGGTGGGGCGCGGCATCAACCGCAAGATCCGCCGCGCCTATGGCTATCTGGCCTCGCGCTATCGCCCCGGGGACAAGATCTTTCTGATCGGCTATTCCCGCGGCGCCTATGCGGTGCGCTCGCTGGCGGGCATGCTGGGGGCGGTCGGCCTGCTGAAGACCGAACACGCCACCGTGCGCCACATTCGCACCGCCTATCGTCATTATCAGCTGGGCAGCGGCAGCGAGGTGCGCGCCGCCTTCATGCGGGCGCATTGCCATGACGCGGTCGATGTGGAGATGGTCGGCGTCTGGGATACGGTCAAGGCGCTGGGCCTGCGGTTGCCGATCCTGTGGCGCTGGGCCGAGGTGCGCCATGCGTTTCATGACCACCGTCTGGGCTCGCATGTGAAAGCGGGGTTCCAGGCTCTGGCCCTGGATGAGACCCGAGAGGTCTACACGCCGGTCCTGTGGGAGAGCACACCGGACTATACCGGCCAGCTGGAACAGGTCTGGTTCCGGGGCGCGCATGGCGATGTTGGTGGCCAGCTGGGAGGGTTCGAAGAGGCCCGCCCGCTGGCCAATATATCTCTGGTCTGGATGCTGGAACGGGCGGAGATGTGCGGTCTGCCGCTGCCGCGCGACTGGCGCATGCGCTTTCCGGTGGATCCGGATGCGCCCTCGGTGGGCACCTGGTCGGGCTGGGGCAAGATCTTTCTCATGCGCAGCCGCCGCAAGGTGGGGCAGGATCCGAGCGAGAGAATCCATCCCAGTGTGCATGGCGCGGACCGGGGGCGCCGCTCTGCCAACCTGCTGAGTCTGTTCATGCGCCACCGCCCGCATTAGCGCTGCGGGACAGGCGGTTGTGCCCGGGGCGTGATGCTATCGGGGCAGCGCCCTGACCATTTCAGTGGCGCTGGAAAAGCCAAAGACCGGCGCAAGAAGGCCAAGCGCCTGTTCGCGCTGCGCAATAAACCCCTCGCGTTCATACAGCGCGCGGGCACGCGGGTTGGTGTCGATCACATCCAGCCGGACCCGCGTCAGTCCGGTTGCTTCTGCGTGGCGCAGGATCGCGTGCAGCAAGGCAGTACCAACCCCGCAGCCCCGGGCCTCCGGCGCGACAAAAATCCCGTCCATCAGCAAGGTGCCTGCCTCGCAGTCGCGTTCCAGGCAGCTGACAAGCCCGCCGCGCCAGGCCGCACCGAGCGTCCCGTAGACCGCCGCCAGATCCCGGAAGCTGCCGCCGATGAAACTGCCGGCGGGGGATTTGAAGCCGGCCGCGCCGAGAAAGTCACCGTTGGGCGACAGCGCACTGATCGCATGATCCGGCTGGATCACCCGGTCAAAGAAGGCGATGGCCTTGTGCTTCGGCCCCAGCGGATAGCACAGCTTGCGCGCAAAGGCCTGCCAATAGCCCTCTGCCGCAAGGGCCCGGTGCTCGGGCCGCAGCCCCGCCTCGATCACGATGGCGCGGGACGCCTGTTCTGGTGGGGCCATGTCCGGGCCTCGTGGATGCAGTCTGCGTTTCGCCGCCGGGGTTAGGCGACGTTCTGGAGGCGGACTTTCGATGTCACCCCCAGCGCATGGCAGACATCGCGCGTCAGTTCCGGCCGGTTCAGCGTATAGAAATGCAGTTTCTTCACGCCGCCGTCCAGCAACTCCGTGCAGAGTTCGGTGCACAGGGCGGTCGCCAGCAGATCGCAGCGATCGTCGCGCTGGGCCTTTTCAAAGGCCGCATCCAGCCAGTCCGGCACATGGGTGCCGCAGGCCTCGGCAAAGCGGCGCACACCGGACCAGTTCTCGATCGGCAGAATACCGGGGGTGATGCGATCCGTGTCGATCCCCGCCTTGGCGCAGGTGTCGCGAAAGCGGAAGAAGCTCTCCGCCTCGAAGAAGAACTGGGTCAGCGCCTCATCGGCACCTGCGTCCAGCTTGCGTTTCAGCCAGTCGACATTGGCCTGCTGACTGGCGGCCTCCGGGTGGCTTTCAGGATAGGCGCCCACCCGCAGGTTAAAGGTGCCCTTGGCGGCCAGCGCCTCGATCAGCTCCACGGAGGAGGCAAACCCCTCCGGCGTCGGGGCAAAGCGGCCCTGATCCTTGGGCGGGTCGCCCCGCAGCGCCACGATGTCGGTGATCCCGGCCTCGGCATATTGATCCGCGATGGCCAGCGTCTCGGCCCGGGTCGCCGAGACGCAGGTCAGATGCGCGGCGACCTTGAGGCCGGAATTCTTGTGCAACGTGGTCACCGCATCGCGGGTCAGTTCACGGGTGGTGCCACCGGCCCCGTAGGTGACGGAGACAAAGCGCGGCGCCAGCGGCGCCAGGGATTGAACCGTATCCCAAAGGCGAAAGGAGGCTTCCAGATTCTTGGGCGGAAAGAACTCGAAGGAAATCTCGGGGGTGGTGTTGGATTGTGTCACTGTCTTGGTCTCCTCGGAGCGCTGTGCGCAGGGCGTTTGGGCCGCGATGTGCCCCATCTGTGGTGTCAGGTGTCGCATTCGTTGCCGAAACGGTCGCACCGTATTTGACCCCTTGTCACATGAGGGCTATCAATGAATCAAATTCATATTTCTCAAGAACAACATGAGGATCATCGTAGGATGCACATCGAGTTCCGGCATCTTCGCACCATCAAGGCGATCCATGAGGCAGGCGGTCTGGCGCGGGCCGCCGATCAGCTCAACATCACCCAAAGCGCGCTCAGTCACCAGATCAAGGGGCTGGAAGAGCAGGCGGGGGTGGAGTTGTTCCAACGCCGATCCAAGCCGATGAAGCTGTCGGCGGCGGGCATGCGTCTGCTGCGTCTGGCAGAGCAGATCCTGCCGCAGGTGGAGGCGGCCCAGGCGGAGTTCACCGCGCTTCGCGATGGGGAGGCGGGGCGGCTGCATATCGCGATCGAGTGTCACGCCTGTTTCGAGTGGCTGTTTCCGGTGCTGGAAGGGTTCCGCAAGAGCTGGGGCGATGTGGATGTGGACATCCGCCCGGGGCTTGCGTTCGAGGCGATGCCCGCGCTGATGCGCGAAGAGGTGGATCTGGTGGTGTCCTCCGATCCGGAGGAAATGACGGGGATCACCTTTATCGAACTGTTTGATTACAACCCCGTCTTTGTCGCCTCGGCGCAGCATCCGCTGGCGGCGAAACCCCATATCGAGGCGGAGGATTTCCGGGGCCAGGTGCTGATCACCTATCCGGTGGAACGCACCCGTCTGGATGTGTTCAGCCAGCTGCTGATCCCCGCGGGGGTGGAGCCGGCCAGCATCCGCAAGGTGGAGCTGACCGCCGTGATCCTGCTGCTGGTGGCGTCGAATCGCGGCGTATCCGTGCTGCCCGACTGGGTGGTGCGGGAGGTGAAATACTCTTCCGATTATGTGACCCGACCGCTGACGTCGCAGGGGATCACTCGCAGGCTCTATGCGGCGATCCGCAGCGAGGATGAGGGCAAGCCCTATATGCAGGACCTGATCCGCCTGGCGCGGGTCGAGGCACGCAAGCTGCAACAGCGGTAACAGGTCTTTGTGGTGCGCTGGCAAGGCGATGGCTGACAAGGGGGGCTTTCTGTCGGGGCGGCGAGGCATTGCGTCCACACGGTCATGCGCTTGCAGCGGGCGGCGGGCTCCCGCGCGGGTCGCAGGCCCTGGCTTTGCCAGACCCCTTACCCCCTTGGGCCGCGCGCCGCTGGCGCGGCGCGGGCGCCTTTATCGACGTTTGAGTCTTGGGCGGTCTCGTGTGTCTGAGGTGGCCTCGCGGGCCGGGCCGCAAGGCCCGGCCCGCGTTGGTCCGATCCGTCAGGATCGGAAACCGTTCAGTGTCACTCGGCCCGTCACGCTGCGCGGGACGGGGCAGCACGCGGGCATCTCCCTGCAATTGGCGCGCTTTTTTACTGCATCGATGGGGCAATTGTTGTGCGTCCCGGAGGGTGCCGAACGCGGGCAGGTCACATCGTATGTGACCAAGCCACGGCCCGGGCAAGTGTGCCGCGTCATTGGCCCTGCGCCCGTCTGCAGACCCACAGTTTACCCGAACACCCGCGCAGGCCGGTTTCGCCCTTGGCATTTGGGCGCGGGACGTGTATGGGCAGCCTTTGACCGACATCTCCCCCCGCAAGGACACCTCGTACAATGATTGGTAGCGCAAATCTCAACGTCATGATCAAGGCCGCCCGCAAGGCTGGCCGCTCCCTGGTGAAGGATTTCCGCGAGGTCGAGAACCTGCAAGTCTCGACCAAAGGGGCCGGAGATTTTGTGAGCCGCGCCGATATCGCCGCCGAGAAGATCCTCAAGGACGAGCTGATGGGCGCGCGTCCGACCTATGGTTGGCTGGCCGAAGAGGGCGGTGAGATCCCCGGTGAAGATCCGACCCGGCGCTGGATTGTCGATCCGCTGGATGGCACCACCAACTTTCTGCACGGCCTGCCGCATTGGGCGATTTCGATCGCGCTGGAACACAAGGGCAAGATCGTCGCGGGCGTGGTCTATGATGCCGCCAAGGACGAGATGTTCTTTGCAGAAAAAGGCGCCGGCGCCTGGATGAACGAGACCCGCATCCGGGTGTCTGCACGTCACCGGATGATCGAGTCGATCTTTGCCACCGGCCTGCCGTTTGCCGGTCGCGCCGACCTGCCCGAGACGCTCCAGGATCTGGCGCGCCTGATGCCCGCCTGTGCCGGTGTGCGGCGCTGGGGCGCGGCGGCGCTCGACATGGCCTATGTGGCTGCGGGGCGCTACGAAGGGTTCTGGGAACGCCGTTTGAACAGCTGGGATCTGGCTGCGGGCATCATCATCGTCAAGGAGGCCGGCGGCCTCTGCGAAGCGCTCGACCCCGAGAAGACGATCCTCGACAGCGGTGAGGTGATTTGTTCGAATGAGCCGATCTTTGAGAATTTCACCAAGGTGATCCGCGGCTGAGACCCGCGACGGGCGGGTTGATCCGCCCCGGGTGTCTGTCGTCCCTGGTCGATCCGAAAACATGATACGCCCCGGCCTGCCTCTGCGGTCCGGGGTGTTTTCTATTGTAGTCACCCGTCGATGGGATCCTGTCACGTGGCGACAAATTCATAGTGTTTGATGGTGCGAAACTGTACCAAGTCGGCTTCTGCGGGGTCGATGTGAGGGCTGTCATACTCCTCGCCGACAAACGCCTTGAGCGCATCGAGGCTTTCCCAGACCATCACCAGGCTGAAGTCCCGCGGGCTGTCATGGCGCGCCGTGCCGGGAAAGACGGAGACGACCCCTCGGGTGGCCTTCATCATCGGGATCGCGGTGTGGTGAAAGAACTCGGCAAATTCGGCTTCTTTGCCGGGGTGTGTGACGACCTGGAAAATACGCATAATCATAGGCTGGGTCTCCCTCCGTTGCGTGGGGTCCCCGGCCTGTCGCTGCCTCGGCTTTGTCGGTGTCGTTCAGGCAGCATAGCACAGATTGCGCGGATGGTCTTGCGTCCTGCGTTGGCCTGGTACAAAGGCGTGCCCGTCAACCCTGGGCGGAGACCTATTGCGGAAGGGCAGGCACCAGCCCCGTGCGCGCACCGCGATCTTGGATCCGACGGAGGTCGTATGGCGCGGCAACCGCGGCGCTCATTTGCCCCAGGGGCCGGGTCTGCGCGCCGGAGGGGGCCGCGGCACGCGCGGGACGCGGGTCACGCTATAACGGGTCTCCGGGTGGGGCGGATGGCCGGCGGTTCGGGTCCAGAACCGGGGACCGCCCCGCTTGAGCCACAGGGGCAGGGTGAGCGCGAGGCCGATCAGGAAGCCACCCGCGTGGGCCCAATAGGCCACACCGCCGAGGTTTGGATCCGCGTTGAGACCGCCGAGGAACTGCATCCCGAGCCAGAGACCCAGCATGACGAAGGCGGGCACCGGGATGATGCGGAAGAACACGATCAGGATGATCAGGATGTCCACCCGCGCCTTGGGGAACAGCAGCAGATAGCCGCCCATGACACCGGCAATCGCGCCCGATGCGCCCACCAGAGGCACCGGGGACATCGGTGCCGAAACGACATGGGCCAGCGTCGCCCCCACGCCCGAGACGAGGTAGAAGAGCAGGAATGGCAGATGGCCCATCTCGTCTTCCATATTGTCGCCAAAGATCCACAGGAACAGCATGTTGCCCGCCAGATGCATCACGCCGCCGTGGATGAACATGGAGGTCAGCAGTGTCAGCGGCGCCTCGCCGGACATGATCTCGCGCGGGACGGCGGCAAAGGCCCCGTAGAACATCGCCAGCCCACGATCACCGGGAAAGCTGGTGGAATACCAGAGATAGCCGAGAATATTGGCGGCCATCAGAAGATAGACGACATAAGGGGTTCGGCCGGAGGGATTGTGGTCGCGCAGGGGAAACATGAGCCGAAGCTGGGCTCTGCGCCGGGGAAGGTCAAGCGATAGGTGACCGCGACGCGCCGAAACGGAGCTGCCGCGTGACTGAAACACACAGGACGGGGGCGCTCCCGCCCCATCCGGATGCGGCAAAGCCACCTCCGGATGCGTTGGGCCGGGCGGCGGCCGCGCCGCAGGCGCGGCCGCCGCCCCTCCGCGATGCGAAAAGCGCAGCGCAAAACCTCTGCTCGGTCACTCGTCGGGGGCGCCGGGCAATGGTGCGGTTCAGGCGTTGCCGCCCAGCAGGGCAGCGTTGCCCCCCGCAGCCGTCGTGTCGACACAGACATGACGCTCTGCCAGCACGCGGGCGCGATCCGGTGCGCCGGGGATCAACGGCACGATGGGACCGTCACGCTTGGCAAGGGTTTGCTCGATCTCGCGTCCCGTGGCGTCATCGCCCCACCACACCACGCCGGAGATACCGCCGATATGTTGCAGGCGGTGCAGGTCCACGAGGCCGCTTGCCTTGATCGCGGTCCCGCCCAGATCCGCGACCAGTTTGGCCTGTTCCGCCACCGCGTCCTGGCCCGGGCCCATGCACAACAGTGGCGGGCGTGCCGACACCGTCAGCCGGTTCGATTCGCCGGTTGGGCCGGGCAGGGAGGTGGTCTCCGGATGCCGGGCTTGGCCGCTCTGACCGGGGATCTCGGCCATGGTTTGCTCCCAGCTCTGATCGCTCTGGCGGCGATCCGCTGCGCAGAACCGCGCCAGGTAGTGGGGACCACCCGCCTTGGGGCCGGTGCCGGAAAGCCCCTCGCCGCCAAAGGGCTGGCTGCCAACGATGGCGCCGATCTGGTTGCGGTTCACATAGATGTTGCCCGCGTGGATACGGTCGCACACATGCTGCACCCGGTCATCGATGCGGGTCTGCAACCCGAAGGTCAGCCCGTAGCCGGTGGCGTTGATGGCGTCGATCACATCGTCCAGCTGGCGCGACTTGAAGGTCGCCACATGCAGCACCGGGCCAAAGATCTCCTCCTGCAGGTCGCTGATGCCGTCGATCTGGATCAGCGTCGGGCCGACGAAGGTGCCGCCCTGCGGCGCCTGCATCTCCTTCAGCACCCGACCTTCGCTGCGGGCCTGGTCGATATGAGCGAGGATCTTGGCGCGCGAGCCTTCGTCGATCACCGGGCCGCTGTCGATCGACAGATCCCAGGGATCGCCAAGATCCAGCACCTCCATCGCACCTTTGAGCATGGTCAGCACATCCTCGGCCACGTCCTCTTGCAGATAGAGACAACGCAGGGCGGAGCAGCGCTGGCCTGCGGACTGAAACGCGCTTTCGATCACCGCCTGAACGGCCTGTTCAGGCAGCGCAGTCGAGTCCACGATCATCGCGTTCAAGCCGCCGGTCTCCGCAATCAGCGGCGTGCCGGGGGCGCAGTGTTCGGCCATGGCGGCGCGGATGCGCAGGGCGGTGGCGGTGGAGCCGGTGAAGGCGACGCCACCCACACGCGCATCGCCGGTGATGGCGGCGCCGACCTTGGAGCCGCGTCCGGGCAGGAATTGCAGCACCTCGCGCGGCACGCCGGCCTCATGCATCAGCTCGACTGCGCGGAAGGCCACCAGCGGGGTCTGATCGGCGGGTTTGGCCAGCACCGCATTGCCGGTCGCCAGCGCAGCCGAGACCTGACCGGTGAAGATTGCCAACGGGAAGTTCCACGGCGAAATGCAGGTGAAGATCCCGGCCGGGGCGGCGTCGGGGATGCGGGCGGCATAGTAGCGCAGGAAATCCACCGCCTCGCGCAGCTCTGCCACCGCGTCCATCTGCGTCTTGCCAGCCTCGCGCGCAAGAAGGGCAAACAGCTCGCCATAGTTGGCCTCATAGAGGTCAGCGGCCTTGTTGAGTGCGGCGGCGCGCACCTCTGCCGGGGCGTCCCAGGTGGAGGCGGAGGCCAGGGCCAGTTCCACATCCTCGGCGCTCGATTGCGCCACGGAGCCGATCTCGCTCAGATCGCTGGGGTTGGTGACGGCAACACGGGTTTCCGGCATCGCCTCGCCCGCGATCAGCGGCACCGCGTCCCATGTGGCGCTGCGGAAGGGCGCGCGCGCCGCGTCAATGGCCGCAAGGGTTGGCGCGTGGCGCAGGTCGAAGCCCTTGGAATTTATACGCTCCGGCTGGAACAGGTTGGGGCCGGTGGGGATGTCGGTGCTCAGGTCGTCGATCTGCAGGAAGGGATCCGCTGCAACATCGCTGGGCGGCACGTCTTCGTCGACGATCTGGTTCACGAAGGAGGAGTTGGCGCCGTTCTCCAGCAGACGCCGGACCAGATAGGCCAGCAGATCGCGGTGCGCCCCAACCGGCGCATAGATGCGGCAGCGGGTGTTGTTCTTGTCCATCACCATCTGGTGCAGGGTCTCGCCCATGCCATGCAGGCGCTGGAACTCATAGGCCTGACCGTCCTCGGCCATATGCAAAATGGCGCTGACGGTGTGGGCGTTGTGGGTGGCGAACTGCGGATAGATCCGATCGGTGCGCGACAGGAGTTTGCGCGCGTTGGCGATGTAGGACACATCCGTGAGCGCCTTGGAGGTGAAGACCGGGAAACCATCCATGCCCTCGACCTGCGCGCGCTTGATCTCGGTGTCCCAATAGGCGCCCTTCACCAGACGCACCATAAAGCGGCGGTCGTATTTCTCCGCCATCTCGTAGAGGGCGTCGATCGCCAGCCCGGTGCGCGGGCCATAGGCCTGCACCACCACGCCAAAGCCGTCCCAGCCATGAAGCGCGGGATCGGAGATCACCTCCTCGATCACCTCGAGCGAGATCGACAGGCGGTCGGCCTCTTCGGCGTCGATGTTGAGGCCCATTTTTGCGGCCTTGGCCAGCAATGCCAGGGCCTTGAGGCGCGGCACCAGCTGTTGCTTGACCGAGGTCTCCTTGGCGATCTCGTAGCGCGGGTGCAGCGCCGAGAGTTTCACCGAAATGCCGGGGTTTTCGCGGATGTCGCTGCTGGTGCAGGCGCTGGCAATGGCCGAGATGGCGCGGGAATAGGCAAGGTGATAGCGCGACGCATCCGCCTCGGTGCGCGCGGCCTCGCCCAGCATGTCATAGGAATAGGTATAGCCTTTGGCTTCCATGTTGGAGGCGCGTTTCATGGCGCTTTCGATGGTCTCGCCCAGCACGAACTGGCGGCCCATTTCGCGCATCGCGCGGCCCACGGCGGTGCGGATTACCGGCTCGCCCAGACGTTTGATGGCACCGCGCAGGGCGCCGACGGGGCTTTTTTCCTCGTCGAGCACCCGGCCGGTCAGCATCAGGGCCCAGGTGGAGGCATTGACCAGCGAGGAGGTCGATTTGCCCATGTGCTTGCCCCAGTCGGAGGGCGCGATCTTGTCTTCGATCAGAGCGTCGATGGTGTCCGCATCCGGCACCCGCAGCAGCGCCTCGGCCAGACACATCAGCGCAATGCCTTCGTCGGTCGACAGGCCGTATTCGGCTAGGAAGACCTCCATCAGCCCAGGCGAGGAATGGCCGCGGATATCCGTCACCAATTGTGTGGCGGAGGCGCAGATGGCTGTGCGATCCGCCTCCGAAAGCGCGGCCTGCGCCACCAGCGCATCGCGCATCTGAGCCTGATCCGCATAGGTGCCGGCATCGATCCGGTCGCGCAAAAGAGTGTCACGTGTCATGTCTGATCCCCCTCGTCAGAGATTTTGACCCTTGTATCGCGTTCTTACTGGTCATTTGTCCCGATTGTCGCGATAGTACAGGCCAAATGCGCTTATTTGCGGAGGGTTTTTGATGCAATCGCGCTTCCCCGGTCTGGATCGCTTCGACCAGGCGATTCTGCGTGAGCTGAGCCACAATGGCCGCAGTTCCGTGTCCGATCTTGCCCGGGCCATCGGCCTGTCGAAGTCGCCCACCCAGGCGCGGCTGAAACGGCTGGAGGCCGAAGGCATCATCCAGGGCTATCGCGCTATGATCGATCCGATCCGTCTCGGGCTCGACCACGTCGCCTTTGTCGAGGTGAAACTGACCGACACGCGAGAGGCGGCGCTGGCGTCCTTCAACGCCGCGGTGGTGCAGGTGGCAGAGATCGAAGAAGTGCATATGCTGGCCTCGCATTTTGACTATCTGCTGAAAGTCCGCTGCCGTTCGATGTCGGATTTCCGCGCGGTGCTGGGCGAAAAGATCTCCTCCTTGCCGCATGTTTCCTCCACCTCGACCTATATGTCGATGCAGGCGGTGAAGGACGACGCGGGCCTCGGGCCGATGTAGCACGCGCAAATGTGAACTTGTCGGCGGCGGAATATGTGCCACCATTATAGACATGTTTTTGCGTTTCGTGTTCTCCGCTGCCGTTGGCCTTGCCGTTCCGTCTGGTGTGGCCGCGCAGGGCTGTCCCGAGGCACCGGATCATGCGTCCGCGATTTCGGCGTTGCTGGCGGATGTGCAGGCGGCCGAGAGTGAAGGTGAGGCGCAACGGATCGGCAATCAACTGTGGGAATACTGGGCGGATGCGCCGGACGCCCGCGCGCAAGAGATCCTGGATCGCGGTATGACTCGGCGCTCCGCCTATGACTTTCTCGGGGCGTTGTCGGATTTTGATCGCTTGATCGCGTACTGTCCGGATTATGCCGAGGGCTACAACCAACGCGCCTTTGTGCATTATCTGCGCCGCGATTTTGCCGCCGCCCTGAAGGATCTGAACCGTGCCCTGGCGTTGTCGCCACAGCATGTTGCGGCGCTGAGCGGTCGGGCGCTGTCGCTTCTGGGATTGTCCCGTGTCGACGAGGCCAGAGTTGCGCTGCAAAAGGCGCTGGACCTCAACCCATGGCTTCCCGAACGGCATCTTCTGGGCCCGGGTGGCCCGCTGGAGGACGATGCGGTCGAGCTCTAGCGCCGGGACTGGACTGCGACCGGATCGCAAACCCCTGAAATTCCGATTGAACCCGCCCGCACGCAACGGTAGAGCTTGACGCCGAAGGTCCAGCCGCGCGGGCGTGGTGGAATGGTAGACACAGGGGACTTAAAATCCCCAGGCTTTAGCCGTGCGGGTTCGAGTCCCGCCGCCCGTACCAATTTGTTTTTAAAGAATGTATCGTCGGTGTTTGCACAGGGTTTGTGACCCTGATTTTCTCGGGCTCACACACCTGACTCACACAGACCTGTTTTGTTTTTGATCTGTTCAGCGGCGCGAGAGTCACTTGCGACGCTCCTGCGCGGCACGGGAGAGAGCTTTGCGGCTTGCCCTTGATCGATAGTAGGCTACCATCTCAGCGCTCTGGTTCGTCACCGCCTGAATTTCGGCATCGCTACACCCGGCTTCGGCAAGGCGGATGATCGAGAGTTTGCGGAGGCCATGCAGAACGTACTTCTTCGCCTCGGGGCCGAGGCCATCTCGCCATGTGCGAAAAGCTGCGGAGATAGACCAGTAGCCACGGGGCTCAGTTAGGTTCTTGGCAAGGACATAGGCGCCGTGGCGCGGGGCGCGCGAGATGAATTCTCGCAAGGTTGGCGGGCAAAAGACCTCGATCCGCTCATCATTCTTCTCATCAAGCACGCTCATCCACTCGCCGTCGAAATGGGCGAACTTCATGTGAATGGCCGCATTGGGCCGCTGACCTGTCCCGAGGATCAGCTCAGCCGCAGTGCGCACATGCTCCGGCGCATCCTTGAGCTTGTCGACCATCCATTCCGGCCAAGGCTCATATTCGCTCTGTTTGCCAAAGTGTTCGATGCCCTTGGCCGGGTTTGCGCCTAATGGCCAATCGAGTTTCTCGGCACCATAGTTCCACAGCAGGCTAACGGTTTGGAGATACTTGTCAGCTTTGCGCGGCGTGTCCGACATTTTCGAATGAGCGGTACGGATCGCCTGCCTGGTGGTGCGGCGCACATCCTTGTTGCCGTTCTTCTCAAGAATGGCTTCCATGGTTCTCGCATAGCTACGTTTTGTCCCATCCGCCAACCGGCCCTGAACGCGCGGATCTTCCCGCCAGGCGGTGATAAGCTGCCGCCAAGTGAATTTGGCCGGTGCGGTCTGTTTTTCGTGCTTGCCTGAGCGGCACTGCCAATAGAGCCAGTCGAGACGCTCTGAATCCCCCTGCCAGTTCAACTTGATCGTGCGCTGCTTTCGTGTGCCGTTTTCCGTCAGTGATACCCGATAATATGGCACCCAGATCGAGTGTCGGGTATCCCACTTCCATACTAATCCGGGTTTGACGATACGTGGCTTGTTGGGCCGTTTCAAAGCTCGAAGTCCTCGCTAGGTCTTGCGGCAGTGCCGTCTAAGATTGCAAGAAGTTCATCAGACTTCCAGCGTTCGACACCGTCCGCGAGCCGCACGGGTTTCGGCAATGCCCCGTTGCTGACCAGGTCGCGGAATTTCGAGACCGAAAGATCAAGATATGCAGCGGCATTGGCCTCACGCAGGGCGGCAGGTGCAAAGCTTACCATAGGCAAATCTCCTTAGGCGTTTCAGTTGACGCGGATCGCATAGACTTCGACCGGTTCAAGCCGCGGCTGCGGCGTGTTGTGTGGATGCCTCATCGCCCCATTGATGGGCGGCGGCATGCATCATTCCGGGAAAGGAGCGGCTTCTGAGGCGCGCGCGCTCAGCGCTGGGCGGCAGGCGGTGGATGCGGCTCCACTCCTTCCAAGCCTCTGAGCCCCGCTCAGGCTCCACAAGGTGGTCAGTAGCAACCAAGGGGGAGAGACCCCGCAGATACCATCCCGTTGCCTTGTAGGTCGGCTCGCCGAACCAGAACGGCTGCACAAGGTGCGGTGCTGGCAAGTCGGCGGGCATCCGATCTTTGGCAAGGTCGTTCATCACCGGGTTTTCGATAGCGACCCGATCAATGGGAGCGCGCCAACAAGCTGTGAAGATGCTGACGCCCTCTTCGAACTCGGTGCGCATATCTTGCCAAGTCTTTCCCTTGGGGAGCTGACGGGGCGGTGTCCACTTGCCGGGGCCGCTCATCCAGCGGCGACCAGAGCGGCAAAGGCGCGTGCAGGGCGGGTGCATCACGGTCAAAAGGTCCCAGCCCTCGTCAAGGATGCCGTCGCGAATGTCGCAGCGGATATGTCGGTTCGAGCCATCCTCTGCCGCTTCAATATCGCAAGACCATACATCGTGGCCACGGGCCTCAAAGGCGCGCCGGGCGATGCCGCTGGTTTCACAACCGATCAGGATCTTTGCCATGTGGATCACCTTTGTAATTTTGCCCGGGGCGCTTTTGTTTGCGTGAGTGGCGGAGACAGCCCCGGGCGCTAAGGCCAAAGCCATAAGGTGTGAGAAAGGGACGGGGAGGCAGAACTCCCCGTCAGTTGGTCGGAGACAGGTTTCAGGCCTCGACGGGGGTCGTGTCCGGCACTGGGCATTGGCCGTTAAAGGGGCAATCTGGGCGACCGTCGGTCGCGCGCTTGGTGACGCGGTCTTTGGCCGTCTTGATCCAAAGCGAAATCGCCTGGCCCTTAGTGGGAGCGTCGACGCGGATGCCGAGCAACTCCACCATCCAGAGCATTTCCTCGTAAACCCACGGGTCATGATCAGGGCGCCAGATGTTGCCGCCAAGATCACGAAACGTGCGGGCGCGGTCGAGTAGGGGCGTTGCGTTGAGCGTCTGAGCGGCGATGTAAGGTGTCATGCTGTCTCTCGGGAAAATGCGCGGGCGGCGTGCAATTTGGAGGATTGAACCGCCCGCGCCCGATCCGCACCGCAAGACGGGTGCGAAACCTCTGGAATGCGCGGCAAAGCCAATCCTCAAATCCTTGCCGCGTGGTGTTCATGTTGGGGCGGGAGGTGCCCGTGGGGGTTGTCCGATATGCGCCGCGCTGACCGCGAAGAACGGAGGGGCGTTTCGGGTGCGCCGGGCGTTACGCCGCATGGCGGCGGTGCGGCAGGATACCCCGTTCATCCATGATCGTACGGATCTTCTGCCCGACACGATCCAGAACCATATCGGTCGGTTCGGGCGTGGGCGCTGGGCGATCAATCAGATGTTGAGGGCGCAGGCGGGCAGGGTTGAACCCTTGGCCGCGCGCAGCCTTCATCGTGGCCCATGCGGATGTGAACAGGTGAAGTTCGTCGAGGTGATCCTCGGGAGAACCGGCGATCTGCCGGGCGGTCTGGGTAATGTCTTGCATTCAATCCTCCATCGGTTGATGAAGTCACAGTAATGGGGTAATTATACCCCGTCAAGCATAATAGGGTAAAATAACCCCATTGGAGGCTTTGGCAGGGTTCGAATTTACTCAGGCGAGCTGGACACTGGGAGGTAGTTCACCCCTGTCGCCACGTTGAAACCTTGCTTTTGTGCTTTGAAGAAAGCATACGCGACGGGTGAAACTTACAGCCGGAGACAAGTCATGCACTCTATTCACAATTTCCTGGTATGGAGTGATCGATCTAGCCTGCGAACAAGTGCTCCTCGTGAAGGTGGATGGACCGTGTTCGGTGAGCCCATGCACGCTAGCCCCAAGGAGCTTGTTGAACGGTTGTATACATGGTCGATGGACGACTTCCTTGCATCAGAGGCGAGGACTTCTGTCGGGAACTATGTCCTTATTTCGACGGATGGCGATGTTTTGCGAGTAGTGACATCGCCGTCTTATTCTGGAGGTTACCTCTACCACGGCGATGGATTGATCTCAGCTGGTACTGACCTCGCTAAGGTACTTTCTAGGCTCCCAAGCGAGCCGCAAATGGACCCTTGTGGTCTGAGCTTTTACTTGGACTACGCTCCTAGGAGCAACTTCAATCAATTGCCTCTGACCACAATGTTCAAAGATGTTCAAAGGGTTCCTCCCGGATCTTTCATCGTAGCCGATAGTAGTCGAGTTCACACTTTTCGTAGCTTCCTAAATGATGCACGAGAGAGACCAGCATCGTTCAACCAAGCGATGGATGAAACCATGCAAAGCGTTGCCGGCTTTTTTGAACGCAATCCAGATCAAAAGGCTGCTGTGATGTTCTCCGGCGGTGTAGACAGCTTAGCGATTTATCTGGGGCTTCGAGAAAAACTCGGAAAGGAGGGCACCAAGCTCTACACGATGATGCACTCTTCGTCGAACGGACCAGACCGGGCACTTCCTGTTGCTGCCTCATTGGAGGAGTCCGTGACGTTAGTGGATAACACCATTTACGAAAAGAATGATGCTCTGCAAAAAATCCTCAGCTTGATGGATTCTGATATCACTTCTTTTTCAGCTCCTCACCTTTCATTTCTCGGCATGAAACTAGATAATACAATAGTTTTCAGTGGCCAGAATTTTGATGCGCTCGCCAATATTCACATGGAGATACTTCAAGAAACTCAGGAAGTCGGCTACTACTCTGCTGCTGCAAAGAGGATCGCTCACACTGATAATAGGGAGCAAAGACAGCAGCGGGCGTTCATGAAAAATCTGAGCTTGACCGATGCATACATCGGAGATCCTTATTTTCAAAAACTTACAGTTGAATATTTCACAGGGCTTACAAGCAATGCATTGCCTGACCCAAAGCCAGGGCAGGATGGCATCCTTCGTGGCTTACTATCTTCGCAATTTCCTAATATCCTTTCAAAAACGAAGCACCCATTCAATCAGGTCCAATACCTTGATGAAGAGATTTCGCTTTTCAGAAAGTACATCGGTCAAGTTGATGGTCGGGCTGAGGTAGATCTCATGCGGCACCTAACCTACTCACATTTCTCAAACAAGAGGATTACATCCGTTGAATTGGGCTCGAATGTGAGATCTATTCTGTTGGCAATGTCTGGCCCGGTGACCTCCTATTTCCTAGGTCGCCCAAGGGGCTTGGCTGAAGCGAGTCAACCAAAGCGAGAGATTTATGCTTACACGAAGCGACAGTGTGGTTTGCCCTACAGGCAAATGATTAAAACCGCACCAACTCAAAATGAGACTAGCGCCGCAGGGCCAAACGCTGATGATCGAGTCATCTCTATGCTTGAATCCATCAAGGGAAGTCTAGACCCCGATAACTCTCCAATTTTGAGAGGATTGAATGACCCAAAGGCGCACGCCTTTGTAAGTCGGGTGTACAAAAAACTATTTGATGCAGTTCAAACTAGTACTGCGAGTTCCTTTCAAAAACAACTCGCGATAAAGATATACAATTTGGAAGCTGTTCTGGCCTCGGCAAAAAAGATGCAGGATTTGTATTCCCGGTCTTAGTTTGTTGGTTTTCTGAATATCTCTGTTTTTCGAACTAATCCTACTCCCGCCTCCAACACACGCTTTGGCTTGGTGAGGGGGGAGTCGATTTGTTTATCTAAAGGATCTAGGCTTGGCGTGATGTGACAGCGAAAGGCGGAACTAAAATGGGAACCATCATCCCGATGTGAGGAGGCGATGTACCGTCCACTTCGACCACTTGGCTTGGGGCCGCTAACGACGATCTCTTTCGCCCAACTTCATGAGCTGGTCAGGTCATCAATCTCGCCGGCACCTATGTTTTTTCAAATGCCATTTTCTGTGCCTCACTGCTGCGCCTCTTAATGCACTGACGAAGCGTTAGATCTTTTTGGCAAGATCAGCTGGCCAATGCAACTGGACGCGCGCTGCCCACCGTAGTTGCACGTTCCACATGTTGTTGGCGCCGGGATTTAGTGAAATCAAATGGAACTGTCCCGGCTCATCACCCGCCTTTACCTGCTTTACCCAACCCATACCGTCCAGGTCCTCGCAGACGCAGCGATGTCCGATGATGTCACTAGGCACGCTGTCATGGCCGTTGCGACGATAAAACAGCAGATCACCAGCGGAATAGACCGGCTCCATGCTATCGCCTTCAACCTCGACTGCCACAATATTGTGAGGGGTGAGGCCGGGCGGGCATTCGACCTGCGGGCCGGCGCCCTTCGGATAGGCATCGAATACGGGAACCTGAGCCCCAGCTCCAACCTTGCCTGCTATAGCAATGGTGGGGTGCTCGGTTGAGATCATTTGCCCTTCAAGAAAGCTCTCTAGGTTTGTGCCGAAAGAAGCAGCAATGCGAACTGCATCATCTACATTGGTAGATTTGCTTTTGCCTTGGGCGAGGTTTTTGAGCTGCTCGTAAGACACACCTGCGTCTTGCGCGACTTGGCGCATCGATTTGCCGGAGGATTTGATGGCCGCAAGGAATGCGTCTCTGAACGTTTTTTGCATAAGGGGTAAATTACCCCATTGTGCTGCATTGTGCATGGCGTAAATACACCCTTGACCTGCGGGGTAAATAAACCCCACAAGGGGGCATGGAACAGTTTCTCGAAGAGATCACAGCCTATGCGGTTGCTGTTGGCCGAAGCCCGCAGCACATCTTGCGTCAAGCTATCGGCGCCAATTGGCGCCAGTGGAAAGCGTGGAAGGCGGGGCAGTCCAGCCCAACGCTTCACACCGTGGACAAGATCCGCCGCTACATGGCCGACAATCCCGCACCTGCGGACGCACCAGAGGTGGCCGCATGAGCCGCCCGCGTCTAACTCTGATTGTGAACAATGATGTGCCATGCGGGGATGATGCGCGTGGCGCTGGGAAAAAGTCTTGGTCAAATCAGTTTGACCCGCACGCCCTAAAGGTCAGCGCGCCTGACCTATGGTCGAGCTATTTCCGCGCCCGGTTCCACAGCCCGCGCGAGGTTGCGCTGTTCTGTGACGTGTCGTTTCAGACCGCGTTGAACTGGTGGGGTGCCGTCACAGCCCCAACCAGCCATATCGCTTTGCTCGTCATGCTGACCGACCCCGGCGCGCCGGAGTTCTTCGGGCAGGCGGCGGAGGTGGCGGCGTGAGGCTTCAGTTGCCGTTGGGTTTCCCTCCATCTTTGGTAGGCTTTTGCGGTTGGCTAGTCCCCCAGCCATCTTTGTATGTGTCGCGATCAGAAGATTGCTGGCGAGCAGTTGAGTTCATCTCAGGAGTCCTTTCTTGGCGATTTTGTCGCCTCGCTACGCTATTGTTCGATCTCGCCGACTTTTTTGTAGTCGTACCCATCAAAACTGATGAGGTTCTTCAGTGGCAGCTGCCACCAAGGCAATCGAAGCCGCTGATCTTTCGGAAAATAGCCGGTTGCTGCAAGCGCGTCGTTGTAGGCCTTGGTGTCAACCGCCCGCATGGTTGGAGGTTCATCCGCCATTGTCGTGGAAAGTGCTGCTTTCGCTGCTGCAACGTCAGCGGGCGTCGGAGCTTCAATCGACTGAAAGTCGGCCAAAGCCTTATAGTAGTCTCTCTGCAAAACTTGGTGGAGCCTGGCGCGACCGCCAAAATCGAACGTGAGTTGCAGCGCGCCGATGATTGCGGTTGCTGCGCCAAGATGGATTGCTTCAATACCGTAAGGCGTCAGGAGGTCGGAAATCGTCGCCGCACCCAAGACAACGACCAGGAAGTTCAGCCATCTGGACCAGGTCTCAAACGTCCTACGCATTGCCGTGTGATAAAGAGCGTTTCGGAGGGCGTTGAACTCAAAATTCTCGGGATCGGACTGCAATTTCAGTCTCCTTCAGGTTTGTCGCCTCCCGATTTTTTGGGCTGCTCGGTTCCCCAGCCTCGTTTTTCGGTGCCCTCATCGGACGCGGCGTTTTTGTCTTCGAACATAACTGATGCGCTCCTTGCTTGTTCTGGAAGTAAGGGGTGTAGCGGGTCGCGCGTGCGAGGTGCGGCCCGCATCAACAGACTATCGGATAGATTGCATCTGTCCATGGTCAGTTTTCATCCTGCTATCTCCTATCTGGTTGGCGGGATGAATGCGCGCGGTGGGGTTGCAGCCCCACCGCGCAACGAACACGCGCCGGGATACTTCCCCGCTGAACATCACGGGACAGCGGAACACCAAGAACGTGCTGACGTCAGGACCCGGCGCGGCCCGAGGGTCAATTGGAGCCTGACAAGCACGTTCACCGGGGCGTGGGCGGGCGCCAGAGGCGGGCCACCCCGTCACCGTCAGCTATTCTCAGGAGGTGCCACCCATGGGTAAGCGCAGCTCCTTCAAGCGCCGCAAGAACGATCTGTATCGCACGCCTTGGGAAGCGGTCCCGATCCTTAAACGTCATCTGCCCGCCCGGTTTCGGTTCGCCGAGCCCTGCGCCGGCAACGGCAAGCTGGTTGACCACCTTCGCCGGATCGGTGGGACGTGCGCTGAGGCCGTCGATATCAATCCAGGGCGCGGGGACGTACGGCAGGGAGACGCCCTGTGTTGGCAACCGCTGCAACGCCCGCTGCGCCCGCTGGATTTCATCATTACCAACCCGCCGTGGTCGCGCGAGATCCTGCATCCGCTGATCATGCGTTGCGTTCAGATCAGCCCGACGTGGCTGCTGTTCGATGCGGATTGGAGCCACACCCAGCAGGCGCGCCCGTACCTGCGCCATTGCCGCAAGATCGTCTCGGTCGGGCGGGTCAAATGGATCGAGGGCAGCAAACACACCGGAAAAGACAACTGCGCCTGGCATCTGTTCACAGCAGAGGACCACAGGCGCACCGAATTCATAGGGAGGGCATGAGCATGAATCCCAGAGAGCAGGCCTGCGCAGCCGTAAAGACTGCAAAGGAGCGGCGCGACACTCGCCTCGAGCACGCCGCAACCAAGCGCGCGAAAGAGATCACGCACGGTATCCTGAGAGATCCGCCGAAACCTCAGTCGGCGGGGGATCATCGCGTGTTCACCCTTCGGTTTTGGGAACAGATCTGGGCGCAGGTCAGGGGGCGGTCATGACGACCAGGAAAGAGGCATCGGTCAGCATTCGCCGCCGTACCGCATTCTCGACAATCCCGAACGCTCTGATCCGCGATGTGGAGATCTCGCCAGAGGCGCGGCTCCTGCTTTGCTACATCATGTCATGCAGCGATAGCTGGACGTTCTACGTGTCCGAATGTCAGCGCATCCTGGGCTGTAAAAAAGACAAGTGGCAGCGCATCCGCCGTGAGGTGATCGAGGCAGGCTATCTGCGCGTTCATGCCAAGAACGGCGAAAACGGGCGCTTGGAAGGCTATATCTGGGAAGTGTTCGACGAACCGCAGGCACCAGATGAAGTGTCAGCAGGGGGCAGCGAGCCACAAGATGCGGGGGAAAGCGGTATTTACCGTGAGCCGGAAAAACCGGCTACCGGTGCGCAGCCGGTCAAACCCTCTCACCGTGAGCCGGAAAAACCCGCCCGCCGGTTGACCCCGCCCGCCGGAAAAACCGGCCCCATAAGAAAGAACAACAAACAAAAAGAAAAACAAACAAGTTGCGCGGCTGAACCCGCGCCCACGCTGGATGATTGTTCTGATGATTTGTTGAGAGAGTTCGAGCGCGTGTTTCCCAAGCTGGGGACAGCGCAGGCAACTCACAAGGCGATCAGCAAGGCCCTGACCAACGGTGCCACATCTGACCAGATCCTCGACGCTGCCCGCGCCTATGCCGCCGAGCAGCAGGGCAATGATCCGAGGTACATCCGGCGCAGCGAGCGTTTCTTCGCGGATGATTTCTGGCGGGCTTACATCCCGGCCCAGAAATCCACGCCCAGCGCTGAGGCGGCAGCGTTCGCCGAGCAGTGGGGCAAGACGATCCGTGAGGTTGGCAGTGCTGGTTCGGGACATTTCATGTTCGGAAAGATCAGCCGCGACACGGTCACCAAGTGCCTCGCCGCCCGTACAGTGACCGCCGAAGAGTGCCGCCGCGCTGGGCTTGGGATCTCCGATGCAGACGCACGGGCAATGCTCGAGGTGGCGCAATGAGCGTGCACGCTGATCCTGCCACACACGGGCACCGTTTCGGCGCTGTGGTTGTCACGGTCGACCTTGTGGCCGGTGATTGCATGATCCGTGCACCGCAACCCTGCAAAGGCCCGGTGTCTACCGTCGAGCGCAAGACGCGGCTCAACACGCTCGACGAGATCTATGCGGCCTATCGAACGCAGAACTGGTTGAGCCGGAAACCACAACAACACCCACATGCCGGAGACATGGCAAGCGCGCTCAAGTTCGCCGGTCAGCTCCTGAAAGCAGAGCAGGAAAGGAAACGCCGTGGCTGACGCATACAAGGAACTACAAAAGACCCCGGTTGATTTCGCGCTCCTGGCGAAAGCGGCTCAAATCATCATAGAGGACCAAAAGGCCAGCACGACACATGTGCAGCGGTCTCTGGCCATTGGGTACAACAAAGCATCCCGCCTGATAGAGGCGCTCGAGGCGCTGGGCGTAGTGACCGCATCTGATCACGTCGGACGCCGTGAGATCGTCGCCACCGAGGTTCCGGCGCGTCTGTTCGCCATGGCTGCTGACCAGGTTGCAGGGCAGAAGGCCACCCACATGAGGGAGACTGCAGAAGACCGCACCGTCAGGGAGAATGCCGAGGACAACGCCTATCGCGCCAATGCGACAGAGCTGCGCCAGTTTGTCGAACGGTTCGAGCGCCTGGACGAAGAGAAGAAGGCCATTGCAGAGCAACAGAAAGAGGTCATGGCAGAGGCCAAGGGGCGTGGATACGACGTCAAGGTGCTGCGCAAGCTGATCGCCCTGCGCATGCGCGACGAAACCGATATCGCCGAAGAAGAGGCGGTACTCGATCTGTACAAAGAATGCCTAGGCATGGGGTGAACGTCATGACCGCACAGCCCCTCAAGATTATCACCCGTGAAACGCTTGCACCGCTCTGGGCTCGCGAGGATATCCCCACAGAACGCATCGCCCGGGCGCTGGGCGTGACGCGACAGGCGCTTAGCTCCAAGGCGCGCACACTTGGTCTGCCCAGCCGCGCGAAAGTGCGCAAACAGCTCTGTGACAACGAGACGTTTCGCCGGATGTGGCTCGCCGGGGTCAACTCGACAGAAATGGCGCAGCATTTCGGATACTCGCACCGCTCCGCGATTGGATCACGTGCCGGAGCCATGGGCTTGCCGCGCCGGTCGCGCAGTACCGACACGGGCAAAACAGGTGGTTGGGTTCAGACGATCTCGCTCGCACAGTTCTTCGAGCAGGACCTTCGAGAGCGAATGGAGGCAGAGGCCAAGAAGAGAAAGGCATCGCAATGACGGAACGCATGACAGCAGAGGAATACAGGGAGGCCCAACTCCCCTCGATAGGGGAAGATAAGCGCCGGGTGCGCGGCACCAAACGGACCACAACGGCAGACGGCGTAACGCACGACAGCAAGACAGAGGCCCAACGCTGGCAGGAATTGAAACTGCTACAGGAGGCGGGCGAGATCTGCGGCCTGCGTCGCCAAGTCGATATTGGCCTGACCGGACGTGACGGTCCGATCATGACCGACAGCGGAGCAAAGCAGCGCATCTATCGCGCAGACTTTGTTTATGTCGACAACCGCCTCGGCTTGACCGTGATCGAGGATCGCAAAGGCCATGAAACCGACGTGTTCAAGCTCAAGAAAGCGATCTTGGCCGCGCAGGGCATGGAGATCCTTGTCACACGGGCAAAGGGTTGAGCTATGGGCACTGTCGAGGATCTGAAACACGAAGTGGCGAACCTGCGCAAATTACTTGATCAGGCGCAACGCGCTGGGCAGAGGAAACCTTCTGCATCTGTTCCCGCGGTGTATCAGCCCGATTTGCCTGCCGTTGTCCGGTATCCTCTGGCAGATTTTGCCGCCGGCCGCGGCCGAAGCGTGCCGCTACCCGACAGCGTGCAGGAGATCGCCGAGGTTATCGGGCGCCGAAATGCGGTGCGCCTGGTGGAAGGTACGCGGTCAACGGGCGCGCGCAAATGGCGGCGCCAGCTCTATGTCCCGGGAAGCATCCCTGAGGATCACCGGATCGCATCCATGATCGGCATTGAAGCCGCGCTAAAGCTAAGCCACAGCCACGCGAACTGCATCCTCGAGCTGCCGAGCTGTCACGGGCTGCGCAAGGCGTACATGGCTGATCATGCGTTGCGCCAGTGGGATGCCGGTGCATCTGTGTCTGAGGTCGCGAGGGAGATGGGAATCGAGATCAAGACCGCGCAGACGTTGCTGGATCAGGCCTCGTATTGGCGCAAAAAGCTTGGTTAATGAGATCACTGCAATATAATTCTTCATACTGGCGTTGCTTTTTTTGTGGACTTTTGTGTTGTAATGCAACGTGCCGCCGACCTGGATATCCCCTATTTGGGCGTGGCCGTAGCACCTGCGCTGGCTGGGACTGGAAGGGCGAGACGTGGGCGGTTTCTGCATCGACTTGGGCGAGAAGTTGCTACGCCTGTCCGACGCAGGCCAGTTCGCATCTACTGTGAAATGGGGCGCGGTCCGGTTACGCTCGAGGATCAACCACTCCAGTATGGAGCAGCAAATGGGACCGATGTACGCAGCTAAGGTAATGCTTGCCCGGGGGATCGCCTTGAATACCGCCGACCCAGGCGCTTCTTTGGTGTGTGTTTTCGACCTCGCTGATGAGCTTCGTGGAAGCCTTTGGTCGGAGTTCTCTTTTTGTGCGCATACATTTATCTCGGCTTTCGCGGGCAGATCCTCTGCTACTCAGGGGTTTGGTATGCTCTCCCAGTGCCCTTTAAAGTTGAAAATGGAAGAGGGGGCTTGCACGATGAGAATGCCTAAAAACAGGAGCGAGCCCTGATGGTAGAATGGGTGGTGAAATATGGGGATGGAATCTCTAAGAGCCGGGTAGGTGTGCTTCCTGGGAGCCTGAGTGAAAGTGAAGTTCTTGGGACTCTCCAACGCCTAGCATGCGCGTCTTTGTCACCGAGCGAGATCCTCAGTGCCTCGCTCCGGCGAAATAACAAGTGGCGTTCCCCTGTGTTGGATCGAGTTGGGTCTGGCTTGCCTGTCCAAGTGGATAGCGGGGATGGTTTTTGCAGCGCAGATCGTGTCATTTAGAAGATCCAAAGAGGAGTAGTATCTTGTCAGATCCTTATAAAGCGCAATCGGCGATGATCGGGAAGATCCTGGAACTGCTCGAGCCTCATGGCATTGAGCCAATTTCCGTAAATGGAAACGATCTCACCAGCGACAAAGAGGAACTTGGTCTGTTCATCAATTCCATGAATTGGTTGATAAAAGAAGAAATTATCCGAGTTGATAGATATCAAGGCATTACGCGTTGGGTCGGATGCCATCTTTCCGCAAAAGGTATGTACTTGCTTGGGAGGCAAATCAACATTGGTGGAGATTTGGTCCCGATGCGAAGTGCGCTGAAGGAAGCGCAGAGCGGCACTTGGGATCACGCCAAATTTGGTGATTTCATAGGCGGTGTGTTCGGAGGCGTTTTCAAGTCGATTAACAGCTAGGCCGTGGTGTTATTCAGCGCAGCAGGCAGACTTGGGTTGCTGCGTTTGTTCAGTTTGGTACTGGATCGCAGTCACGCGATGACGGTGGCGCTCGCAATCGGCGGATGGAGAAAAGGGTGGCGAGCACCATGCTCAGCCCAAAGCTGAAGGGAACATGGGGTCGAGGTCAGTATGCATAATTGCAGACGACATATAATATCTTGCTCTAGCTGCACCAAGTCCTTTACGCTAGAAATTATAGATTTTGCAGAAAGGAATTGTAATGCCACCTAACCGAACGGCACAAGCAAAACCGATTGATTTAATCGCTTCAGCCGAAGACTATTTTCGAGGTTCACGTTGCTTATCTGATGCTCGGGTAAGTTTTTTTCGCTCTTGTGGTCAGAGTACTGAATTTTATGAACTTCCTCATGTACTTCGATACCATCGCGCATGCTTCATGCTAGAAGCCTTTTCACTAGAACTGTTCTTGAAGGGCGTACACGCAGCTCGTGAACAAGGTGTATTCCCTACCGGTCACAATCTGAAAACACTATTCGACAACCTGTCAGGCGCTGACAGGGCATCTATCGAATACATCTACGATAATGCGCCCAGATTTCAGAAAGAGTTTAGAGAGCAACAAAGGTTGCGAGGTGTTCCATCGGATTTTCACACTCAATTAAAAGCGAGTGCCAGTGCTTTTGCACACAATCGGTATAGCTTTGAAGAAAGTCGCCCTGACATGTGTTGGGTGGGGAGTGATATCCTTCTATCAACTCGCATATTCATATTTCAAGAATTTCCTGCTCTGACCGATAGTCTCCAAATAGGTGTAGTTAGGAAAGAAGATTACGTTGATCCAAGAGAAGGTAAGCACGTTTTTCTTTCATGTAACGAAGAAGAGCCTCATAAGCTGAAAAGGGATAAATGACCTAGCGGGCTTTAATCATTCCAGTATGCCTAAGCTCGCTGCCTCTGGCTCGCTTCCACGGTTATACGACTCTTGCAGATTTGAGGCGGGCGCCGCCCCCTTTGAAACCTACGGCAGGCGATCTTTCCCTATCTACTGTGAATGTACTCAGTGTCGAAGCGTGTTTTCAGAATAAAACTTTATCATTGAATTGAAGGCGCCGACTCGCAACGCATTTAATGACCGCGCGATAAGGCCACGGGAGCGAGTTGTTACGGGGCCAAGATTTAATTAGGAAAAGTCATCTAACAGCCAAGGTAAAACCGCCAGAGGAAACGGCGTCCTAAACGCGAGATCTTGTCCAAAACGGGCAGAGGGTCGCGCGCATGTCGCTTATCGAACGCATTGAACAGGCATCCACCGGGCTTGCGGTGACCGGGATCACCGGCGTGGCGTCCGGCAGTATCTGGTTGGTGCGCCGCATCTTCACCAATCAGAAGCAAATCGAAATGCTGCAAAGGTCGCTGGAGGACCGCGACCGGCAGCGTGACGAAGACCGCGAGGCGCTCGCCGACGTCAGAACGGACGTGCGCGAGATCCGCGACATCCTTCACCGCAGGTAACCGGGGCAATGCCCCGATCTGGGGCGAAAGGAGCTTTGCCATGCAACTCATTCAAAACTGGAAACAAACCGCGATAAGTGCGTGGTCAATCAGATTGATTGTCCTCGCCTGTCTTCTGTCGGCGGTGCCTGTGTTTCTGTCGCTGGTTTCGCCGGACCTGTTGGGTGTCGATCCGGTCATATTTGCGGCGGGGACGTTGGTGGTCAACGCGCTTGCAATTCCGGCGCGTCTGGTGGCGCAGGCGGGGCTGTCGGACATGTTGGCAGAGTTCCGGCGGGACACAAGCGGTGCAATCCAATCACGGGCAGCGGCAGGGCTTGGAGCCGCTGCGCTGGTCGTTGCCCTCGCAACCCCATTCGTCGCTAAATGGGAAGGCGTTAGGCTTGAGGCTTACCGAGATATTGTGGGCGTGCCGACGATCTGCTTCGGCGATACGCATGGCGTCCAGATGGGCGACACAGCGACCATGGCCGATTGTGTCGACCGACTCGAGCGTGACGTTCGCGCCTTTTATGACGAGATCCGGCCTTGCATGACAAACCCGAACATCCCGCCAGGCGTTCAAGCCTCCATGCTGGAATTGGCCTATAACGTCGGTGCTCCGTCGGTCTGCCGCTCCACAATGATGCGGCTTGCCAATGCGGGCCGGTATCGTGCCGCGTGTGATGAGTTGCGCCGCTGGGTGATTGCGGGTGGCCAGCGCGTTCGCGGGCTCGCCAATCGCCGCGCCGACAGCAAACAAGCGCTTTGCCTCAAGGGGCTGACCTGATGCGCTGGCTGTCCCTTCTGCTGATTTGCGCGGCTCTGGGCTCTTGCTCCAAGGTTGCCGGGGTCGTGGGCGGGGCAATCGGCGGCGGGCCCAGCATTGCCGCGAACGTCCAGGCCGGGCGCACCAATGCCCAGACCCTCGGGCGCACAACCGTCACGGATCAACGGATCGAGGGCACCAACGCACGGACAGTCGAGCAGAGCGCAGGTGACACCCGCGTCAGAACCGAGAGCGTCCAGACCATCATTGTTCGCGAAGATCCGCCGCCGTGGTTCTTGCTTGTGACCCTGCTGGGCTGGCTGTTGCCGACGCCAGGACAGATCGGCGCCGGGTTGTTCGCCCTGATCGCCAGACCCTTTCGCGGGTCCTTCCCCGGGTGGTGACGTCTGTGGGTATCCGCACGCGCCGAAATTTATGTGTGCGTGCCGCCGGGCGATGGGGTTGTTTATTATATAGATCGCGCAAGCGATTGAGAGAGAACTACAAAATCGCTTTGAGACATAAAGTCGGCATCAGTGCCGAGGTTTGGCCGAAATTTATCGAAAGGGCCTCAAGTGTCTGACAAGAATAAGAAATCCAAAGGGCAGGTCGTAAACCGGGCGGACCTCGCCAATATCAACGGCGTGTCGCTGCCGACGATTGACGATTGGGTGCGCCGTGGCTGCCCAGTGATGCAGCGTGGCGCGCGCGGGCGCGCCTGGCAATTCAACACTGCCGAGGTGAGGAACTGGCGCGACGACGATATTCGCGCACAGGCTGTTGAGGCTGGCCCGGTCACGAAAGACGAATTGATCCTGCGCAAGCTGAGAGCCGAGACCGAACAAGCCGAGCTTGATCTATCGAAGGCGCGCAATGAGCTGGTGCCCGTCGAGCAATTCGACCGCGCCATGACAAAGGCATTTGGCGAAGTGCGGGCGGGATTCCGCAATGTGCTGCCCAGCCGTGCCGCGCGGCGCCTGATCGGCGAGAGCGACGAGACCAAAATGAAAGAGGTGCTGATCGATGAGGTGGATCAGATCCTCTTGGTTCTGTCGGATTCCGACCTGATCCACGAAACCGATCTTGAGGTCGAAGACAACGAGGAAGGCGACGAGGGGGCGAACAGTGAGTGAACGCCCGGGCTGATTTCTCCAACGCGCGGGCGCTTGTCCGCAGCACCCGGCGCGCCCGGGCGTTTCTACGCCCGCCACCTGACCTAAAGCCGTCGGAGTGGGCCGAACAGAATATCAAAATTCCCATCGGCAATGCGGTGCCGGGGCCGATGCGGTTCGACAACGCGCCGTATCAGCGCGAAGTCATCGACATGACGGCAGATCCGCGCTGCAATCGGATCTCGCTCATGTGGGGCGCGCAGGTTGGCAAGACGCAGACCGCGCTTGCCGCACAGGCGTTCCGGATCGGCTTCAATCCCGTTTCTCAAATGATGATGCAGCCCAGCCAGGGCGACTTGACGACGTGGCTCGAGACCAAATTTAACCCGCTGGTCGAGGAAAACGACGGCTTGGCCGAGGTGCTCGCCAAGCCCCGGGCGCGGCATGGCGTCAACAATCAGCGAATGAAGAGCTACCCCGGCGGGTTCCTCATGTTCAGCTGGTCAGGTTCGCCCAAGACCATGCGGGGCCGGTCGGCGCCGTTTATCGTCTGCGACGAGACGGACGGCTATGACCGGACCAATGAGGGTCACCCGGTCGGCCTGTTGTGGCAGCGGGCGGCGACCTTTGGCGATCAGCGGCTCTTGCTGGAAATCAGCACGCCGACGATCAAGGGCGGCAGCTGGATCGAAAAGGCGTTTGATCAGGGCGACCAGCGGTATTTCTATGTGTGCTGCCCGCATTGCGGCCACCTGCAAAAACTGGACTGGTCGCAGGTGACCTGGTCCAAAGATGCCGATGGTGTGCACCTCGCCGAAACAGCCGGCTATCTGTGCGCTGCCGACGGTTGCGGTACGGTGTGGAGCGACGGCGAGCGCTGCGCGGCTATCCGCAACGCCGAGCGCGAGGGCGGTGGCTGGATTGCGACGAAGCCGTTTCGCGGTCATGCGTCCTATCATCTGTCTGAGCTGTATTCCTGCTTTCGGCGGCTCGAGGATATTGTGCAATCCTTCCTCGACAAAAGGGCGGCGGGGGATCTGCAAACCTTTGTGAACGTATCCCTGGCCCAGACATGGGAAGAAGAGGGCGACAAGCTCGAGGCGTCGGTCTTGATGGCTCGTGCCACGAAATTCGCGGCACCAGTGCCGATGGGGGCAGGCGTACTCACAGCCGGGATCGACATGCAGAATGACCGGCTCGAGGTGGAAATCGTCGCCTGGGGGCTGGGAGAGGAATCCTGGTCTGTCGATTACAAGACGCTCTGGGGCGATCCTCTGCAACAGGATGTATGGGACGAACTGGACGCTCTGCTGTCGGAAACATGGCAACATGAGAGCGGCGCCGAGTTGCGGATCTCTGCGGCGTGCCTCGATACCGGCGGTGAGGGCGGGCGCACGCAAGCGGCCTATGACTACGCGCGCAAGCGGCTGGGCCGCAAGGTCTGGGCTATCAAGGGTGTTGGCGGCTGGGGCCGTCCTATCGTGACCGCGCCGTCGAAAATAAAGCAGCGCGGAACGCGTCCGGTCTATCTGCACTCTGTCGGGGTTGATGAGGCGAAAGCTGTAGTTGCCCAGCGGGCGCGGATCAAAGATCCGGGGCCGGGTCACTGCCATTTTCCAGAACATCGCGATCCGGCGTGGTTCGACATGTTCACCGCTGAGGCTCTGCGCACCCGCTATGTGAAGGGGTTCGCCGTGCGGGAATGGCACAATGTGCGCCCGCGCAACGAAGCCTTTGATTGTCGCGTCTATGCCTATGCCGCGCTGCGGATTTTGCGCCCGAACGTGAAACGTCTGGTCGAGGCCCTGCATCCGCAGGACCATGAGATCGAGGCGGAGATCGAAGACACCGCCGCCGATCCGGTCGCGCCGCCAGAGGCTACGGCAGAAGGAAATCCGCCAGAGGAACCAGAGCCTAAAACTCGGCAACCTGTCAAAAAGCGCGGCTGGGCAGCGAAGAAGCGCCGCCGCAGGCACTAGGCGGGGCGAAGCGTGGGCGACATTCCAAACGAAATCGGGGCTGGGCTGACTTTTCGGGCCGTCGTCGAGCAGCCGCATTATCCGGCACCAGAATGGGGTTTGACCCTGTTCTTGCGGGGGCCGGGGGCAATTGACCTGGACAGCATCGCGACCGGGTCAGCCCATGCGTTTGAAGCGGCGGCCACGGTGACAAAGGAATGGGCACCGGGGCGCTATGCTTATGTGATCCGTGCGACCGACGGCAGCGATGTGCGGCAGATCGCGCAGGGCGAGGTTATGATCGGCCAGGATATCGCCGCGCAGGCGCAGGGCTTTGACGGTCGCGACCACGTGCGCAAGGTGCTGGATGCTATCGAGGCGGTGATCGAAAACCGCGCGACTATCGACCAGCAGAGCTACACCATCAACAACCGATCCCTGCAACGCACACCGTTGTCGGAGTTGTTGAAGTTGCGCCACCAGTATCGCGCAGAGCTGGCAGCCAAGAAGACGCGGCGATATGGTGGTTTCGGGCGCATGATCAAGGTGCGTTTGACATGATCGGGCGGCTGTTCAGACGAGAAGACCCTGTTGCGCCGGAACCGGAGCGCAAGCCGCCTCCGATGCTGACGGTGCCGCGGCGACGTGGCCAACGCATGTTCGCCGCCGCAGAGACCGACCGCATGACAAGCGGTTGGACCAATACGCCAATGCCGGCGGATCAAATCATTCGCCGCAACTGGCGCGTGCTGGTGGCGCGGTCACGCGAGCAGTCGGCGAACAACGATTATGCCAAGGCATTCAAGGCCAGCGCCCGGCGCAACCTGATCGGGCAGAAGGGGCTTGTGCTACAGGCGCAGGCTTCGGATTTGGGCGGTGCCCTAGATGCCGGGGCAAACAAGGCAATCGAAACCGCCTGGCGCACCTGGTGCCAAGCCATGAATTGCGATGTGAAGGGGCGCCGCACCTTCCGCCAGATCCAGAAAACAATCGTCAACGGGCTTTGCACCGACGGCGAGTTCATGGTGCGCATGGTCTATGGGGCTGATGCAGGCCCGTGGGGCTTTGCGTTGCAGGTCCTCGATCCGGTTCTGTGCCCGGTGGATTTCGACGAAGATCGGCGCCCGGGCGGCGGGTTTATCCGTGCCGGCATCGAATATACCAAGATGGGCCGACCGGTGGCCTATTACTTCACGACGCTGGATCAGTCGCAGGCAGACTATCACTATTCCGGCCGGGCGTTTCTACGCGTGCCCGCCGATGAAATCATTCACTGGTTTGAAGAGGATTTTGTAGGCCAGAAACGTGGCTTGCCCTGGATGGCGACGGCGTTGCTGCGGATGCGTCAACTGGGCGAGTTTGAGAAAAGCGCCCTGAACAATGCCCGGGAAGGCGCAAATAAGGTTGGCGTAATCGAGTGGGACGAGGGCATGGGCCCGGACGTCGATGACGAAGAAATTCAGAACGAAGACGGCAGTCTTGTCGATATCGAGCTGGAGAGCGAAAGCGGCGTTTACCACCAGTTGCCAGCGGGCGCCCGCCTGAAACGGGTGGAAACCGGGTATCCGAACGGTGAAATGCAGGTGTTCTCCAAACACATGCTGCGCGGTGTCGCGACCGGTCTGGGCGTTGCCTACAACGATCTTGCCAACGACCTCGAGGGGGTGAACCTGTCGAGCATCCGGCATGGCGTTCTGAGTGAGCGCGATCAATGGATGGAGCTGCAAGAGAGCCTGATCGAGGCCTTTGCCCTGCCGATATATGAGCGCTGGCTCGCCCATGCGCTGTTGCAACAGAAAATCACGCTGCAAAACGGCTCACCGCTTCCGGCGGGCAAGCGGTCGAAATTCCTCGCGGTGACGTTCCAAGCGCGCCGCTGGCAGTGGATTGATCCCGCAAAAGACGTGAAGGCCGACACCGACGCCGTCGACAATCTGTTCAAGTCGCGCGGCCAGGTGATCCGCGAGCGCGGGCGCGACCCGCGCGAAGTCTATGCCGAGATTGCCGCAGATATCGCGGCGATGCGTGAGGCGAAGATCCCCGAAATCGTGATCGAGGCCTTGATCACAGCAAAATCAAAAGGAGGGCAGGGCAGTGGACAGCCAGCCAAAACCGGCACCGGAGAAACCGATCCAGACGCCGACCCAGACCCCGACAAAGGCGAGTGACGTTGTCGGGCGGTCTTTGACCCGGGAAGTCACTGCCGAGCAAATCAACGCGCGGGGCGAAGGCGGTGCCATGCGCCGCATGGGTGAGGTGCGCGAGATCAACGTCGAGGCGCGCACGGTCGAACTTGCGTTCTCAAGCACGACGCCGGTGCGGCGCTGGTTTGGTGATGAGGTGCTTTCCCATGACGCCGAGGCGGTGGTTCTCGACCGTCTGCTCGATGGCGGGGCGGTATTGGTCGGGCACAATTGGGACGATCAGGTCGGCGTTGTGCAAAGTGCGCGCGTCGATTCCGACGGCGTCGGGCGCGCTGTTGTGCGGTTCGGCAAGAGCACACGCGCCAGCGAGATCTTTCAAGACATCGTCGACGGCATCCGGCAGCACGTCTCGGTTGGCTATCGGGTGATCACGATCAGCGAGGAAATTCGGGAAGGTCAGCCGAACCTTGTCACGGTCACGCGCTGGGAGCCGTTCGAGATTTCGGTCGTACCGGTGCCAGCTGATCCGACCGTCGGCATCGGTCGGGGAATGGAAAATCCGCCAGAGGCAGGCGGTGCAGAAGCCCGGCAAACTGGCGGAGAGAATGCGGGCGCGGTGGCCGAGCCCAACGATACAGGACAAAGGGAAACACAGATGAATACCATCATCACCCGCGACGCCGAGGGCAATCTTGTCCGGGCAAAGGTCGACGAAAACGATCAGATCATCGAAGTGATCGAGGTGCTCGAGCGCGCAGGCGCGGCGGAAACTGCGATTGTGCAGCGCGCCCAGGAACAGGAAGCGGCCCGCGTGCGCGAGCTGACCGAGTTGGGGCGCGAATACGGTGCGCCAGAGCTCGCAAACGAAATGATCGCCGGGCGCAATGGCGTGTCCGACATGCGCGAACGGTTGCTGGACCACCTGCACCAGCGCAGCACACAGGACCGCCAGCTGTCCGAACGTTCCGGCATCGGCCTGACCGACAGCGAAACAGAGCAGTTTTCGTTTATGCGCGCCATTCGCGCCTTGGCGAACCCGTCTGACCGCAGCGCGCAGGAGGCCGCAGCGTTCGAGTTCGAGGTTTCCGACGCCGCTGCCGAAGCGCAAGGGCGTGATGCTCATGGCATCATGGTTCCGATGGACGTGCTGATGCGCGCCCCGCTCAACACCGGTTCCGGTGGCGCAACCGCAGCAGATACCGGCGGAAACGCCATTGCAAACCCGTTGCTTGCGCAGAGCTTTATTCAGATGCTTCGCAACCGCACAACGATGCTGCGGCTCGCAACCCCTATGATGGGGCTTGTGGGCAACCCCGATATTCCGACGCAGGAAAGCGGCGCGACCGGGTATTGGCTTACCGAGGATGCCGAGGCCACGGAGGATCTGCTTTCGCTTGGTCAGCGTCAACTGTCGCCGAAGACGGTCGCGGCGTATTCAGAGCTGACGCGCCGGATGCGGCAGCAGGCCAGCATTGATATGGAGGCGCTTGTTCGGAGCGATCTGGCGCAGGCTCTTGCTACCACTATTGATCTGGCAGGCTTCTATGGGTCTGGGACCAACGATGAGCCGTTGGGGATCGCAAATGCTAATGGCGTCAATGTCGTTGACTTTGGCGGCGCAGCGTCGGGCGGTGGATCGGCAATGCCGACCTGGGCCGAGGTGATCCAGATGGAAAGCGATATCTCTGCTGCCAATGCCGATGTGAACAGCATGGCCTATGTGCAGAACGCCAAGATGCGCGGTCACTTCAAATCCACCCAGAAATTCAGCGGTACCAATGGTGCGCCGATCTGGGAGAGCGACAACACCGTCAACGGATATCGTGGCGAAGTGACAAACCAGATTGCCGACGGCGATGTCTTTCACGGTGATTTCAGCAACGTCATCGTCGGTATGTGGGGCGGTCTGGATCTCAACATCGACGACAAGACGCACAGCCGCCGAGGCCGCCTGCGCATTGTTGCCATGCAGGACGTCGACTTTGTGCATCGCCACCCGGCGGGCCTCTGCTACGGCACCGACGCCACCTAACCCTCAACCTAGTTTAGCTGCGGTCCGGTCGGGCCGCAGCTCCAAACCCGAAACAAGGATCTGAACACATGGCTGAACAGAAGAAGCCCCAGAAGAAAACCTATACCGTCACCAGCGCGTTTGTCTGGGATAAGGGGATCAAGAAGCCCGACGACACCGTTGAGCTGACCGACAGTGAAGCGTATGGCTTGAAAAAGCGCGGCAAGATCGACGAGCCGAAGGCGAAACCAGCCAGCAAGAAGGCCGCAGAGACCGGCGCAGCCAATGCCGGCACGGCAGCAGCGGCCAAAGCGCCCGCCTAATGCCAACGCCGAGCTGGGATAATCCCGACGCCTTCCTGTCAGTTGATGATTTTGCCCTCGAGGCGAGCGTCACGCCACAGGGGGGCGTTTCGCGTCTGGTGCGAGGCATCTTTGACGAGCCCTATTTCAATGCCCAGCTGGGCGAATATGAGGCTGACAGTTCCGAGCCGCGCCTGACTTGCAACGAGTTGGACGTCACGGATTTAGCCCCGCATGATGCCGTCGAGGTGGCCGGTCGTGCCTACTACCTCGCGACCTATCCGCAACCCGACGGCACAGGCCTGGCGGTGCTGCGTCTGGTGCCGGATTAGACTTATGCTTGCCTTTGACTTCGATCAGAGCGCATTGCACCGGATCGCTGCCGAGTTTGACGCCAGCGAAAAGGATATGCGCGCAGCTTATTCCCGCGCGTTGCGGCGCACCGCGCAGTCCATGAAAGCGCGGTCTCGCAAGGGTTTGCGCTCCAAACTTCACTTGCGCACTGCCGCAGAGCTGCGCCGCCGCCTGGCTGGTTTTCGGTTCGCTCGAAATTCCGGCATGGGAAGCGTGCGCATGTGGTTTGGGCTGAACGATATGCGCGTTTCGGCTTTCAAAGGTCGGGCTGTAAAGACTGCGACCGGCGCGAGCTTCGCAGGTCAGGATTTTGAGGGCGGTTTCATCGGTCGGAACGCCAAGGGCCGACCAACGGTCAAGCATCGTGCCGGATCGCGCGCCTATCCTGTCAAAGAGGCCAGAATGCCAATCGACGACGTAGCAGAGACCTACATCGAGGACGAGGTTTTCGATGGCATCGAAGAGGTATTTTTCCACTATTTCCGGGCCGAGGTGCGCGCCCGGACGATTTACGGAGTGGGCAAAAAATGACCCGAACTGTTGACCTTGATGTGATGCACGACGCGATTATCGCGCAAATTGGAGCATGGTTTCCGACTCTCGCGACCGTCGGCGACTATCAAGAAGATCGCAGAACGCTATCCGTTCCGGCGGTTCTGATCGAATTGATCGATATGGAAGGCGATCCGGATGCAGACCCCGGCACCGGTCAAGCGCCTTTCGTTTCCAAATGGGTCGCGAGGGTAATCCTTGGCTCCAAAGCGGAAGACGTGAAACGAGAGGTGCGCAAACTTGCCGCTGCATTGGGAGCGAAAGTGCATCAGCAGCGGTGGGGCCAGGCTGTGAGCCCCGCGCAGGTGACCTATATCGGCCCGGATGCCTTCGACCCTGAATTTGACAAGTTCGAGGTCTGGGCGGTCGAGTGGGATCAACAGATCGACTTGGGCGAGAGTGTCTGGACGGGCGAGGGCGTTGTTCCGCAGGTGGTCAAAGTCGGCTGGTCGCCGGATATTGGCCCGGGAAATGAGGCCGACTATTCCGACAGCTTAGAGGCCGCGCCATGAGCTATGGAGCTGCCAGGAGCGAACAGGCGCGCGAGGGGATTGTGCGTTTCGGTGTCGTGACCGCATTGGACCCGGGCGCGGCGCGAGCGAAGGTCAGTTTCGGCGGCGAAAGTGAAAGCGGCTGGTTGCCCTGGCTTGCCCCTCGAGCGGCTGCGATCAGCGTCTGGGCGCCCCCAAGCGCAGGTGAACAGGTAATCGTTCTGTCAGAGTCGGGCGATACTGCGCAGGGTATCATAATCGGATCTGCTTTCAGCAATGGCAATGCGGGTCCAGCCGCAAGCGCTGGCCTGTTTAAGATCCAGGTCGGCCCGTCATCTATCGAGATCGACGCGAGCGGAATCCGTATCAAAGCCCCCAAGATTGATTTAAACTAATGCCAGCAGTGACCCGAAAAGGAGATAGCTGTACCGGACACGGGGATTTCCCGCCCCGTCCCAGCACCGGAGGTAGCGGCACAGTGTTCGTCAACGGCAAGCCCGTTCACCGCCAGGGCGACGCTTGGGCCGTGCATTGCAACCCGCTGAATGTTTGCCATGGAGGCAGTCTGGCAGCAGGATCGGGGGCGGTGTACGTTGAAGGCAAGGAAATCGGTCGGGTCGGCGATCCTATTGGCTGCGGTTCATCTGTGGCGAGCGGTTCAGGTGACGTTTTCGCAGGGGGGTGATACGTTACATATTCGTCCGTCGTCATTCATGCCGCACTGGTGCCCGTTGGATCGAACTTTCGCTGCGTGTGCAAAATTTGATGATAGGCGCATTCAAAGTGTGCGGAGCGAAACCGACTTCGGATGCCTAACGGGCTACCTCTGGTATTTGAATTTTAGGGTTTTCTGTACCCATAGTGTTCGGTAGGTTGGAGTATAGTAAAAAATCACAGTATATTTTGGCTTTAAATAATGAGGTTTTAAAATGAACAACCAGAGGGTTCGTTGCTATAAATTTATGAAGAAAAAGTATGTATCAGGTTTTTTGAGTGGAAAAGTTCGTATTGGCACGATGAAGCAGTTTCGGGAAATGGAAGAAGCTGAATGGATTGCTGATAAAGGGGAGGGCACCGGAACGAATCGTATGGGGCCGAAAGATTTTAGTTCAATGGCGGATTTTGAGAGATCTAACTTTGTCCGACGGATAAATCAAACAGGGGCCATGCGTATAGATGAAGGTGCTGCGAAAGGGCTGAAGATGGACGGGTTCCACATTGAATACAAACCCGTTGAATCCCATATTTTATGTGTTTCCCTCCCACCATTTCATAGTGCAGCATGCGCTATGTGCTATGATGCGCCGGAAGAATATAGATATGACGCTTGCGTAGAAATTCTCGACCTTGAAGAGTATATCAGGTGTTTACTGAACACTGGGGTTATTGGCGCACTCAAGTTTACTGATGTATTTGCGGATGAGGTTAGTTTCTCGCCTGTAAAATATATATCAAGATCCGCAAATTTGGATTTTGAAGAACCAGTTAGGAATTTGACCTTCTTGAAAGACCCGAAATTCAAACCGCAACAAGAGGGGCGACTTGAATTTAAGTACAAGAGTAAGCCTGCTACCAAACTTGGCCCCTTTTCTGCCAATTTTTCAGTCCCAAGAAATTTACTACGAATAGTTGACGTGGAACTCAGTGGGCTCTGAGCAGATGCTTATTCGTGATAACATCCACCAGACTCCAAAAAACTCCAACAAAGAGATTTAGCGTATTCCGCAATCCCTGCGCATCCGGCGGATGCTGCGCCAAGCACCAGTGCCGAGTTTGGGGCTAGTGGCGGTCATAACTATAAGACGGTCGCGCGGCAGAACTTTCCGGTTTAACCGACTTCGGGCTTACCCAAACCAAAGGCCTGCTTTCAGCACGCTGTGTATTTACTGAACATGCTGATATTGCCTGCCTAACTGTGATGCCGTTCGATGCCAACATGTGTCGGTTTACGGCATCGACAGCAATAACGGAAAACCGCCAGAGGCGGGTGAGGCGGATCTCGGTAAAGATCGCCTCATGATTGGCATCGACGCAACCACGGGTAAGTACATTTCTGGACTGACGCATTTGCGCCAGTCTGTGCGCGATATCCTTACCACCCCCATCGGGACGCGGGTCATGCGGCGCGACTACGGCAGCCGACTATATCGTCTCGTCGATGCGCCGATGAATGCGGCGACACGCCTCGACATGGTGGCAGCGACGTACGAGGCCCTTGATACTTGGGAGCCGCGCCTCTCTCTTGAGAGCGTCAACGTCGGGGTTTCTGAGCCCGGCAACGTGGTGATTGATCTGGTGGGGCGGTATTTGCCAACCGGCGAGGCAATCAACCTTGATGGGCTCGAGGTGACGTGATGGGGGCAGGTTTCACCGCGATCAACCTGTCTCTGTTGCCGCCGCCTGATGTGTTGGAGCTGGTGGACTATGAGGCCACGCTTTCGGCTATGCTCGCCGAGCTTCGCGCGAAGGATTCCGCTTTTGACGCCTTGGTCGAGAGCGACCCGGCTTACAAGATCCTCGAAATCGCCGCCTATTATCGGATGCTTGCGGTGCAGCAACACAACGACGCTGCGCGGGCTGTCATGCCAGCTTACGCGCAGGGCGCCGATCTCGATCACATCGCGGCGCGGTACAACGTGGCGCGCCTGGTGCTGGACGCCGGCGATCCGAATGCGCTGCCGCCGGTGTTGCCGACCATGGAAAGCGACGAGGACTTTCGTCGTCGCATGCTGTTGGCCTTTGAGGGGTTGAGCACCGCAGGGCCTGTTGGTGCCTACGTGTTTCACGCGCTGGGGGCTGACCCGGACGTCGCCGACGCGAGTGTGTTGAGTCCCGTTCCCGGCGAGGTTCTGGTCACTGTCCTGTCGCGCCAGGGTGATGGGACACCCTCCGCCGATTTGATCGCCGCCGTCGAGGCGGCTGTAAACGCCGATGATGTTCGTCCTTTGACGGATCTTGTAACGGTTCAATCTGGGCAGATCCTTCCCTATGCGGTCGAGGCCGTTCTCACGGTCTACCCGGGGCCAGACAGCGCGATCGTGCTGGCCGCAGCACAGGCCGCGACAGAGGCCTTTGTCATCGAACAGCACAGGCTGGGGCGGGACGTTACCCTGTCGGGGCTGTATGCCGCATTGCATCAACCAGGCGTTCAAAACGTCTCGCTGATTTCGCCGGTGGCGGACCTTGTCGCTGATGACACCCAGGCAAGCCACTGCACCGGGATAGACATAACCGTCGGGGGGCAGAATGTCTGACAGCCTTCTCCCTCACAACGCAACGCCACCAGAGCGCGCCCTCGAGGCGGTGACGGGACCGGCGCAGGTGCCGCCGGTGCTTCTCCGCGCGATCTGGGACCCGGAGAGTTGCCCGGTCGAGCTGTTGCCCTGGTTGGCCTTTGCATTTTCGGTCGACGTCTGGGATGCGGAATGGCCCCAGGAAACGCAACGCGAGGTCATTCGCCGCAGCTTTGAGGTTCATCAGCACAAGGGCACAAGGCAGGCCGTCGAGCGCGCCTTGGGGGCCTTGGGCTTCAATGTCGACCTTAGCGAATGGTTTGAATACGGGGGCGATCCGCATACCTTCCGCATTGATGCATTTGGCGAAGATATCTTTGATGCCGGATATCAGATCGACAGCGATCTGTTTGCGCGGATCACGAACCTGATCGAGCATGTAAAGCCTGCGCGGTCGCACTTCGACTTGAGGATCGGAGAGGGGTTCAGGTCCGAATGCGAGATCCGCAGCGGTTCTCGCCCTGCATACTCGCACCGACTGGACACTGACCCAGAGCCGCGCCCAGCAACGGCGAGCGCCGAGCTGGTCATGCGGACAGCGCCAAGGGTGCGAACTGTTACAGCTCTGGAGTTAGATCCTCGACCGCGTTCGCAGCGGGTGTCTTTGGCGGTCGCCGCTCGAACAGGCGCACGCGTTTTCCTTATCAGTCAACAGCTTCACGACGTTCAAAGGAGGGCCGTAGCGTAATGCCCACCACGCTTCTTACCGATATCGCCGAGGCAAAGCTCACTGCCGCCGCGGGTTCTGGCACACAGGTCGCAATCACCCACATTGCGTTGGGTGACGGCAACGGTGGCAACTATGGCCCAGGCTTTGGCCAGACCAGCTTGCAGCGCGAGCTGGCGCGGCAACCCATCGAGACACGCCACATGGTCGGGAACAATGCTTGGCGCGTGAAAGCAGAGTTCGGGCCGGAGACCCCTTCCTTTTTCGTTCGTGAAATGGGGTTCTTTGATGCCGACGGCGACCTGATCGCAATCTGGGCTGGCAACGATGTGGAGGCACGCCAGACCGGAGCGATCACCTATCTGGTCGACCATGTGCTGAGCTTCACCCGGGTGCAGGATGGCCTGGTCATCGTCAACGCACCGGATGACGTGGTGTTTGACCTCGCTGTCACCACCGGGACTGCAATCGCACACCTGCAACTTGAACAGCTCCGCCAAGCGGATGTCATTCGAAATTCATTCTGGGCGTGAAGGAGATAGATAATGTCCACAAGTGCCGAACAAATTAGCGCTCTGATTGCAGCAGCGACCGATCTGAAATCTTACTTTGAGGGGGTGCGAGACGCCATTGATGGAAAGGTTGATGATGTTCTGTTGGATATGAGCAGCTTCATCGCCGAGCAGTTTCAGTTCCAAGCGACTTGGGACCCCACCGAGGCAAACCCCACAAATGAGCGCGACGGCGTCTATTCGTCCCTTGCAACCCTGATGAGTGACGCGCCACGCGGATCAACCGTTTTTGTAACGCTGCCAGCAGGTCAGGTCTGCTCCCTGACAGACGAGCGCGTATTCCTGCACCATAAATATGTGATTTTTCAGAGTGATGCGGCAAATCGTGCGACATTGCATTTTCCGACATTCATCAAATCGAACGGCAACGCCGCGCGCAATCGACTGTTCGCCCTCTATGATGCCGAAGTGCAGATCCGGGATGTGGACCTGATGCTGGATGGGTTGCCTCCCACGGCAACAAACTGGCAAACCAGTGAAAAATCTGCCTTTTGTTGCGGTTATGGTCACAAGCTCAAAGCACGACTTGATGATTGCATGGTCACTGGTTTGGATGGGGCGTGTGTTGCGACTTGTGCGAACGGAGTGCAGGTGCAGATGCTCGTGTCTGACACGGCTGTCGACGGCAACATGACAATGATCGCAGACGCTACGAGCGGCGTTGCAATCGTGTCGCGCACCAACATGACCTTCGCAAACGGTGCCACCTTGAATGACACCGGCACAATTGTGTCCGGCACCGTTCTGGCAAATTAAGGAGGACGAGGATGAAACTAGATTTTGAATATGACGGTCGCCGCTACGAGGGGTGGACCGAGGCGGATGCCGTTCGTTCTGGCGTGCCTGCAAATGTCATTGCTGGCGCAAATCTGAATGCGCACCGTGGCGCGGTCAGCGCGGAATGCCGCCGCCGTATCTATGATGCGGCATCTGCCGAAGCGCAAATGAACATGGCAACCGCTGCTGCACTCACTTCTGCAAAGGCAGAATCTGACCGCACCGATGATGACAAAACGGTGCTGGATGGCGTGCATCTGGCGCTTGCTTGGGTGGCTGACATGCGCGCGGCATTTGAGGCTTTGGCTGCTGATCCCGACGCGGATTTCATGAGCGACGCGGCGTGGCCTGCGCTGCCGCCTGAAATCCCGCCGCTTATCGAACGGTTCTGACACCGCAATTTCAGATCGGCCCGCGTCCTCAGGAAATCCGCCAGAGGGCGCGGGCTTTGTTTTGGTTGATGATCGCTGCAACACCCAATTAGCAGCGAGGGCAAAATGGCTGGTTTTCTCCACGGCGTCGAAGTGCTTGAGATCGACTCGGGTCCGCGCCCGATCCGCACCATCAGCACCGGCGTCATTGGCATTGTAGGTACCGCGCCGGACGCGGACGCTGATGCCTTTCCCTTCGACACTCCGGTTCTGATCGCCGGGAGTCGTCGCGAGGCGGCACGTCTGGACACGACCGGGGACGGCACCGGGGGCGGCACGTTGCCCGGCGCGCTCGATGGGATCATGGATCAGGCGGGCGCTGTCGTGATCTGTGTCCGCGTCGAAGAGGGTGCGGACGAGGGCGAAACGCTCGCAAATATCATCGGCGGCGTGAATGCGAACACCGGGCAGCTCGAGGGCGTTCACGCGCTGGTCGGCGCCGAAAGTGTCGTCGGACATGCGCCGCGCATCCTCTGCGCGCCGGGCTGGACGCATCAGCGGCCCGAAGACGAGGGCAACCCCGGCACCTATTTCGCGAACCCCGTGGTCGCAGAGCTTGAGGGGCTCGCTGACCGCATGGCTGCCGTTGTCATCGCCGATGGCCCCAACACAACCGATGCCGCCGCGCAGCTTTATGCCGGCGATTGGGGCACGTCGTCCCGCATCTACGTTGTCGACCCCTGGGTGAAGGTGCTGAACGCTGCCGGCGATATTGTCGACCAGCCCGCATCTGCACGCGTCGCGGGCGTGATTGCGCGCACCGACAACGACGAAGGGTTCTGGGTGTCCCCGTCGAACAAAGGGATTTTCGGCATCATCGGCACCTCGCGCCCGGTCGATTTCAAGCTGGGCGATATTTCGAGCCGGGCCAACCTGCTCAACGAAAACGACGTTGCAACTATCATCCGCCAAGACGGCTACCGCCTCTGGGGGAACCGCGTTCCGACGTCTGACCCGAAATGGCAATTCCTGTGCGTGCGCCGCACCGCCGACGTTCTGAACGAGAGCATCCAGCGCGCGCATCTGTGGGCGGTGGATCGCGGCATTACAAAGACCTACCTCGAGGACGTCGTCGAGGGCGTGAATGGTTTCATCGCAAACCTGGTTGCGCAGGGTGCGTTGCTGGGTGGCGAGTGCTGGGCTGACCCGGATCTCAACAACGCCGCGAGCATCCAGAACGGGCAGGTCTGGTTCAACTTCGACTTCACGCCCGTTTATCCGGCTGAGCGGGTGACGTTCCGCTCGCATCTTGTGAATGACTACATTTCGGAGGCGCTGGCATGATCCGCAACATCCTGAAAAACTTCAATCTGTTCGTTGACGGTCGGGGGTTCGCGGGCGAGCTGGGCGACTATACCCCCGCGAACCCGTCCATCGCTGCCGAGGAATATCGCGCAGGCGGCATGAATGGCCCCATCGATATCGACATGGGCCAGGAGAAAATGACCACGTCGTTCGTCCTGCGCAATTACAGCGCCGACGTGCTTGCGCTCTGGGGCGTGGCGCCGGGGCGTTTGATCCAGGTGACCGCGCGCGGCGCGCTGGAAAGCGAGGATGGCACGGTCACACCGGCGATCCACAACATGCGCGGCAAGATCATCGTGGGGGATCGGGGCACCTGGTCACCGGGCCAGTCGGCCACCCTGACGTTCAACATGACGCTTGAGGCCTTCAAGGAGACCATCGGGGGCCGCGTGGTCTGCGATATCGACGTCATCAATATGAAACGGATCATCGACGGCGTCGACCAGCTGGCAGAACAGCGCGCCGCGTTGGGTATCTAAGGAGAAACCATGCAAAACCCTGCACTCCCAGACTATTGCAAACACAACGTCGACGGCGACGAGGAGTCGATCACGGTCACCCTTGCAAAGGGCATCATGGTAGGCGGTGAAAAGCGCACGGAAATCACCCTGCGCGAGCCGACTGTCGGCGACAATATGGCCGCCCGCCAAAGCGCGAAAGGCGACAATGCCGGGCATGAGGTGAATCTGCTGGCGAACCTCGCCGGTCTTTCGCCGGACGAAATCCGCTCTGCCAAGATGCGGGATTATACCCGCCTGCAAGAGGCGCTGGATTTTTTCAATGGGTGACGCCTGAGGCAGCGCGCCTTGGCGCGCTGCTGATCGCGCGGGAAACGGGCTGGTCCTGTGCCGAGATCTCCGCGATGAGCGTCAGCCGCATGAACTGGTGGCTTGAAGGTCTGAGGAACATCCATGGCAAATCAGCGCCTTAATGCTACGGTCACCATCGGCGGAGTTGTCGAAAACTCCTTCCGCAAAGGCATCGGCTTTGTCCGATCCGGCTTTGACAAGGTCGGGCAAAGCATCCGCGATGTGAAGGCGCGGCAAAAAGAACTGTCGCGTGAGCGGTCATCCCTGATCAAACAGGGGCAGTCGGTCGCGCATCTTGATCGCGAATATGAGGCGCTCGAGCGGACGCTCGAGGATCTGGTGCGCAAGCAACGGCGCTGGGAACGCGCCATGCGTGACAGCGCCCGCGTCGGCGACACATTCAGCACAATGACACATCGCATCGGGCGCCTGGGCCGTCAGGTGGGCGTGGGCCTCGCGGTAGCCGGGGCTGGTGTGTTTACGCTCACCAGCTCGACCGCGGCCTATGGTGACCAGGTGGCCAAAACGGCCGGCAAGCTGGGCATCGGGATCGAGGCGCTGCAAGAGTTCCGATATGCGGCGGAACGGTCGGGGATCTCGACTGCGACATTCGATAGTTCACTGACCGCGATGCAGAAGCGCCTGGGCGAGGCCGCGCAGGGCACCGGTGCCGCGAAAAAGGCGCTGGATCAGATCGGGCTGAGCGCAAACGATCTGATCGCCATGGGGCCAGAGCGCGCCATGAGTGCAATCGCAGACAAACTGCAAGGGATCGAGGCACCAGCAGAACGCGCGGCCATTGCCGCCGCCCTGTTCAGCCGTTCTGGCATCGGCATGGTGAACATGCTGGGCAACGGGTCCGACGCTCTGACGCAGCTGCGCGAGGATGCGCGGCGAACCGGCTATGTGCTAAGCGAGGAAGCCGCACGCGATGCCGAGAAGTTCGCCGACGCGCAGCTCAACGCACAGCTGACCGTCAAGGGTCTGAAAAACACCTTCGGCGCGGAACTGATGCCGGTCGTCACCCGGTCGATGCAGCGGTTCAGCGATTGGGCGGTGGCCAATCGTGAGGACGTGGCGGCGTTCGCCGATACCGCGGCGACCAGGCTCGAGGCGGCTTTGCCAGTGATCGGCCAGGTCGCCGAGGGCATGGGCGAGGTGTCCAGAACGGTCGGGGGCGTTCTCTCCAAAACGGCGGAAATGGTCGGGGGCTGGAAGAACTTCGGCATCGTGGTTGGCGCGGTCCTCGCAGGGCGTACCATCGCGAGCGTGCTTAACTTCGGTTGGGCCGTTGGACGTCTTGGGGTGTCCATGGCGGCTTTGCTACCATGGGGCACGGCTGGCGCGGGCGCAATGAAACTGTTCGCGGGCGGGCTTGCACTGGTCAAGACGGGTATTCGTGCTGTCGGGCGAGCCTTGCTCATGAACCCCATCGGCCTTGCTGTCGCCGGGATCGCCGGCGCAGCCTATCTGATCCATGAAAATTGGGAGTCCGTCGGGCCGTGGTTCGGGCGTCTCTGGGATGGGGTGAAAACCACCTTTGGCGGCTTTGGCCAGTTCGTCTCCGGCATCTGGCGCGGCGATATGGATGCCGCCGCCGCAGGGCTTGTCGATGCCTGGGAAGGCGGCAAGGCGCTGCTATCCACCACGCTCGACGGAATCGGGAGCGTGTTCAAGTTTGCTTGGGAGCGGGGCATCAAGCCGATCACCGATAAGCTCGGTATCACCAGTCACATCACCGCAGCTTGGGATAGGCTGAGCGGCTTTTTCTCGCGGCATTGGGATGCCGTCAAAACGATCTTTGGCGGCTTTGGTCAGTATGTTTCCGGTGTCTGGCGTGGTGATATGGATGCCGTCGCCGCTGGTGTCGGTGAGGTTTGGGCCGGTAGCAAAGCGATCTTGTCCAACATTTTCGACGGCATCGGCAGCGTGTTCCGCGGCACATGGGAAAACGTGATTAAGCCTGTGACCGACAAGCTTGGTATTACCAGTGGGATCACGAAAGCTTGGGACGCCGCACGCGAGTCCGTGGGCGGTGCCATTGGCAAGATCGGCAAGGCGCTGCAATCTGGCTATGATGGGACAATCGGCCCGGTTATCGAGGCGTTGGGGGCAACCGGCGGGATCTCGAGCGCATGGCAGGAGGTCAAGAAAGCCGTCGGTGCCGTTGTCGATTGGCTGGTCGAAAAGTTTGATCTGCTGATGGGGAAGTTGCAGCCGGTTCTCGATGGCCTGACCTGGCTGCGCGACAAAGGCGCTGGTGCTGTCGAGGGCGTCAAAGGCATCGGAGACAGCATCAGCACTGGTGTGCGCGACCTATTCGGAGTCGGAGGTCCAGAGCAATCGCCGCAGGGCGATCAGCGCCCTACAGCGCAGGTCGGTGAAACCACCTCGCCGCGACAGAATCCCCGTAGCGGGAAAGCAGCGCCGCAGAAAATCTCGGGCTCTTACCTGGGCGGCACCATCGGGCGCGGGTTTCGGGAGGTCGGAGAGCAGGGGCCAGAAACGATCTGGACGTCAAAGGGCGGTTATGTGGCCCATGCCAATGCCACGGAGCGTTTGGCGCGGCTTTCGGACCGTGCGGGGCCTGTCCTTGATGCATTGGGGGCTGGATTGCAGAAGGCGATTGCGGGTGCGCAGCAAACCGTCGCGCCAGTGGTGCAACGCGTCCAGGTGCAAGCGGAGAGCGGGCAGGCACTTGCCATGCAACAAGCCGCACAACCTGCACAGCCCGCGCCGGTCATCATTCACGCGCAAATTCATGCGGGCCAGATGAACCCGCAGAACCTGATCGATGAACTGGAACGGCGCGGGCGCTATGCGCAGGCCGGAGCGCTCTACGACCAGCCGCATGACTACGGCCAATATGGGGGCACATGATGGCTGAGACAATGATGCAGCTGGGCGCTTATCAGTTCAGCGTCGACAATGCCGCATATCAGAACCTCGAGCGGTCGACCGAATATCGCTGGGCCGCGCAAGAACGCGTCGGCGCGCATGACGCTTTGCAGTTCACCGGCTTTGGCGCGGACACGATTTCGCTGCGCGGCGTGATCTATCCCCACCACAAGGGCGGGCTCGACCAGCTCGACAAGATGCGCCGCCAAGCCTCAATCGGTATCCCCCTGCCTCTGGTGGCAGGCACAGGCCGCACCTTGGGCGTATGGGTGGTGGAGAGCGTGCGCGAGGGGCAACGTACCTTTGGGCCGCAAGGCGCGCCCCTGCGGCAGGAATTTGGGATCAGCATTCGGAGGTATGACGGTGGGCTCCGCAGTCTTCTACCTTTCTAAAGAGGGGGAAACCCTCGACGAGATCGTTTGGCGGCACTACGACGCCGGAATCCGCGGCGCGGTTGAGATCGTGATCGAGGCGAACCGGGGTATCGCGGCGCTTGGGCCGATCTTGCCGGTTGGTACGCGGGTTCTCCTTCCGGTGATCGAAGAACCAAAAACAGCGGAGAGTCTGCGCCTATGGGATTGATCGATTTCCGGCCATTGTTTCGGATTACCGTCGATGGGCAGGACATTAGCAACGTGCTGGCACCGCGCCTGGTCAGCCTGCGCGTCACAGATGGGGCAGGGGTGCAGTCTGATAGTGTGCAGATTACGTTGAGCGACACCGGCTATCTTGCAAAGATCCAGGAGCCCCGCGCGGGGGCTGAAATCAAGATCTGGTTGGGCTTCCCATTCAGCCTTTCTTACATGGGCCTGTTCATCGCTGACACGGTCGAAGTCTCCGGCCCACCTGACGCCGTGACAATCACGGGCACCGCCTCCGTGAACGGAGAAACGACCAGCGGCAAAACCGCACTGACCGACCAGAAAAAGCGCAGCTGGCCAGAGGGCACCACCATCGGCGCAATGGTGGACAAGATCGCGGGCGAGCACGGGCTTGACGCCATGGTGTCGGACAGTCTGCGTCCTGAGGCCTTGCCGCACGTCGATCAAATCGACGAGAGCGATATCAATCTCCTTTCGAGGATCGCGCGCGACTTCGACGCGATAGCAAAGCCCGGCAATGGGCGGCTGATCTTTACCCGACGTGGCGAGAGCGTCACGGCATCCGGGCAGCCCATGCCGGTTGTCGAGATCCACAAGAAAGCGGTCACCGATTGGCGTTACCGAAACAGCCTGCGCGAAAGGGTCGGGCGCGTGATTGCCACGACGCAGGATCTCAAGGAAGGCAAGCCGGTCGAGGTCGAGGCGGGTGCCGGCGAACCGATCTCGCGATTGAAGCGGCGTTTTCCAGACAAGGCCAGTGCCCAGCGATCCGCAGACGCAGAGCTGAAACGTTTGGGCCGCGCTGGGCGAACGCTGTCGCTCACCATGCCGGGCAACCCCGATGCGGTCGCAGAGGCCAGGCTGCAAGCGAGTGGGTTTCGATCCTATATCGATGGGGAGTGGTTGATCAGCCGAGCAGTTCATTCCTTAGATCGTGACGGCTATCGTACGACCTTAAGCGCGGAGCAGTCATAAGGCTTGCAATCGCTCGCTGCCACCCACCATCTCCACGAAACACGCATTCTGGTAACGCCCGTATCTGACGCGCGATGCCGCTAGGCAAGAAGTGTTCGATTACATGGAGCTGTTCCACACCCCAAAGCGCAAGCAGGCCAACACCGGCATGTTTTCACCCGTTGACTTCGAAGCAAGACAGCCGAAACTGCAAGAGGCGGGTGTCTAATAAACCATGTGCACCTCACGAGAAGGAGCAGGTATTTTGAAGAACGGTGTAAAGCTACTGTTTCTAGTGGGGCTGGTGTGCTCATTCGGGGGCGCTCACGCGCAAGGGGAGGGTTACCGGTCCCAAGAAGCTGCGTGTGATCACTTTGCGCGGGTTACTTCCATCGCCGCACTCATGCGGTTCGAAACCGGAGCTTCGCTCCCGGTTGCGATTCAGTTTGCAAAAACTTCCCCCCTCAACCAGACCGACTTTCACTTGGCTGCCGCGAAAACGTATGTTCGCGACTTCTATATTCGGCAAGATGAATACTTTGAGATTTATGAAGACTTTGGAGAAGACGGCTTTCGAAGCAGTGTTTTATTACGCTGTATGCTGGCAGCACGGTCTGATTGATGAGTGGTTCGATGAGAAATGCTACACCGTTTGAAATCACCCTGCCGATTGCGCCTCTTATTAGCGTGGACAGAGTAGTACAGGTTTACATACCGAATATTGGAGGCCAACTCTCCTATTTGCCTGAAGTAGATTCTACACGGCTGGGTGGTATCGTTGGATTCTCGGCGTATTGCGATGCCCAAGGGACGTTCTATGCAGGTGGAAAGGCGCTTGTGTTAGAGGCTTTGGATGATGGGTTTGGTAACAGCAAAAACGTCGATTGGGATGATCCATCCAAGTACCTACTTAACAAAGTTCCATTTTCTCATGCGGGGAAGCGGCCTGATCTATCGCTTGAAATGGGCGCGACCATTGCTCTGTCCTTCGACGACATTTGCAGCGGACCGGGTTTTTTAGATGGGGTGTTAAATTCTACGTCACTTGAGGAGGGCGCGGAATTCTATGAATGGTACATGTTCCGCCGATTTGCCCTGGTCTTTGCCAAAAGCTGTCATCACGCTGTGTATGATGGTGACGACCTTCTCGTCCAACAAGACGCAAGTTTGAACGCCGAGCATTTTGCAACCAAGGTTCAAGCCGTCATGTTTTGCGGTATTGGAGAGAAATTCCCCGCTCAACATGCGGCGGAAGCGGCTTGGTTCGCCACTGCAGCGCTCAATTTATTCGAGGCTGAGCGCAATACTGTGAAGTTCGTTGCGCCGAGTGCCGGAAGCGTTAATTGGATTTCATAGATAAAAACCTGGCACCATTGCTTAATGAAGGAGGCGGGGTGACGTTCTTAGCATCGAATATCTCTGTATATTCCGAAATCGCGGAAAATGCGTTTCGCGAGATGAAGGAATTGGAAGAGGCGGGGTGCATACCGCGCCCTGATGGGGATGGTTACATAAAGTTATATGATCCTCAGAGGAAATCTTTTAAGGCCGCTTTGGTTCATATCGTGTTCGCGGGAATATGGTTGGACGCGAGGCTGCATCTTGAAATCGTTGAGCGCTTTAGCAAGACAAAGGCTGGCAAATACGACAAGTGCTCTTATGAGGACAAACTTGAGCTTCTTGATGCCTTAGATGAAGGCTTGAAAGTGCGTCTCGCTCACTTCAGAGATATCCGCAGAGAACTAGTTCACGAGAAGGCTTATTTTCATCAGAACACGATATATGTTGCGCAGCAAGAGGCGCGAGGTGTTCGAGAACTGATGCAGGACATTAGCAATCGTTTGGCGGGTTGAAAGCTTACTTCAATGAGCTTTTCTCATCATGGGAGCGGACATGAAGAATAGAATTCTTGGCGCGTTAGGTTTTGGCCTCGTTGGATTCCTCGTCGGGGCAGGAACAGGCATCGTAGGAGGTATATTTGGCGGCGTTGCCGGGGCAGGTATCTTCACGACTATTGGTGTTGTGTATGGCGTGAGTGCAGGGCCAGATGCCGCAGCGTTGATCCGTTGGCTACGGAAATCCAAATAGGAGGCCATCTTGCGCACCATCGCCACTCTTGCGATCATTTTTTGCACCACCTCCGCGCTCTCGGCCTCGCTGCATGTACGAGATGCTGACACCATTATCGTCGACGGCACTCCAGTGCGCCTCAATGGGGTCGATGCTCCTGAGCTGCGGACAGCTGCGGGGAAGGGCGCCAAACGTTGGATGGTCAACTACCTGCGCGGGAAATCGATCACCTGCGACCTCAACGGAGAGCGAACCCATGATCGGTGGGTAGGGGTGTGCTTGGCGGATGGTGAGGATATCGGCGCCGCGTTGATTGGAGCTGGTCACGCTCTGGACTGCAGGCGGTACTCGGGTGGCCGATATCGTGACCTCGAAACGCCGGCAGCGCGATCAAGGATTAAGCGGGCAGGTTACTGCAACTAATCGTCGAGCGGGAGGCCGTTGCCGTCTCTCGCGCCGTTGAGGGTGATAGTCGCATTCCGCCACGCGCGGGAAACATCCTGCATTGTTCGGGCACCGCTCTCGCGGCAATAGGCGCACGGGATTTCGTCCCGCTCGAAGGCCATAACTTTGTCTGGGTCACAAGCCCAGAGCAAGTGAACTTAGGGGCATATGATTTTCATACCAAGCAGAGCGGTTAGCGCCACATGGTGGGCGTCGGTATAGAAATCGCGACTCACACATTCTTGCTTTGTTTTCGGTATGTCCGTGTGAGTGAAATCGGCTAGAGGTTTGATTTAAAACCGTTCAACTATAACTTAAAATCCCCAGGCTTTAGCCGTGCGGGTTCGAGTCCCGCCGCCCGTACCAATCTGAAGATAAAAGATTTTTTCCACTTAACGATCTGCCTTGAAAAACGGTCGTTACTCGTCTGTTACTCGTGTTGTTACTCGTTCTGTTCTCACCCCCTTTTGGAGCGTACCTGAATCACGTTGTTTGCGGCTCCAGACCGGTCACGGGTGTAGATCGCGGTGGTGGTGCCTTGAGTGTGCTGGGCCGCGTGCTGCAGGGTCGTGGGGTCCACCAGAGACTTTGCTTCGGTGATGCCGCCAGACCGGGTGTCACGGATCTGCAGATCATCAGGGAAGGGATCTAGGTCAGCTTCGACACGTGCCTTGTTCACCGCGCGCAGGGCCTCCTTGAATCCGCGGGACAGGACGCCATTCTTGGGTGGCTTTCCGTTTGGCATGGTGATTACCGGGCCGGTACGCTGATCCTGCGGGATCAAAAGCAGGCGCTCCCGGATCTCGGGGGTGTGCTTCAGGCTGAAGGTGTAAGGTTCGGTCAAGCTCTTGCGGGTCTTGCTGATAACCTTGGTGAACGACGTGACGTCCTGATCGAACATATCCCACGTCACGCCGTCGACCCAAATCTGCCCGCCGTCGCGAATGCCGCCCTGCCGGTTGTCGGCCTTGACCCATTGCCCATGCACGTCGACACCGCGCAGGATGAACTCGAACCGCATCAATATGGCAAGTGCGAGGTGGGGGCGGCCCATGCGGTCGGCCTCGGCCACGATGGCCTCGATCTGCTCGCGGGTGGCGTAACGTGATCGGCGGGCGGGGTTCTGGATGCGCACCTCCTCGCGGATCGCTTTCACCTTGGTGCAGTGATCTACACCGATCTTGATCCCGTGGGAGACGATCAAGCGCCAGTGAGTGAACCATTTCTTGACGTAGTGGGTGGAGCGCCCCTTGTCATGCATGGCTTTCTTCCACCGCATGATCCGCTCATAGTCAGTCTCCTCGATCAGCACATTGCCAATTGCCTGCTCGATATATCCCAGCATCTGCCGATACTTGTCCTGTGTTTGGGGCAAGACGTCATGGAAGGAGCTGAACTCGTCTGACAGGTAACGGCCAATCAGCCACCCCCATGTGCCTGCCTTGCGGCCTTTAGCTTCGCCGTCAAACCATTCAAGCATCTCGCGAGTGAGGGCGCGGCAGTGAGCGGCGCGCTCCAGGTCAAGCCCGTCGCCTTTTGATCCGCCGAGCTTATATGTTTTGATATTGTATCCTGCTTCGAGATACTTCTTGCTGGGACGCCATAGGTAGCTGTCCCGGTCTTTCAGGTACTTCAGGAACGGGGCATAGTCCGGTTCGCTGTCGTCCCAGAGCGAGTCTCTAAAACGCATCGTGGTTCTCCGTATGGTTGGTTTCCATCAACCGCCCGGAGCGCGCTGCCGCAGATCTAGCGTTGCGTTCTCGCGCCCATTCCTCAACGGCCTCGCGGTGGCGCATGCCTATCGCGGGATCAATCTTGGGAAAGCCGTACTGGCGTTCGAGTGTTTCACTGTTCGAGCGCAGCCATTTGACGTCATGGCCCAGCATTTTGGCTATATCCGCTTCCTTTACGAATAGCTGCTGAAAGGGCATAAAATCTCTCTCGCTTCAGTGTCTTGCATTGGGCGGCGATCTAAGCGCCGCTCTATGCGGCAACCGCGCGGCGCAGTGCTTTAGCCATTGAGGCCACCTTGCACCAAAGTCGGTGCGGGCGATTGGCCGTTGTGGGGGCAATCTGGGCGGCCATCGCTGGTCCGGCGGGGCACGCGCGCAGAGGCGGTCTTGATCCAGTCGCTCAGGGCGCTTTGGCGGGATGTGCCGGCGCATTGAATGCCCATCAGATCGACCTGCCAGAGGGCCTCGTCGTGGACCCATGCATCTGACATGGGCGCTGTGATGCGCCCGCCGAGGTCTGAGAATTGTTCGGACCTCTGATGCATCGGTGTCGCCTTGAGCGACTCCGCCGCGGCATAGAGCGCGAGCGTGTTGATCTCGGTGGATGATGCGCGGGCGGTGGGCAACTTGGAGGATTGATCCGCCCGCGCCAGATCCGCACTGGGGTGCCCCCACTGAAGTGGTCCACCTTTTGGGATAGGAATATCCCGTTTTCAGGATGACGACGAGATGGCAGGCAAACGAGAGAAGCCCGAGGACATCGTGCTGAAGCTGCGACAGGTTGAAGTGCTGCAAGGGCAAGGGAGCTCGGTTCAGGAA